>CAZBQQ010000054.1:12534-29546 GCA_964493965.1 uncultured Solibacteraceae bacterium
ACAAAGGCGACACCATCGGGTTCCGCGGACCTTACGGCAACGGCTATCCGATGGAAGCTTGGGAGGGGCGCAATCTTGTTTTTATCGGCGGCGGGATCGCCATGCCTCCCATCCGCTGCGCGGTGTGGTATGCGCTCGAGAACCGCGCGAAGTACGGCGACATCACGATCGTCTACGGCGCCCGCACGGTAGCGGATCTGACTTATGCCGGTGAGTTAGACGAGTGGAGTAAGCGCGAGCGGGTGCGGGTGGTTCGCTGCGTGGACCCGGGCGGAGAGACGCCGGAGTGGAAGGGGGAGATCGGCCTGATTCCGACCGTTCTCGAACGCGCGCAGGTTCCGGCGGAAAACGCGATCGCGCTGGTGATCGGGCCGCCGATCATGATCAAGTACACGCTTCCGGTGCTCGACCGCATGGGAATTAAGGAAGAAGATATTTACACCAGCCTCGAGAACCGCATGAAGTGCGGCGTAGGCAAGTGCGGCCGCTGTAATGCCGGACCAGTGTATGTCTGCAAAGACGGCCCCGTTTTCACAATGAAGCAGTTGAGGTCCATTCCGAACGATTTTTAGAACTCGGAATTTTGGCCACGAATGAACACGAATGAACACGAATTGAAAGCGAGCATCTCATTCGTGTCCATTCGTGTCCATTCGTGTGCATTCGTGGCCCATAACTTCGTTTTCGATTTGACAGAAAGGTAATCCACCGCTCTTATGTTTACAACGAACCCGCGGCCTCCTTCTCCCGACAAAAGGTGGAAGATCGTGGAGGCAACCATGCGGCGCAACGGCTACCAGGGCCATGCGCTGATCGAGGCCCTGCACAGCGTGCAGGAAGCCTTCGGGTACCTCGAACCCGAGGGTCTGCGCTTCGTGGCGCAGTCCCTGCGCGTGCCGCTCAGCCAGGCCTATGGCGCGGCAACGTTCTACCACTTCTTTACGATGAAGCCGCCCGGGCGGCACACCTGCGTGGTGTGCACCGGGACGGCCTGCTACATCAACGGGGCGCCGGCGCTGCTGGCGGCCATGGAAAAGAAATACGGCATCAAGCCGGGCGAAACCACGCCGGACGGCGAGCTTTCGCTGCTGACGGCGCGCTGCGTGGGCTCTTGCAGCATCGCGCCCGTGGCTGTATTCGAGAAGGACGTGGTCGGGAAACTGAACGCGGCCGAGATGGTGGCGAGAGCCGAAAGGTACGTGGCCAAATGACCTCCGAAGAACTCCAGGAAATTGCAACTACCGAGAAGGAGAAGCAGGCGCAGCACCCGCACCACATCTGCGTGTGCACGGCGGCGGGGTGCCTGTCGGCCGGAAGCGGCGAGGTGAAGAAGGCGCTCGAGAAGGAAGTGCTGGAATCGGGCATGAAGGACGAGTGCCACGTGAAGGGCGTCGGCTGCATGGGCCTGTGCTCGGCGGGGCCGCTCATCACGGTGGACAACACCATGTACCGGGACGTCAAGCCCGACGATTCCACCGACATCGTGCGCAGCCTCGAAGACGGCAAGCCGGTCAAGCGGCTGCAGTGCGACACCAGCGCGCCGTTCTTCACGCGCCAGAGCAAGATCGTGCTCGAGAATTCGGGCTTCATCGATCCCGAACGCATCGAGGACTACATCGCCGCGGGCGGTTACTCGGCGCTGCTCTCGGTGGTCACGGAGAAGCGGCCCGGCGAGGTGCTCGAGCAGGTGATCAAGAGCGGGCTGCGCGGACGCGGCGGCGCGGGCTACCCGACCGGCCTGAAGTGGAGCACCGTGGCCAAGGCCCAGGGCACCGGGCAGAAATACGTCATCTGCAACGCCGACGAAGGCGATCCCGGGGCGTTCATGGACCGCGCGGTGCTCGAAAGCGATCCGCACCGGGTGCTCGAAGGCATGGCCATCGCGGCCTACGCGGTGGGGGCTAATCGGGGCTACATCTACGTGCGGGCCGAGTATCCGCTGGCGGTCAAGCATCTGCGCACCGCCATCCGCCAGGCCGAGCGGCTGGAACTGCTGGGCAACGACGTCGCCGGCACGCACTTCACCTTCAAGATCGAGGTCCGCCTGGGCGCCGGGGCGTTCGTGTGCGGCGAAGAGACGGCGCTCATCAATTCGGTCGAAGGCAAGCGCGGCACGCCGCGGCCGCGGCCGCCGTATCCGGCCCAGGAAGGCCTGTGGGGCCACCCCACGCTGATCAACAACGTCGAAACCTTCGCCAACATCGCGCCCATCCTGCGCAATGGAGGCGAGTGGTTCTCCAAGATCGGGACGGCCAAGAGCAAGGGCACGAAAGTGTTCGCCCTGGCCGGACGCATCAACAACACCGGGCTGATCGAGGTGCCCATGGGCATCCCGCTGCGCGAGATCATCTACGACATTGGCGGCGGCATTCCCGATGGGCGCGGCTTCAAGGCGGTGCAGACGGGCGGGCCTTCGGGCGGCTGCATTCCGGCGGACCACCTGGACCTGCCGGTCGATTACGAGTCGCTGGCCAAGGTGGGCTCCATCATGGGCTCGGGCGGCATGATCGTAACCGACGAAGGCTCGTGCATGGTGGATGTGGCGAAGTTCTTCATCGAATTCTGCATGTCGGAGTCGTGCGGTAAGTGCGTGCCGTGCCGGGTGGGCACCACGCACCTGTACCACCTGCTGGAACGGATCTGCGCGGGCGATTCCGAGGAACGCGATTTGGCCACGCTCGAGGAGTTGTGCGACGTGGTGCGGAATACCAGCCTGTGCGGTTTGGGCCAATCGGCGCCCAACCCGATCATGAGCACGCTGCATTATTTCCGGGATGAATACCAGGCCCACGTGATCGAGAAGCGTTGTCCCGCCGGGGTCTGCCACTTTGCGGACCAGGAGGTGAAAGCATGAGCACGGCAATCAAAACATTTGTCATCGACGGCCGCGACGTGAGCGCCACGGCGGACCAGACCATCCTCGAAGTGGCGCGCGAGCACGGGGTTTTCATTCCGTCTCTGTGCCACCTGCAGGGCCTGCACGCGGTGGGCGCCTGCCGCCTGTGCGTGGTGGAGGTGAAGGGGGCGAAGAAGCTGTTCCCGGCCTGCACCACCGCGATCGACGAAGGCATGGAGGTGACCACCGATTCCGAGCGCCTCCAGAAATACCGGCGCACCATTCTGGAGCTGTTGTTTAGCGAGCGCAACCACATCTGCTCGGTGTGCGTGACCAACGGCAATTGCGAGCTGCAAAGCCTGGCGCAGAAGCTCGATATGACCCACGTGCACTTCCCCTACCTCTATCCCAAGCTCTCCGTGGACGCCTCGCACGAGCGGTTCGTGGTCGATCACAACCGCTGCATCCTGTGCAGCCGCTGCATACGCGTGTGCGACGAGATCGAAGGCGCGCACACCTGGGACATGATGGGCCGCGGCATCGACTGCCGCGTGATTACGGATTTGATGCAACCCTGGGGATCGTCGGAGACCTGCACCTCGTGTGGCAAGTGCGTCCACGTCTGTCCCACCGGGGCGCTGTCGGAGAAAGGAAAGTCTGTGGCTGAGATGTCCAAACGGCGGCAGTTCCTGCCGTACCTGACCCTGATGAGGGGGCGCGAGCGATGAGTAAGAAAGTGACGCTGGCAACGGTCTGGCTGGACGGCTGTTCCGGCTGCCATATGTCGTTCCTCGACATCGACGAACGCATCCTCGAACTGGCGGACAAGGTGGACCTGGTCTACAGCCCGCTGGTGGACGCCAAGGATTTCCCGGAGCACGTCGACATCACGCTGGTCGAAGGCGCGGTGTCGAGCGTGGACGACCGCGAGAAGATCAAAAAGATTCGGGCGCACACCGGGACGCTGGTTTCGCTCGGCGATTGCGCCGTGACGGCCAACGTTCCCTCCATGCGCAACGCGTTCCGGCTGGAAGCGGTCTACGGCCGCGCTTACCGCGAGAACGCCACCATCAATCAGCAGATACCCGCCGAGGTGATTCCCAAGCTGCTGACGAAGGTGCGGCCCGTGCACGAGGTAGTGGATGTCGACGTCTTCGTGCAAGGGTGCCCGCCTTCGGCGGATGCCATCTTTTTCGTGCTGACCGAGCTCCTCGCCGGGCGCAAGCCCGAGTTGAGCCAGGCCACCAGGTTCGGAGCGTAGCCATGGCGAAACAAACTATCAGAATTGAAAACGTCAGCCGGATCGAGGGCCACGCCAAGATCACGCTGTTCCTCGGCGAGAACGGCCGCGTCGAAGACGCGCAGTTCCACGTCACCCAGTTCCGCGGCTTTGAGAAGCTGTGCGAAGGCCGGCCCTTCTCGGAGATGCCGTCTCTTATGGCGCGCATCTGCGGGATCTGTCCCGTGAGCCACCTGGTCGCATCGGCCAAGGCCTGCGACGGCATCCTGGCCACCCGCATTCCGCCCGCGGCGGCGAACCTGCGGCGCGTCCTGAACCTGGCGCAGCTCATCCAGTCGCACGCGCTGAGCTTTTTCCATCTCTCCTCGCCCGACCTGCTTCTAGGGATGGACGCGGACCCGGCCACGCGCAACATCTTCGGCCTGGCCGCGGCGCACCCCACGCTGGCGCGCGACGGTATCATGCTGCGCAAGTTCGGCCAGCAGATCATCGAGTGGATGGCGGGCAAGCGGATTCATCCGGCCTGGGTGGTCCCGGGCGGAGTGAACGACCCGCTCGCGGTCGAGGACCGCGACCGGATTCTGGCCGGGATTCCCGAGGCGATGGTCATTGCCCGGCGCACGCTGGATTGGTTCAAGGGGTCGATGGACGGCTTCCGCGAAGAGATCCGCAGCTTCGGCAATTTCCCCACGCTGTTCATGGGGATGGTGGACAAGGACGGGGGCCTGGAGCACTACGACGGCACGCTGCGCGTGCTGGATGCTTCGGGACACATCGTCGCGGACCACCTGAGTCCGGCCAGCTACGACGACTTTATCGGCGAGGCGGTTGAGCCGTTCTCGTACCTGAAGTCGCCCTACTACAAGCCGCAGGGATACCCGGACGGCATCTACCGTGTGGGCCCCCTGGCGCGGCTGAACCTGGCGGACCGCTGCGGCACGCCGATCGCGGACCAGGAGCAGGCGGAGTTCCGCGACCTGGAGCGCGGCGCGATCCTCAGCTCTTTCTACTACCACTACGCGCGGCTGATCGAGATCGTGCACGCGATCGAGCGCATCGAGCGGCTCTTGAGCGATCCCGAGATCCTCAGCAAGCACGTACGCGCCTTCGCGGGACCGAACAACAGCGAGGGCATCGGAGCGGCCGAAGCGCCGCGCGGCACTCTGATCCACCACTACAAGGTGGATGACGAGGGCCTCATCACCTGGGCGAACCTGATCATCGCGACGGGCCACAACAACCTGGCGATGAACCGCGGGGTGCTGCAGGTGGCCAAGCGCTTCGTGGACGGCAACAACCTGCAGGAGGGGATGCTGAACCGCGTGGAGGCGGTGATCCGGGCTTTCGACCCCTGCCTGAGCTGCTCGACCCACGCCGTGGGCCAGATGCAGATGGAGATCGAGCTGTGTTCACCCGAAGGCAAGGTGGTGGACCGGCTGGTGCGCGGGTAACCCCGGAACAAAAGACGGCCCGGCGGTGTCTGCTGAGGTATGCGCCGCCCCATGGGCACCAGGCCCGCCGTTGTGCTGCTGCCGATCCTGGGGTTTGCTTCGGGTCTGCTCGGTGCCCAGCCGGCACCGTTTGGGTTTGCCCTTTCTGCGCCTGTCTTCGGCGCTCTGATTGCCGCGTACTTCGTTGCGTTTGAGCGGGTCCGATCCGTGGCGAGAGTGCTTCGGTTCGTCGCCGCTTCCGCAGGCGCGTTCCTCGTGTCGCTCCTCACGATGTGGGTTGTGCACGCTGTCGGCACCGGGTTCCGTGGTCTTGTAGGACACTCATCCGAGTCGTGCCTGATTGAGCTGTCCGGGCCCGACGTTTTCTTCGGCGGCTGGGCTGGGGCGTCCTTCTTCCTGGTGGCGGCTCTGTTCCTGTTCGGCCCCAGAATCCCGACCGGGCGATCCGTTGGGCGGACTCTTCTGTGGTCTGCAATGGGGGGCGTGCTGGCGGTTGTTGGCTGGTTCTCCGGTCCGGCCCTCGGCCGGCCGTTGTTCTTTGTTCTACGGGCGTGCCACCTGGATGGCGGGGAGACTTACGGCGACACCGGCGCCCGAGTTCTCGCACTGCTTGTCACTTGGCAGACCGGCGTGGCGCTATTGCTGGCCCTTCTGTTCTTTGAGGAGCGAGCGCAACTCGCCGCGGCGACGAGGGAAGTTCCACCCATAGGAGAGCCGGCCAACGTGAGCTCAGGAAGCGCGGTAGTCAGGGCCGTCCTCACATACTGGACACTGGCGGTTCTTGCCACGCCTGCGCTTCTGGTGGTCCTCCACGTGCCGGTGGTCCTGAGGCAGGGGCTTCGGATCCATGCCCTGAGAGTCCGCTCGGCGTCGCCGGCCGAGCAAGCCCTCACGCGCCGGATGAAGGCGCTGAGTGACGCCATCGATTCCATGCAAGCCCTCAAGCCCGAACAGGCACTCGTATTGGAGGACTTCGGGGCCTGCTCCGCCGAGAAGTCGTTCGTGAAGGACGACAGGGCAGACCCGGGGGTGAGCTATCCGCCGAGGATCGTTTACCGCGTGAATTACGCACGGCGACAGCGCGGGGCTTCCGGCACGCACGATCCAATAGTGAGCGCGGAGGTCGACCAGTACCCCACAGTCGAGTGGGCGCAATCCGAAGCCGGCCGCGTTGGAATGCCCGGTCTCATCCTCGGCGATCGGAAGTGCCTCGCCACCGTCGCGAAGTTCGGAAAGCGGATGGTGCTAGATGCTTCAGTGCGTTGCTCCAGTGACGCTGGTCCGGTGACTTTCTTATGGCGCAGCGGGAGCATTCTCGTGCGTATCGGATATTACGACGCGCGTGTCATCAACGTGGACTTTCTGGCGCGTCACCTCGAGCGATATCCCAGCTCTCCCTGACAGCCCACGGGCCACAACAACCTGGCGATGAACCGCGGCGTGCTGCAGGTGGCCAGGCGCTTCGTGGACGGCAACAACCTGCAGGAGGGGATGCTGAACCGCGTGGAGGCGGTGATCCGGGCTTTCGACCCCTGCCTGAGCTGCTCGACCCACGCCGTGGGCCAGATGCAGATGGAGATCGAGCTGTGTTCACCCGAAGGCAAGGTGGTGGACCGGCTGACGCGCGGGTAATTCGGAACGTGGGGCAGGCGCTTCCGCCTGCCTCACTTCCGCCGCAGCCGTTCGAACTGCTCCGGAGTCTTGTCCAGGACCAAGACCAACTGGTCATGCTCCTGGGTGGGAGTGAACTCGACGGGAGCGCTGATGCTGAGCGATTTCGGGTTCATCGAAACGATATATGCAAACGCGCTGTACGGGATGCCTTCGCAGACCTCGATTCGGAAACGCCCTTCGGCGTCGATTTGTATCGGGTCCAGCCAGATAGTGCGGCCAATTCCCGGCTCCGCGATCGTCACCCAAGGATGATCCTGAGGAAGCGGCGGTTTGCCATCGGATTTTTGAATTCTGCCTCTGACGGTAACCAGGGGCAGGGTGCGCGGGACATGCAGATCGAACCTCTGGCCGGAGGCCCCGACAACGATGGTTACCGGGACAGCCTGGCGAGGATCCGCCCCGCTCGGATAGTAGGTCCTGGGGTACGGATACTCCTTTGTTGGGATGGAACGGATGTTCACTCCCAGAAGGTACTCGCCGGGCCGTAGACCCTCGATGGCATAGTGGCCACGCCAGTTCGTGACCGTCCGAGGGCCGAACTGCGTCCCTCGGTCCAGTTTCTCCTCCGTGGAGACCATTTCAACCAAGGCGTCACCAACCGGCGCGCCGTCATTGTCCAGGACAGTGCCTTCCACCTTTGTGTCGACCTTCATCAGCAAGTCCGCCACAGCGCAACCATTCGCGTGAAGCCTCACGTCGTCCATCCCCCAGCCGAAGCGGTTGAGGTAGTAGCCCGAAAGCTCGGCGTCCACGACGTATTCTCCTGGAGGCAGGTTCGAAAGCGAATACGCCCCACCCGAGTCCGTCGTCGCATGGACCTTCTTTTCCCCACTTGAGAGTGTAAGAGAGACACCCTTCAGGGGAGTTCGGCCTTCCGTGGTATCTTCCCCATCGTCCGGGCGGAATCGAACCGTCCCGTAGATTCGAGTCGTGACCTTTCCTGCGCTGTACTGTTTGAGGAACGCCAAGTCTTCGCGGGCGTCTGCGACGCCGCGGCTGCGAGTGCAGGCTCGGTATGGAACGATATCGTCAGGAGAACCCGATGTGTACATCAGGTATTGTCTGCCGATCTTCAGGATGGGTCCCGGGCACAAAGGGTCGTCGACGAGCTCGATGGTCTTCTTCAGATTGCCTTTGAAGGCGTGGTCGACCTTCATCCGGACAGTTTTGAAATGCCCGCCGGCCTGCTCTGTCATCTTCGTCACAGTGCCTAGGAACACTAGCTCACTCCTGCCGACTTCCTCGCATGGTGGTCCTGGCGCAGCGCAACTGCACCCTGATGCGGCGGTGGAAAACAACGGCACGGCGAGGAGCACTGAAGCTAGCGTGGAACCACGCGAACCTGCGAACATGTGCCAAAACCTCTGTTGGGAATATTACCAAAGCGGAGGGCGCTCTTCCTCAGCTCTTTCTATTGCCGAAGCTCAGCTGATCGAGATCGCACACGCGATCGAGCCCATCGAGCGGCTCTTGAGCGATCGCAAGTCCTAGCAAGCACGTGCGCTGACGCGCGGGCAATTCGGAACGTGGGGCAGGCGGCTCCGCCTGCCGGCTGGAGGCCAGGTTTCCACCTGGCCACAGCCTGTGATGTCGATGAGTACCTTCACTGGGCAGGCGCTTTTTGAGTGATCAATCTGTACTGAGCGATCACAGCCTGCGCCGCCTCTCCGAGCTCTGAGAGAGGATGACGGTGACTGCTCAGCGCGTCCTGGGGGGCGCTGGCAGTGAAGACGCCAGCATCCGTCAGGAAATAGAAAGCAACCTCGCCCTGCTGCGGCAGCGGATACGACGTGACTGCGTGGGCCTGGTGCCGGCAACGGGCGGCTGCGGCGACCATCGCCTTCGCTGCATTGCGAATCGACTCGTGAGCCTGGCCGCCGAGGAAGCCCCCACCGCTACTCAAGTAAATGCTGGCACTGCCATCTGAAAACGCGACGACGGTCGCAGTGCCTCTGGTGACGCCCCAGTCCATCATGATGCCCCAAGGATCGGTTGGCTCAGACGTCGCAGGTAGGCCCAGCTTCGCTCGCGATCCGGTCAGCGCCAGATTGCGAAGGCCCTGATATACGTCCTTGCCTGCTGGCTTTCCCGGTGCTGGGTTCTGTGGGTGCATTTGCAGCGCGACGACAGCCACGAGGCCCAGTAGAACGAGGGCCGGGCGCATCGCCAGGTTCGTCATGGATTGTCGCCGGGCCGCTTCTGGACTCGATGCATCGGAGGCATGGTACCACGCGGCAGCGGCGCACGCGCGTCTACCGCTTCGTCCTAATACCGGCGGCGTTGTGGCCGATCAGAGTCATATGAGGGTTTCAACGCCGCCGAAGCTGATCGCCTGGAGCGAACGCTATAGCGTAGGCATCTCTCGCATTGACGAGCAGCACCAGAGGCTGATCGACCTGATCAACGACCTTCACGCGGCCATGCTGGTGAAGCGGGAAGAGTCCGAATTGGCGAAGATCCTCGATGGTTTGGCGGCCTATGCCGTCTCGCACTTCGCCACCGAAGAAACGCTCATGAAGAAGTTCGGCTACACCGGCTACGAGCGGCACAAGGCCGAGCACGACCGGCTGATGGCGCAGGTCAGGCTGCTACTCGAGAAGTCCCGAAACAACAAGGCGGAGCTCACCCATGAGGTGATGATCTTCCTCCAGCGCTGGCTGGTTGGCCACATCGTCAACGTGGACAAAAGGTACACGGCGCACCTGAACGCAGCGGGTGTGAGCTGAGCCTGCGTCGTCCCGCCCATGCCGGCGCGGCGGTCAGCCGATGAGAAGGTAAAGGAGCAGAAACGATGGCCAAACTCATTACGTGGAGTAGTCGCTACAGCCTCGGTATCGCCCGGATCGACGCTCAACATCAAAAACTGGTCGATCTCATTAACGACCTCCACTCCGCCATGTTGGCCGGGGCTGGGCGCCCGGCACTGGCGAAGACCCTCGATGGTCTGGTGGAATACACCCTATCGCACTTCGCTGCCGAAGAAGCGCTGCTGAAGAGGGCGGCTTACCCCGGTTACGATCTGCACAAGGCCGAGCACACTAAGCTGACAGAGCAGGTGAAGCTTCTGAGAGAGAAGGCTCAAGCCGCTAATGCCACGCTCAGTCTGGAGGTGGCGGCGTTTCTGCAGCGGTGGCTGATCGATCACATCTCCAACGTGGACAAGAAGTATTCTGCCCATCTCATCGCTGCGGGCATCACGTAGCCACCTGGTGCCCCGCCGCTCGAAGCGCCGCGATGGCCACAGGGACGTTCTCTTCCCTGACCATCACGTAATCCGTGTCGAATGTGGACACCGCGAAGATGCTGACGCCTGCCCCGGCCAGCGGCACAGCCACCGACGCCAGGATCCCGGTTAGCCCGAAATCCAAAGGGCCCTCGATCTGGAACACGCGCCAGCCGCCCTCACGCCGGATTCCCTCCGGCACAGCGCCCTCCGCGCACACTACCGAAAGCTCGTCCCGGGTCCGCGTGATCGATGTGAGCGCGCCGCCGCCGTTGGCCCACGCGGGAACCTCGTCACCGGGCGCCAGGCGGCACACGGCGAATCGCCCCTCGAGCAGCGATAGGGTGAGGCTCACTTCGCTACCGGCTTCTTCTTCCGATGGCGCACCACGCGGTGCTTCTTCGCCAGCACCGGGCTGCGATTGAAGGGCGGCTTCTTGCCAGCGACCGACGCTGCCGCTTGCGTTACCGGAGGCGGAAACTGGTCCGAAGAGAGAGGTCCCGAAACCTCCTCGCTATACAGCTTGCGGTACATCGACGCGTTGCGCAGCACCGCCAGCACGTAGTTCCGCGTCTCGCTGAAGGGGATCGACTCGATGAACTCCGCCGGCTCGCGATACTCGCCCCAGCCCATCCAGTTCTCGACGCGCGAGCCCCCTGCGTTGTAGGCGGCCAGCGTTCTCTCCCAGTGCCCCATGTTGGCGTCGTGCATGATCTTCAGGTAGGTCGTGCCGAGGCGCAGGTTCACCTCCGGGTTGAACAGGATGGCCGCGCGAAACCGCTTGCGCGGCGCCTTCAGAAGCCCGCGGCCCGTGGAGGGCAGAAGCTGCGTGAGTCCGTACGCCTGCGCCGCCGACAAGGCCTGCGGGTTGAACTCGGATTCCTGCCGCACCAAGCCCGCCACGATGTAGGGATCCAGGCCGTTGAGCTTGGCGTTCCGCTCGAGTTCGCTTCTCCACGGCATCGGATAGAGGAGGCGCCAGAAGCTCGCCGGCGCATTCTCCACCGGAATCTGAAGGTAGCCCGGCACCAGGCTCTTCACAAGCTGGAGCGCGCGATACGGAGGGCTATACTTGCCCGCGACCTGCGCCAGCCGGACCGCCAGCACGTGCGGTTGGTCCTCCATGCGCGCTCCGTAACGCAGTTCGTCTTCGGCCTGGTCTTCCAGGCCCGCCGCTGCGAGCAGGCGCGCGCGGTCCAGACGAGCCTGGGTTGCCGGCGTCGGATCGAATTTCTTTTCGAAGCGCCAAACCGGCCACACCACGCCGTTCAGGAACTGGCGAACGTCGGGCGAGTCCACGGCCCCGAACATCGCAGGCTGCGTCAGACGCACATCCGCCAGGTCGGCATAATAGGCGTTTGGGTATCGCGCGCCGATCTCGGAGTAGAACGCCTTGGCAGCCGGCGGATTGTCGGCTTCGGCCAGCCGGCCGAGAAAATAGAGAGCAGCGGGAGCACGCTCCGATCCCGGGTACTTCAGCAGGTGCTCGCGCAGCAGACTCTCGGCCTCCGGCTGGCGGTGCAGGTACGAATACCAGGTGACCTTCCAATGGCAGTAGTCCGCCTGCGGGCCGGTGAACGATTCGTAGCAGGCTCGATAGATGGGCAGGTAGTCGGCGGCCCGATTCTCCACCAGGTAGCGATTGCCGGCTGCGACCAGCGCCTTCAGGCGCCAGGGCGAATCGGGATACCGTTCCAGGCGCTGGAGAGCGTCCTTCAGCCGGTCGTCCTGGTCCAGCCGCCGCGAGCACTCGGCCAGGAAGTAGAGGCGCTCGGCGTCCGCCTCTGGCGAAGCCACGTCGAGCGCGCGGAGGTGGCTGTAGGCTGAAGTGGTCTCGGTCGAATAGAATTCCAGCTCCCCGAGCCGCACGCGCACGAGCTCCCGGTCCGGGCCCGCGACGGCCGGCAGCATGCCCTGGTATTCCACGCGGGCCTGCCGGATGTCGCCGCCCCGCGCCAGTATGCCGGCGCGCTCGAACCTGGCCTGCGTGGTGGGCGGCGGATAGAGCTCGCCGAGGTTGGCCTTCAGCTCGGAGAGCGCCGGCGAGGACTCGGCCGCTTCCAGGCTCAGCGGGTACCGGTAGTAGACCTGCTGATAGAAGACCGCGGCGGACGCAAGGTCGGCCGAAGCGCGATAGCAGTCCGCCAGCAGCTTGTCCCCTGCGGGCTGGGGCAAACGCGCGTAGTATTCGCGCAGAATATCGATCCCCTGGGCGGGCTTACCGCTCTGCTTGTAGGCGCGCGCGGCCACCAGCGCGGCGTGGCCGGTCAGCGGAGACGGCGGAACGGTATTCCATACCGGCTCCAGCTCGTGAACCGCCGCGTCGAAATCCGCCAGGTCGAACTTGGCCGCGGCGATGGAGTAGGCGACGTAGTCGGCCAGCTGGGGCAGGCGTTCGCGGACGGCGGTGAGATCGCGGACTGCCGCAGCCGGCTGTTTGCGGGCCTGTTCGTCGATCCCCGACTTCAGCAGCGCAAGATCCGCGGCCGGCGGCGCCGCGCCGAAAAGGGTGGTGGTCAGGAGCAACGCGGAGGCCGCCCGAGCGGCGGCGCTAGGCCAGGGGCCCCGGATACTCTTCGCCCAAAGCAGCAGTGTCTTCATTGGCCAGTGTTCGTAATAACTCCGCGTGCAGATAATCAGGCATAGCAAGCGATGCCTGCAGAAACTCGCGCGCATAATCGAGGCGCGCCGTATCGATTTCATCCTTTAGCAGCTCGTAAAGGCGCTTGGCCGCGCGGCCTTCGACGACCTCCCGCGGCTTCGCCAGACGCATTTCGGCGGCGCGGACGCGCGCGAAACGCTGGGCCCGCAAAAAGAGCGCTTCTTCGCCCGTGGATTGCACGGTCTCGGGCAGGGGGTCCGGGCGCCCGCGGCGTTCGAGCGCGGCACCCGCCAGTGCCGCCATGGCTTCGAGGCCATCCGTTTCGATGGGTTCGCCCGCAGCCAGCAGGACCGCGGCAACACGCTCGCGCGCGATCACCGGAAGGATCGCGCAACGGCCCGCTTCAAAGAGGCCGGCGATGCCTTCCGAAAGCTCCGCGGCGGTGGCCAGGGTCACGAGCGTGTCCCGCGAGCTGATCGCGGCCGCCACGGCCGGGGCCTCCTCGAGCGGGACGTCGAGGTCCGCCAGCGCACGCAGCCCGTGCAGTGAATGGGGCTCCACTAGGAACAGCGCGGCGCGGGAGCAGAAGCCCGTGACGGAATCGAGCAGGGCGGCAGCCCATTGCTCCTGGCTCTCCCAGGTGGCGAAGCGCCGGACCGCCCGGTTAATCTCCCCGGCGGTCTGCCGCACCGTGTCGGCGAACTCCCGCTCGATGCGCGCGGCCAACTCGGTGAAGTGCTCGTCGAAGACGCGGGCGATGTGCTCCTCCCAGCCCGTGGCCAGGGCCTCTTCGACGCGGAAGACCTGCAACTGCCAGGCCGCCGACAACTGCTGCCGGGCGGCGTCGCGCTCGCGCGAGATTGCGGAAGCGATGCGGGAATTCTGCTCGGGCGCGGATGACGACATCTCGTGGAACCTCTATTGTAGCCCGTCGCCGGTCGCGCGTCGCTCGTCGGCGATGGCGCTCAGGGTCGCTTGGGCTACGCCGGCATTTCATCACCTTCGCGCGGCGTCTTTCCGCCCTTCCGCTTCATGATCTTGTCGAAAGCCTTGAAATCCGCTCGCGCCCGCCGATCCGTGAAATACCTCGCCGTCTGCAGTGCCGAAACCTTCTCGGCCACCGCCGTGGCCACGAACTGGTTGATACTGGTCCGGTCCTCCCGGCTGAGCCGTTCGACCGCCTCTTTGAGCGAGCGCGGCAGCCGTAGGGGATAAGTCTGAGCGTCTTTCATCGTTCGATCCTCGCTATCGCCTCTCGCGGAAGCAGAACCTCTACGCCGAATTGAGACGCGGCGGTTCCATAGTCGCGCACGTTGAATGTCACCACGGCATCAGCCCTGCCGTTGACCGCTGCCTCCAAAACCATTTCGTCGTTCGGGTCTCGCAACTGAGGCCGCCACAAGAAGTGCGTTAACACGGGCTCTGCCATGGCGACAATTGCGTCCAGGAAGATCTCCACCTGCCGCGACGAAAGCCCGGCCTCGAGGCGGTGCTCGGACCGGCGGCAGACGGCTTCGTACTCCATGGCGAGGGGCACGCTCAGCAGCAGCGTCGCCTGGCCGCGCCGCACTGCCCGAACAAGCGCGGCGGAAGCGCCTGTCGGACTCCGCATGGCGGCCACCACCGCATCCGTGTCCAACACCAGCCTCACATCACATACGATACCACATCGCGGGCGATATCACATACACGCGGGCCTGGTGTGCGACATAGAGGTGGAGATCAGCGAACGTTCGTTACCGAGCCGCGACCGCAAGGGAGCGGACGCAGCAGGTTCCAGCCGCGACGCGCGCCGTGCCTCTGGATTGCCGTCAGTACCACTGCGCGGCCCGCTTCGTCGAGCACATTGGGATACTGGAGCATTATCCGACGCTCTGCAATGCGGGGTTGCGCATCGGGCTCCAACAGCCGGCTGCCAACCTGATTGGGATGCCGATCCACCGATCCGATTCGTCGCCGTGGAGGCGCGCGCGGCAGCAGGCGAACGTAACAAAGCGCCTCAAACAGCGCTCCCTTGCGGTCGCGGCTCGGCCGGGCGTAACACTACGCCGCGAATCTGCAGGTGGTCGCGGCCAGGAAGCGGGCCCGCTGATAGAATTGGATTGGCTCCCATGGATTCGCGGCGGAAGTTCATCGGCAAGATGGCCACGGGACTCGCTGGCACGCTGGCGCCCGCGAGCGTCCTGGGGGCGAACGACCGCATACGGCTCGGCATCGTCGGGGCGGGGGATCGCGGCATGCAACTCGCGCGCGAGGCGCTGGCTTGCCCGAACACCGGGATCGCCGCCTTCGCCGACGTTTACACTCGTCGTCTCGAAGAAGCGAGCGCCGTGGCGCCGGCCGCCACGACGTTCCATGATTATCGCCGGCTGCTCGAAGACCCCTCGATCGACGCCGTCGTCATTGCCACGCCGCCGCACCTGCACGCGGAACACTTCAGCGCTTCGCTCGATGCGGGCCGGCACGTTTACCAGGAGAAGACGCTGGCGTTTACGGTGGAGCACGCCCGCCGCATGCGCGCCGCCCGCGAGAAAGCTCCTCGTTGCGCGGTGCAGATCGGCCACCAGGCCTGCTCGAGCGGGCAGGTCGCCGACGCGCTCGCGTTTTTGCGCGAGGGACGCGTGGGCAAGATCACCGCTATCCGGGCCCACATGTTCCGCAACGCGCCACTCGCGAAACCGCACGGGACGCGCCCGCTCTATCCCGACATGACGCCCGCCAACATTGATTGGGAAGCGTTCCTGGGTGAGTCCCCCCGGATTCCTTTCGACGCCCGGCGCTATCTCGACTGGCGCCTGTTCTGGGACACTTCGGGCGGCAACTTCTACGAAAGCATGTCCCAGCAGGTGGCGTTCTGGTACAAGGTGCTGGACCTCGGGATTCCCCGCTCGGCGACCGCCGCCGGCGGTGTCTATCTGTGGAAAGACGGCCGCGAGGTGCCCGATACCATGAGCGTCTCCCTGGAACAGCCGGAGGAGATTCTGTTCTCGTGGGACTCGGGCTTCGGCAACGACCGGCCCGGCGCCGGCGAGAGCGCGCTCGGCACGCACGGCACCATCGAGCGGACGCAGCAGATCCGCTACGTGCCACAGAAGGTGAACCGGCCGGACGCGACCGAAATGATGGGCCAGACCCGCACCGAGCCGCGGGCGCACATGCAGAACTTTTTGGACGCGATCCGCGGGGGCCGCGAGCCGAACTGCCCGTTCGAACTCGGCTTCCGCGTTTCGATTGCCTGCCGCATGGCGGTGGAGAGCTATCGCCGCCGGCGGACCGTACACTGGGATCGGGAGAAGGAAGAGATCGTGTAAGGCGGCTTCGCGACATGGACTTCGAACAGAATCCGGAACAGGTTCAGCTTCGCAAGACGGTGCGGGAATTCGCCGAGGCCGAGCTGGCGCCGCACGCGCTCGAATGGGACGAGGGACAGATCTTTCCGCGCGAGGCCATCGCTAAGATCGCCGCGCTGGGCTACCTGGGCTCGATCTTCCCGGAAGAGCTGGGCGGCGCGGGGCTCGGCTACATCGAGTACGAGATCATCGTCGAGGAGTTGGCGCGCATCGACCCAGCCGTGGCGCTGATCGTGGCCGCGCACACGTCGCTCTGCAGCAACCACATCTACTCGGCCGGCAGCGAGGAGCAGCGGCGCAGGTACATTCCGCGCCTGGCCAGCGGCGAGTGGCTGGGAAGCTGGTCGCTCACGGAGTCCGAGGCCGGCTCGGACGCCGCGGGCACGCGCACGCAGGCGGTCCGCGACGGAGAATGCTGGTTGCTGAACGGCTCGAAGACCTTCACCACCAACGCGCACGAGGCCGACGTCTGCGTGGCCATGGCGGTGTCGGACCGGGCCGCGTCGCAGCACGGCATTTCCGCTTTCATCATCGACAAAGGAACGCCGGGGTTCCGCCTGGGGCGCAAGGAGAACAAGCTCGGCATGCGCGCCAGCCCCACCGGCGAGGTGATCTTCGAGAACTGCCGCCTGCCGG
>CAZBQQ010000055.1:0-19503 GCA_964493965.1 uncultured Solibacteraceae bacterium
CGGCGCACGCTTTCATTGTGGGGCAGGATGGCATCCTGCGCGCCGGTTGCCAACCGGCGCTAGGTCGCATTGCGCCGAAGCGTGCCGCCCCAGCACCGAACCGCGCGCATAAGCAAGCGGCCCGACTTCCCGCAAATTCAGGAACAATCCTCTGTTTTTTGTGGATGCGCGATCAAGCTTCCGAATCGCGGCCCATGTTGTCGGCCAGGACGATGGCCTGGGCCAGCTCGGCCATCGGCTTGCGCAGGCGGCGGCTCTCGTTGCGCAGCCGCAGATAGGCCTGCGCCTCGCTGAGTTTGTACTTGTACTGCAGGATGCCCTTGGCCCGCTCCACCAGCTTGCGCAGTTCCAGCTGGCGCTTCATTTCGAGCGTCTCTTCCTGCAGGCGGACATTCTCGTCCGACAAGTGGGTCTTGGCGATGGCGCCGCCCAACTGCTCGCCGATGAAGGTCACCACCGCGATCTCCTCGGGCTCGTGGGCGTGGGGCGCCTTGTGGTGGACGTTGATGACACCGATGATCTCGCCGCCGCTCACCAGGGGCGCCGAGAGCATGGCATCGTAGGTATCCTCCACCAGCGAGGGGAAACGCTTGAAGCGGGGATCGTCGAAGGCCCCTCGCGTCAGCACGACCGGCGCCCGGTGCTCGGCAACCCACCCGGCCACGCCCTCGCCCATCTTCAGGCGGAGAGTGCCGATCTCGGAGCTATGCGGAAGCTGCGAGGCGCGCAGGACAACGTCGCCCGTCCCCGGCTCCGCCAGATACACCAGACACGCGTCACAGTGGGTCACTTCGGAAACCAGACCGATAAGCTCGCGGAGGATGTCGTCCAGCGCCGGGCTGGAACTCACGGTCTTGCTGATACGGTGCAGCAGTTCGAGGTGACGCAAGTCCGCACCGTTAGGATGCACTTCTTCCATACCCAAGCGTACTCAGAAAGGCCCCGTGCGGTCCAATCGAAACTTTCTATAGGGGCGAAAACCAGCCGCAACCGAGCCGCGACCGCCAGGGAGCGGGCCCGTGTCACTTCCCGTCGCCGGCTTCCACCCGTTCTGCCATCTCCAGGAGCTTCCTCGCCGTGTTCAAGTTCCGGCTCGTGCCCGGCGTCTTGAGGGCGCGCTCCACCTGCGCCATCGACAACTTGGGGCGGGCCATCCCGTTTGGGAAATAGACATAGACTTCGCGCCCGCTGATCCGCAATTCCTCGGGTTCGGCCTTGATCGCCAGCACTTTCCCGACCGCCTCAGCGCTGGGCTCGCCAGCCAGAAAGCTGACCGCCAGCCTGCTCGGCTCCATGCCCGGCCGCGAGGCGAACGGATTCCTGGCGATGGCCTCCCGCATCTCGACGGGCGTTCGAAGGATGACGTCCGAACGAAATCCGCAGTGGCCCTCGATGGCGTCCTCGATCTTCTTGCCGAGGCGCGCCAGATCCCGGCCCGTGGTCTTGAAAATCACGTTGCCGGAGTTAATGTAAGTCTGCACATTCTGAAGCCCAAGCGACTCATACAGCGTCTTCAGCGCACTCATCTGGACCTTGCGGTGCCCAGCAAGGTTAACTCCACGCAACATCGAGATGACCACGCCCATACGGATCGGCTCAGGCGTGCGCCTGGCGCTGCTTCTTGTACGCCTCGCGCACTTCGCGGATCTGGCGCGCGTGGGCTTCGGCGTGCGCCGCCATGGTTTCCAGGTGCCGCTGGAGCGTCAGGGGACCGCGTTCGTTGTGGTTGCCGGTCCGCTCGAAAACCGGCGCGGGCAGGTCCTTGATCAGCTCGTAGTTCTCCCCGCGCAGGCGGCGGAAGGTCTCGATCGATTCGGAAGTCTTGCGGCGCGTGTAGTCCAGGTTCTTGGCCCAGGCGTCCTGGTCGAAACCAATCAGAGTGGGATTGTTCTCGGCGATGATGCGGCGGAAGCGATCGGCCGCAACGATCTCCGCATCGGCGACGTGCGCCACAATCTGCCGCAGGCTCCACTTTTCCGGGGCGGGCGTGAAATCCAGTTCGGGCCCGGCAGCTCCGGTCATAGCGGTCGCAATCAGCTCCGCCCCGCGGCGGTAGCGTTCGATCAGTTCTTTGAGTTCGCTCATAGGTATCCCCTCCCTCAAATGCCAGCGTAGCGCAATGCCGGGGGCGGCATGGCATGATGGGGACGAGAATCATGTCTTCCGCACCCTTGTTCGACGAGCGCCCGCCGTTCGAGCGCGAGCGGCTGGCAGCGAAACTCGGCGCACTCGCCGCCCAGGGAATTCTCATCGGAACCAGCTCCTGGAAATACCCGGGCTGGCTGGGACAGATCTACACGCGGGAGCGCTACCTCACGCGGGGCGGCTTTTCGACGCGGCGGTTCGAGGCCGAGTGCCTGGCCGAGTATGCCCGAACCTTCCCGGTCGTGTGCGGAGACTTCTCCTTCTACCAGTTCCCATCGGAGCAGTTCTGGCGAAAGCTGTTCGGCTCGGCGCCGCCCAACCTGCAGTACGTCCTGAAGGTCCCGGAGGAGATCACGGCGCGGGTGTTCCCCGCACACGCGCGGTACGGGCCGCGTGCGGGGCTGCCGAATCCGGCGTTCCTGGACGCAGTGTTGTTCGAAGAAGGCTTTCTCAAACCGCTCTCCGCCTGGCGCGGCCAGATCGCCGCGGTGATTTTCGAGTTCGGGGCGTTCTCGCAGAAGTCGTACGCGTTTATCGAAGACCTGGACCGGTTCCTCGCAGCACTTCCGCAGGGGCCCCGTTACTCGGTCGAAGTCCGCAACCCGGAGTTGCTCGGCCCGGAGTATTTCCAATGCCTGAAGAGCCACGGCGTGGCGCACGTCTTCAACGCCTGGGCCCGCATGCCGGAACTGGCCCGGCAGATCCAGATGCCGGATGCCTTCACTACGGATTTCACGGTCTGCCGCGCCCTGCTGCGGCACGGTCGAGCTTATGCGGAAGCGGTCGAATTGTTCTCGCCCTACGAGCAGATCAAGGACCCGAACCCGGAAGGCCGCCAGGCGATCCGAGACCTGATGGCCTGGGCCCGCGACAAGAAGCGCGCCGCGTTCATCTTCGTGAACAACCGCTTCGAAGGGAATGCTCCCGGCACGATCGAGGCGGTGGTGGATTGAGGGGGTGACTGGAGGCCTCGGACTAAACCATCCAGTGCCGATTCACTCGCGAATTTGCCGAAAACGCGACCATTCCGGAGCAGAGGGCGGAAGCCGAAAGTAGCCAAAGTACGGAGTTTCGAACTCCCGTCAAGGCTCGATCTACGGTGCGTCACGGTAATCATATGGCTCGCCCGCAGAAGGATCGAGAGCAATGCCCTGTTGGATCGAGGCAGCGTTCGCAGGCGTGTTGAGTAAGGCGTGACACGGCCAGAGAGCCGGGGTAGTCGAAATCTCGCCAGGTCGTGGCTGTCTGTAGAGGAAAAAGTACTCGTTGCCCACGACCAACGGGGACCGATCCCTCCCATCTTCTGCCCTTAAGGCGTCTGGATCCGCGGAGAACTCAAGGGTGTCGGTGGTGCGATAAGACCGGCCGTTCTTCATTGGTTGAAGAATCCGAACGGTCAACTTCCTGTGGGCTCCAATGCTGTTAACGCGGCCCGATCCAACCGAGATCACCTTAACGATCGCAATATCGTTCGCTTCCCGGGCAAGAATCTGGGTCGGCAGTAGACAGGGTTGTTCCTCCGACAACTGCTGGCCTTGCTCCTCTTGCAGAGCTTGAGCCCACAGCGCAGGTGCCAGATCCACGGGATGCTTGCAGGAGCGCCAGCCTGTGAGGCAGTTGAATTGGATCTGGTTGAATCGTTCAATATCGCTGGCATTCGTCTGAGGAGTCATTTCCACCTCGACGAATTCACAACCCAGGCACTGAAGACTTTCAAGGGTTCGAAATCCTTCCCGGATTTCCCGGACCCCGAAGTGTCCGGGATAGGAAAGGCGTGTACCCGATGCGAGACCGACGAAGTCTTCATAGAAGCTCCCCTTGTTCCTGCCTTCACCCGGATATGCTTCTACTGCGAGTACGAAGTCAGCACCCCACACCTTGTTGTCCCGAACTCTAAGGTTGGCTGCGACCCAAGCAGGGCGGCCGCCGAAAAGAGAGTAGATCCTGAAGAGCCAGGGCCTCTCTTCCCAAGAGTAATGAAACCTAGGACCGGGGAGCCGTCTTCCCCATCCATCTGTGAGTCCGATTTCGTAGATGCAGTGGTGCTGGGAGCAGGGGCCTGCGTAGTCGCCATGGGCACCCCATTCATGCTGCAATCGCAGAATGTCGGCAAACGTACCGGGATGAAGTTATAGAGCGAGAATCTCCGCGTGAAGGCGCTCAGCTCGATGACGAAAGAGAAGCTGGCGGACTTGAACGGCGGCCACAGCGAACAGGACGAGGATCAGCGCGGTCATGCCCGCGTTGAAGAGGATGCGCTGGATCAATCCTCTGCGGTACATCACTTGATTAGACACCGAAGGTCCCCGGCATTGTTCCGGGCTCGATACCGCGGTCGCTGTCACCTTCCATCCATCCGAACCGTTGTCGGTTTTTCACTGTTCCGATCAGATCGGCAACCCGGAAACTCGGCCCCACCACAGAAAAGGGCTCGCCGCCCCGTCTGGCTGACAGCTGACAGCTGATAGCTGACAGCTGCGTCAGCATGCGCCAGCATGCTGACGCATGCTATCATTAAGCTTCCAACCCCCCGAAGAGTTCTCAGAGGATCTGGTGAAGAAGCTGTGGCAATTCAAACACTTGCAGTCAATGTCGCCGCCCGCCTGACCACCCGAACGGCCCTCGGGAGGGCCGCCGCTCGCTGATGCCCGCCGCTACCTCCGCCGTCCGCTTCCGCCAGCGCGCTGAACTGCTGGACTTCCTTCTGGAAGTGTCGGCGGCCACCTCGGAAACGCTCACCGATCTGGACGGTCTGCTGGCCAATGTGGCCGACATCATCCGCAAGGTGGTGCCGTACGAACTCTTCGCGCTGCAACTCTACAACGAGAAACAGAAGACGCTGCGCATCCGGTACGCCATCGGCCACCGCGACGAGGTGGTCAAGAACCTGGTGGTGAATCTCGGAGAGGGGCTGACGGGAACCGCGGCGCAAACGCGCATGCCGGTGCTGGCGGCCGACGTGCGCCGCGACCCGCGCTACCTCAACGCCCTCGACGCTGTGCGTGCCGAACTGGCCGTGCCGATGCTGGCGCGGGGCAAGGTGGTCGGCGTCATCGACGTGCAATCGACGCGCGTGGGCGCCTACACGGAATACGATCGCTCGCTGCTGCGCGTCATCGCCGCGCGCGTGGCCGTGACCATCGACAACGCCCGCCTCTTCCGCCGCGTGGACCGCCAGAACAAAACGCTCAGGCTGCTCTCGCAGGTCTCGCAGGAGTTCTCGTCCATACTGGACCTGAACGAGCTACTGGCGCGCATCGCGGCTTCGGTAAAGACGCTCATCAACTACGACGCCTTCAGCGTCCTGCTGCTGGACGACAAGGCCAACGTGCTGCGGCATCGCTTCAGCGTGCGTCACGATCAGCGAGTGCGCATCGACAACGTGCCGCTCTCGAAAGGCATCACCGGCCTGGCGGCCTCGTCGCGCAAGGCCGTCCGCTCGCACAATACGCTGCAGGACCCGCACTACATTCCCACCCACCCGGATGTGCGTTCGGAAGTGGCCGTGCCGCTGCTCTCCCAGGACCGCGTGGTGGGCGTGATGGACATCGAGAGCGACCAGTACGCCTATTTCACCGACGACCACGTCCGGATGCTGACGCTGTTGGGGCCGCAAATCGCCAGCTCGGTTGAGAACGCGCGCCTCTACGGCGAAGTGGCCGAGCGGGAGCGGAAAATCGAGCAGGACCTGGTGTCCGCGCGCGAGCTGCAGGCGGCGCTGCTGCCCTCGGAAGCCCCCGAGCTCAAAGGCCTGGAAGTCGCCATCGGGTACCGGCCGGCGCGCATCATCGGCGGCGACCTCTACCACTTCTTCGAATACATCGACGACGCGGCGCTGATCACGATGGGCGACGTGAGCGGCAAGGGCGTGGCCGCGGCGCTCTACGGCGCGCTGGCGAGCGGCCTGTTGCGCACCATGGTTCCCTCGCGGCGCGATCCCGCGCTGCTGCTGCGGCTGCTCAACCAGGCGCTGATGCAGCGCAAGGTGGAGGCGCGATTCGTGGCGCTGCTCGTGATGCTCTGGCACGCGGGCACGCGGCGCCTTACCATGGCCAACTCGGGCGCCATGCCGCCGGTGATCTGCCGCGGCTCGGAGATCATCAAGCCGCAGGTGGAGGGAGTGCCGCTGGGGTTGCTGCCCGACCGGGAGTATGACAACCTCGTCTTCCAGGCGCACCCGGGCGACCTGATCGTAGTCTTTTCGGACGGCATTACCGACCAGCTCAATCCTGCAGGCGCCGACTACGGCCGAAGGCGGCTGATCGAATTATTGAAGAAGGTTTGCGCCGGAACGCCGCAGACAGTGATCGACGCTATCTTTGCGGACCTGGACCGCTTTGCGGCATCGAGCCCCGCCTTCGACGATCAGACGTTGGTGGTGTTGCGCGTAAAGTAAAAAAACCTTGGCCACGAATGAACACGAATGAACACGAATAAGAGGTTGTTTCCCATTCGTGTTCATTCGTGTTCATTCGTGGCCAGTACTCTTTTTGGTATTTAGAACATGGCTTGCTCCTGTCACTACGATCAGAACGATCTCTTTTGCGAAGGCGTCTCGCTGGCCGACCTTGCGGCGCGCGAGGGAACGCCGTGCTACGTCTATTCGAGCCGCGCGATTGTCGAGAACTACCGCGCCTATGACCAGGCGCTCGCGGGCATCCCGCACCGCATCTGCTACGCGACGAAAGCCAACTCGAGCCTGGGCGTGCTGCACCTGCTGGCCCAGTCCGGCGCGGGTTTCGACATCGTCTCGGGCGGCGAGCTGTACCGGGTGCTCAAGGCCGGGGGCAAGGCGTCAGACGTGGTTTTCTCGGGCGTGGGCAAGACGGCCGACGAGGTTGAATACGCGCTGGCGGAAGGCATTCACAGCTTCAACTGCGAGTCCGAAGCGGAACTGGCGCTGATCGATGCATTGGCCGCGCGGCGGGGAGTAAAGGCCCGCGCCGCGCTGCGCGCGAATCCGGACGTGAACGCGGCGACGCATCCCTACATCGTGACCGGCTTGCGGGAAAACAAGTTCGGGATCGCGATCGCGGAAGTAGAAGAGGTATACGAGCGCGCGCGCGGGTTGCGCAACGTGGCGCTCGAAGGCGTGAGCTGCCACATCGGGTCGCAGATCCTGGACGCCGATTCGATCCTCGAAGCCGTGGACAAGATGCTCGCGCTGGTGGAGCGCCTGCGGGCGCGCGGCCTTCCGATCCGCTCGCTCGATCTGGGCGGCGGCCTGGGCATCGCGTACCGCCCCGAAGAGCGAACCCCGGAAATCGCGGCGTTCGTCGAGGCGATCCGTTCGAAGGTCGAAGGCAAGGACCTGTTCCTGGTGCTCGAGCCAGGCCGCTCCATCGTGGGCGAGGCGGGCGTGCTGCTGACGCGGGTGCTCTACCGGAAGTGCAGCCAGGCGAAGGAATTCATCGTGGTGGATGCGGCCATGAACGACTTGATCCGCCCGTCGCTCTACCAGTCGCACCACGAGATCGCACCGGTGCGCAAAGCGGCGCGCGGGAAGATCCTGGCCGACGTGGTGGGGCCAATCTGCGAGAGCGGCGACTTCCTGGCGCGGGACCGCGAGATCGGCGACGTGCTGCCGGGCGACCTCCTGGCGGTGGCCACCGTGGGCGCTTACGGCTTCGTGGCCGCTTCGAACTACAATGCGCGTGTCAAGCCGCCCGAGGTTCTGGTCGAAGGCACCCGCTGGCGCACAATTCGTGAGCGAGAGACCTACGACGACCTCGTCCGCGGCGAGCGCATCTAGCATCCTTCCGTGGGGCAGGAGTCCAGTATCGGGTGGAGTGGCGGGGATTGCGCCCCGCCACCCTCCCACACCACCGGACGTGCGGTTTTCCGCATCCGGCGGTTGAACCCAGCCGCTTCACATCGCGGCAAGGTCCGATGGAAATACAAAGCCGGCCCGCCGTAGCACGGCGTTGCTCAGAGCCTTGTGCATTTCCGGCTGGGCGGCCACCCGCCAGGCGCCCCGACTACTCGTCGCGACTCCCAAGCGCGCCCCGTTACTCCCAACCGGCGTAACGGGCGCAGCCGCCCTCGCCGGCTGTGCCATCGCAACCAGAAGCACTTTCGAATATGCCTGCGGACCCATTTCTCCAGCTCGTAGATGGGTCTCCGCGCCTCGGCCAATGGTTGCGTTTCACCGCTTCCAGAGCCGGGCGGTAGTTCTCATCGAGGAGATCTCCCCACATAAGGTGCAGAATCTGTCCCCTCGGGCCGACTCGCTATACCGGATGCGCCTTGATGAGCGTTGCGCTTCGCTGTTCAGGGCCAGCTTGCCGCCCGCACCCGGCCTCACTGCCAGTTTGTGTTCCTCCGGTCGAGGGTTTGCCTTCCGCTTCTTTCGGCTTCGCCTCGCAGCTACGCCTTATTCGGCTACGGTTGCCGTCATCGGCTCCGATTGGCTCCTTTCATCCAATAAGATCCTGCCCATGCTGGGCCATGCTGGGCAATGCTGGGCAATGCTGGGCAATGCTGGGCACACCCTGCGCCGGGTCTCCAGACCCGCTTCCGTCCAACTTCCTGAAACGAAGGAAGCCGGACGTGGACGTCCGGCGCAGTTCTAAGCGCCATTGGGTTGGCAGCCCGCCTGCATGCCTGCCCCTGTTCGATCGCGGGAGAAGAAACCGGGACCCGGCCGCGCACGTCTCAAAACGTCAGACGGCCGGAAAAGGGGAGTCTCCGCCGGGAAGCAGTTGTTATACTAGGAGATCCGAGTTCTAACATATGAATCGTCTTGGCCTTGTCTTCCTGTCTGCGAGCTCGCTGTTCGCAGGTGATTTTCTGAATGGGCAGGCCGCCCGCGCCGTGATTGGGCAACCCCACTTCACCGCGCAACTTCCCGGCCCGGCCAGCGCCATCTATCCCGGCAACATGCTGCTGGGGTCCGTCAGCGGACTGGCCTGGTCCCACGGCATCCTGGTGGTGGCCGACTCCAGCCCGTTCCGCGTGGGCGCCGATCCGCAGAACAACCGCGTCCTCATCTACAAGAACCTCTTCGGTCCGGGCGATCCCGCGAGCACCACCGGCCCGACGCAATTGCCCGCGGCAACCGCCGAACCGCTCCTCAACACCAACTCGCAGTACTGGTGGTGCCCGGTGTGCGGCGGCCGCGCCGACATCGTGCTAGGGCAGGCGGATTTCAGTGGAACCGCGTTTGCGGCCACCCGGACCGGAATGCGCACGCCCACGGCGGTGGCGACCGATGGCACGCACCTGGCGGTCGCCGATACCGACAACAACAGGATTCTGCTCTGGAATAGCATGCCCACGACGAACGGGCAACAGCCGGATCTGGTGTTGGGCCAGCCCGATTTCGTCACTGTGACACCCAACACCGGGACCGCCAACGTTCTGTTCCCCGCTGCAAACACGCTGCGCGGGCCGGAAGGCGTGTGGATCCAGGGCAACCAGCTTTTCGTCGCCGACAGCTTGAACAACCGGGTGCTCATCTGGAACAGCTGGCCGACCACGAACGGGCAGGCTGCGAGCCTGGTCCTCGGGCAGCCCGACTTCAACACGCAGACGCAGGGCGACTTGACCAAGGGCACTCCGCCGGCGACCGCCTCCAACATGCTCAACCCGGTGTCGGTCACCTCGGATGGCGTCCGGCTTTTCGTGTCCGATCTGGGCCAGAACCGCGTGCTGATCTGGAACACCATCCCGACCGCGAACCAGGCGGCGGCGAACGTGGCCCTGGGCCAGTTGGACCTGGTCTCCAACATTCCGGACGACGCGTTCACCACGGATGCTAACGGCGTGGAGACGCCGATCATGTGCAAGGTGTCGAAAGGGAAAGACACCAACGGCAATCTCCTCTACCCGCCGGAGTGCGAATACACGCTCAACCTCCCGCGGTACGCTCTTTCCGACGGCACCCGCCTGTTCGTCGCCGACGGCGGCAACGATCGCGTGCTGATCTACAACTCGATTCCATCGTCCCAGGCCGCCGCACCCGGTTACCCGGCAAACATCGTAATCGGGCAGACCGACTTCATCACCGACAACACCACCGACAACACCAACGACACCCAGAACTACACCCGTATCTCGTCGGCCGATTCCATCCGCACCCCGGCCGGACTGGCCTGGGATGGCACCAACCTCTTCGTCAGCGAGGCTTTCAGCCGGCGCGTTCTGGTGTTCACGGCAGCCGCGTCGCCGACGCTGATTGCGCCCCGCAACGCAGCCAGCATGGAGGTATTTGCGAGCGGGCTGATCAGCTTGGCATCGACGCCCAAGGCGGGCGATGTGGTGACGGTCACCATCACCAACGTCGCCGGCACCGCCACTTCGTATACGTACACGGTGGTGACCGGCGATACGCTGGGAACCGTCACAACGGGAGTTGCCAGCGCGGTTAACGCCGGCACAGGAGATCCGGACGTGCTCGCCACCGCCGTGCCCGTGAACGGCTCGGTACGGATCCAGGCCCGGGTCGCGGGCCCCAACGGCAACAACCTTCAACTCTCAGTGTCGGCGGCCTCCGGCAACTCGATCACAGTCACCTCCACCGCGATCACCGGCGGCTCGGACGCATCTCACGTAGCGCCGGGCACGCTCGTGGCAATCTTCGGACAGAACCTGACCGACGGCGAGATCCTCTCCTCTACCAACGATGGAGTTCATGCGCTGCCCACCAGGCTGGGAACCGCTCCCAAGTCGGTGGAAGCCTTCGCCAACGGCATTCCGATGCCGCTGCTTTACGTCAGCCCGACTCAGATCAACGCGCAGATCCCTTATGAGATTGCGCCGGCGACGAGCATCAGCGTGTATGTGCGCACGACATACGGCAACGGCACGGTCGCCGGTGCCAACGCGGCGGCTTTGCCGGTGGCGGAGGGGGTTCCGGGGTTCTTTGCCGCTTCCGTGGATCCTACCACCGGCCAGATTTACAAGGATCCACGGCCTGCCATCGCGGTGCACTACTCCAGCAGCGCCATGGGCGCCATTGACCTGGAACTGACAGCCGTCGCTCCGGTGGCAGGCGACACGGTCGCCGTCACCATTGGAAGCAATACCTACACGTACACGATCCTGTCCACTGACACGACGCTCGACAATGTCCGCGATGGGCTGCTCAATTTGATCAACAGCAAGCCCGATCCCACCGTCACCGCTTACGTCGGCGGGCAGTGGGACCGGCTGATCCTGATTGGCAACACACCGGGAACGGCGGACAACGGCGTGGTCTACAGCGGTGCGAACACCGGGAGCGGATCCGTCACCGTGAACCCGCTTACCACGAAACTCTGCTGCGCCAATACCCGCGGCGCTCCGGTGACCCAGGACAACCCCGCGCAGCCGGGCGAGATCATCACGCTGTACGGCACCGGGTTCGGCCTGACCCAGCCGGCCCCGGCGGGCGGCTTTGTCACCGGAGTCCCGTATCCGCTCAACGGGCCTCCCCCCAACCAGTCCAAGGTGGCGGACTTCTTTAACAACTTCGTATCCGGGACCTTTGGCGGCTCGACTGCCGACGTCTTGAATGCAGCCATGTTGCCGGGAACGGTTGGAGTGTACGAAGTGGACCTGATGCTCAGCTCCGGCCTGACCACCAACCAGTTCGCGCAGGGGAATGTCGCCCAGTTGCTCAACATCACCAACATCGTGACGATCCCGGTGCAGGTGCCGGCCCCATAGCGCCGCAGCCCGATAGCGTGCCGCAGCCCGGTAGCGTGGCTATGCTAAACTGAGGTTTCCGCTCCCGCTCGTGGTGGGTGTAGCTCAGCTTGGTAGAGCGTCGGATTGTGGTTCCGATGGTCGTGGGTTCGAATCCCATCACCCACCCCACTCCAACACACGGATGGCCACACTGATTCCGACCACCTTGCATAGTCCAATCTTTCGTGTACCAGTCTTGTGTCAAGGGCTATGACTGCCCCGAGATTGGCTCGAACGTCGCCGAGCCAACTCCGCGGGCTGACTGAACTGGATCGGACGGGAGAAATCAGGGAGCCGAGCCAACCTTCCGCCGCCCTGATATTGGGCGGTTAGCGCCTCGTCCGCGCCCACTACTCTCGGCGGTGTCCATAGGTCAACGTTCGGCGGTCCCGTCGGTCGCAGGGCCAGTGCCCGAGCGGTGGTATGGCCGGGACGGGTGTAGAATGGCTCTCGATTCCGACTATCGCAATGACAATTCGAAAACTGCTGTGTTTCGTGGGGGCGCTTTCGGCTACGGCGCACGCCCAGTTTACGCCGGCCCCGGGCAGCCTGTTTCCAGCGGGATGGGACGTCGCGGCGTTCACCGTCTCGATTCCCCACCCGGCGGCCCGGACCTTCCACGTGACCCTACGGTGCGGCGGCCTCGCGGGCGAGGTCCAGGATCTCAAGATGCCTGCCTGGATGCCTGGTTACTACCGCCTCCTGGATTATGCCAACAACGTCTCGAACTTCCGCGCAACCGACCGTGGCCACGTGTTGCCGTGGGAGAAGGTCACGCGTAACACCTGGCGGGTCGTGACCTCCGGCGCTTCCGAGATTGTCGTCGACTACGATGTCTCCGCCGGAGCCTCTTTCGTTGCACAGAACTTTCTGGACGAGAACCGCGCCTACATCGCGCCTCCGGGCCTTTTCCTCTACGTAGCCGGACGCCTTCAGCGGCCCGTCACCGTGACCCTCCAGGCCCCCGACAACTGGACCACCGTCGCCACGGGTCTCGATCCCGTTCCGAAGCGCCCGCACACGTTCTTCGCCCCCGATTTCGACGTGCTCTACGACTCCCCGATCCTCATGGGCAACCAGGAACTGCGCCAGTTCGACGTCGGCGGAGTCCCCCACGAGGTCGCGATTGAGAACGTGCCGGCCTCCGTCGATCGCGACAGGATGCTATCCGACTTGAAGCGCATGGTGGAAACGGCCACGCGCCTTGTGGGTGAGATCCCCTACCGCCATTACGTCTTTCTTCTGATGGGGCAGGGCATGGGTGGGATCGAGCACCTCAACTCCGCGGCCATCGCCTTCAACGGTAAGAGCCTCGGAACGCCCGCGGGCTACTCCCGTTGGCTTAGCTACGTGGCGCACGAGTACTTTCACAACTTCAACGTAAAGCGCATTCGCCCGCTTGCCCTCGGCCCCTTCGACTACGAGACCGAGAACCTCACCGACATGTTGTGGGTCTCCGAAGGCCTGACCGTCTATTACGAAGACCTGATTCTGGTGCGGGCCGGCCTTCTTAGCGTCGCTGAATACCTGAAGCTGATTCAGAACGACATCGCGCGTTTCGAGAATGAGCCCGGCCACCGCTTCCAGTCCGCCGCCGAATCGAGTCTGAACACCTGGGGAAACTCGGGGATCGGCAATGATCGGAACAACGGGATCTCTTACTACGACAACGGCGCCTTGCTGGGCGCGATCCTCGACCTGGCAATTCGCAACCAAAGCGGGAACCGCCAATCTCTCGACGACGTGATGCGCGCCTTGTATCGCAAGTACTACAAGGAGAGGAGTCGCGGCTTCACCGACGCCGAGTTCCGCCGCGAGTGCGAAACCGCCGCGGGAGGACCGCTGGCCGAAGCGTTCGACTACGCATCCACCAGCAAGCAGATGGACTACGCGAAATACTTGGGCTACGCCGGCCTGAGTGTGACCTCGTCATCGCAGGAAGCCCCCGGCGTGTTGTTGGACGTGAACACGCGAACCGCGGACGGCGACCTGACGATTTTGGAATCGCGGAACGGCGGGTTGCTCCCCGGTGACCGCATCGTTGCGACCGACGGTGTCAACACCGCGAGCGCGAAGAAACTGAACGAGGTGTTGGCGGGCAAAAAGCCCGGCGAGACCATAGAGGTTGATATTACCCGCGACGGCATACCGCTGCACGTCGTGGTCGTATTGGCGAAGAACCGGAAGCTGTCGTACACCGTGGCTCCGGTCCCCAACCCCTCCCTGCTGCAGGCCGCGATTCTCAACGACTGGTTGAGCCCTTATCGGTAGGGCCTCAGAGCCCACGGACCGTCCTGTCAGCGAAGTTGGCACCCGTCCTCGCCCACCCACTCCCGGCGTGTGAGGAACGCGCCACGAGGCCTGGGGTAGCATGTGAGCAACCGACCAGGAGTGCCACTAGAATCGAAATATGGCACTCCAAGAGGTGCGGCTGGCCGTGGCTCTCGCGGCCGCGCTGGTCGCGATGCCCGCCAACGGCGGCCCGCAGCAGAAGCTCGAAGGCGACATTCCCGCGGCGGCGGCGATCCCGGCTGCCGCATACGACTATGTACGGCGCGACGTCATGATCCCGATGCGGGATGGCGTTAGGCTTCACACGGTGATCGTGGTGCCGAAGGGGGCGAGCAACGCGCCGATTCTATTGACGCGCACGCCCTACAACGCTGCGAAGCACGTTGAACGAAACAACAGCCTGCACATGGCCGCGGCCCTGCCGCAGAGCGCCGACGTGTTCGTGGCCGCTGGCTATATCTGCGTGTACCAGGACATCCGCGGCAAGAACGGATCGGAAGGCGACTACTGGATGACGCGGCCGGCGCGCGGGCCTTTGAACGCCACGGCGACGGATGAGACGACGGATGCATACGACACCATCGAGTGGCTGGTGAAGAACCTGCCGGAATCGAACGGGCGCGTGGGAATGGTCGGGTCGTCGTACGAGGGCTTCACGGTGGTGATGGCGCTGCTCGATCCGCACCCGGCGCTGAAGGTTGCCGCGCCGGAGAGCCCCATGGTGGATGGCTGGATGGGCGACGACTGGTTCCACTACGGCGCGTTCCGGCAAACCAACCTGGACTACACCGCCTACATGACCACCAGGCACGGCGAAGGCGAAGGGGTGCCCCGAGACGGATACGACGATTACGAAGCGTTTCGGCGCGCGGGTTCGGCGGGCGACTACGCGAAGGCGCTCGGACTCGATCAGCTCCCGTGGCTGCGGCACATGATGGAACATCCAGCCTACGATCTGTTCTGGCAAGCGCAGGCGCTGGACAAACTGGTGGCCGAGCGGCCCGCGAAGATTCCCACACTGTGGGAGCAGGGCCTGTGGGACCAGGAAGACATGTGGGGTGCGATTCACTGCTACCTGGCACTGAAGGCGCGCGGCGAGGCCGGGCACAACTACCTGGTGATGGGTCCGTGGCGGCATAGCCAGGTGAACTACGAGGGGCGGAGTCTGGGTCCGCTGCTGTGGCAGGGGGACACGGCGCTCGAATTCAGGCGCGACGTGCTGCGCCCTTTCTTCGATCAGTATCTGAAGCCTGGCGCGCCAAAGGCCCAGACGCCGCGCGTGCTGATCTACAACACAGGCGAGAATCACTGGGACCGTTTCGAGAACTGGCCGCCGGCGTGCGAGACGGGATGCGCCGCGCCGATGAAGCCGCTGTACTTGCAGGCGGGCTTCGGACTAGGATTCGACAAACCCGGCGCGGAGGAAGCGCAGGACTCCTACGTCGCCGATCCTTCGAAGCCGGTGCCTTACTTGCCGCGCCCGGTGCGTTTCGAGGATTCCGAGAGCTGGAAGCGGTGGCTGGTGACTGACCAGCGTGTCGTGGCAGACCGGACCGACGTGCTGACCTACGAAACAGAAGTGCTCGCGAAACCGCTTCGCATCAGCGGCGAGCCAATTGCGGACTTGTACGCGGCCACCACGGGAACGGATGCCGATTGGGTGGTGAAGCTGATCGACGTGTTTCCCGATGAGGTGCCGGGCCAGCCGGAAATGGGCGGCTATGAGCTGGCGGTGGCGATGGACATTTTTCGGGGCCGGTATCGCACCAGCTTCGAGCATCCGTCCGCGATTCCGGCGGGCCAGCCGCAGCGGTATCGCTTCGTACTGCCGCCCACGAATCACGTTTTCCTAACGGGCCACCGCATCATGGTGCAGCTCCAGTCGAGCTGGTTTCCGCTGTACGACCGCAACCCGCAGACTTACGTCGAGAACATATTCTTCGCCAAGCCGGCCGACTACGTGAAGGCGACCCAGAGTATCTTCCGATCGCGCGAGCGGGCCAGTGCGGTCTGGCTGCCCGTCGTGGAAGAATAAGCCCATAGTCAGGCAGCAGGCAAGCCCGCGGAGTTGCCTACCGATACTGGCGGATAGCGCCGCTTCCGCGCCACTCACTCTCGGCGCTGTCCGTTGCACTTCATACACTCCGCAGTGTCAGCAACTTACACATTCAATCAGCCAATTCTCAGCCGCTAGGCGCGCAGGAACCAGCCGCGTCTGTACATCGCCCAGGCGACGACAAAGCACACGGCGTCAAAACTCAACCCCCACATGGCTGAATCCAGGCCGGGGCCGAAGAGCGCCGTGTACCCCGCGAAAAGCGTCCGGTGCAATGGACCGGCGGCCGTGGGGATCCACTGCAGTGCCGAGTCCCCCAATTCCGACAGCATGTAGACGGCGATCGCGTTCATCCCCAGAATCGCGAACGGGCGTGACCACCACTTCCAGCCCTGCACGTCCAGCACCCAATAACAGAATGCGAAAACGCTCATGGAAACGCCGGCCATGAACACAGAGAACGAGCTGGTCCAGAGGTTTTTGTTGATCGGCAGCCAGATGTTGAGGATCGCGCCCGCAATCAGCAACGCGTTGCCGGCCGTGAACATCCAGGCCGTCTTCTCCCCAGCATCGCGATCCGATCTCAACAGATTGCCGGCCATTACCCCGAAGAGCAGTGTTGCCAAGGACGGAAGGGTGCTTACGATTCCTTCTGGATCCCATGTTGGCGTGTACAGGAAGCCACGAAGCAACAGCAGGTCCACGTATTGCGGTAGAGAACCGTCCGGGTGATCCAGCACTCCCGCACCCACGCCGGGCACCGGAACCAGTTTCACCAGAATCCAATACACCGCCAGCAGAGCCACGGTCCAAATCGCGATGGCGCGCCTTCCGCAATAGAGGAAGAGGACCGCTCCGAGAAAGTAGCAGACAGCGATGCGCTGGAGCACGCCCGGAATTCGCAGGTGGTCGAAGTGCGGGAACTCGTAGACCAACAATCCCAGCGCGAACAGGATCGCAGCGCGCCGCAACGCGTGGAGCAGCAACCGCCGGCGGCTGTCCCCCTTCTCCACACGCCGCCCGAAGGAAAGCGTCATGGCGACCCCGGCGATCCACAGAAATGAGGGGAAGATCGTATCCGTGAACGTCCAGCCGTGCCAGGGTGAGTGCTTCAACTGCGCCCACGCCCCGGGCCACCCTCCCGCGGTATTTACCAGGATCATGGCGCCGATCGTCCCACCCCGGAACACGTCCAGCGAAATCAGCCTGGTTGGCGTTTTGAGCGGCCCGCCCGCCTTCAAGAGAGTCACGGAAGATCCCCCTGTGGTCAAGCCTCGGTTCTCATCACAAGCATAGTCGTATTTAGCGTCAGGAACCCGCGACGCCGCGCGAGCCGTGGGCTCGGACCGCGACCGGCATCAGAGTGATCGCCAGGCGATCGACAGTTCGCTTGTGGGGGAGCTTCACGCGCGGTTGCAGCGTCGGGCGGCGGCCATCGATGTCGCGAAACGCAAATGCCGCGGATCGCTCCGTCGGCGAAGGTTCCTAGGAGGTTAACCTGCGGCGAATTCCCATCACGGCGAGGAGACCAGCCCCCAGGAGTATCACAGTCCCCGGCTCAGGTACGCCGCTGCCAGGATCGAATGTGGCGGTGATAGCCCAGTCCGGCTGCAGCCCGGTTGAGTCCCACACGTTGCTGAACAGGTCGCCGAAAGACCCGCCATTGTTGTAGTAAACGAACCCGCCGCCGGGTATCGTTGGATCCCCCGCAGAGATATAGCTTTCCCCGGAGGATTGGCCGTAGTACTGAGAGATGCTTAGAAATGCGACGTAGTTCGCACCGCCGGTGAGCGAGAGCCCGCCGGTAGAAAACGTGAGTTCGGCGTCGCCGGTGTTGGCATAGTCGATCGATGGGCTGGTGAACAGAAGAGTGCCGGCATTGGAACCCGTCCAGGTCGCAATATAAGCACTGACGATCATGTCGCCGGAAGTAACCGGCCCCGCCATGTAGAACCCGAAGCTCTGCAGGTTGGTGTCGCCATTGGTGGGGGCCGTGAAGGTTTCCCCATACGTAGCGGTGTTGGGATAGCCAAGCGGATTCCAGTAGGGGCTGTAGCCGGTGAAGTTGTCGTAAACTGTGCCAGCGAAACCACTACTTGCAAACAGCAGGACGGCCGCCGACAGGAAGACTGTTCTCATGCCCTATTCTCCATCTGGGATGTAGATATACCACATTTCCGCCGAGGGATCTAACAGAACTTTCCCTTCGATGCCGTGAAGTAGTAACAGTACCTGCAGTACTTACGAGGCTCGGTGAGATGGCAGGCAGTTGCGTGCCGGCTACGCGGATTGCCCCTCCAGGATTGTGTCCACCCGGCGGCTCACTTCGCTGAGATACGCCGCGTCGCCGCCCTCCAGTTCGACTGTGGCAGTGCCGCTATAGCCGGCCTCGGCCAACGCCCTGTGCACCTCGATCCAATCGATATCGCCTTCGCCTAGCGCCACCCACTCGGTCTTGCCGTTGCGGTACCGGAAGTCCTTCAGGTGCAGCTTGGCGATACGCTTGCCGAGCGTGCGGATCCAGTCCTGCGGGTAGCCGTAGAAGACCACGTTGCCAACGTCCATGTAAGCCTTCACCCACGGACTCTGGAACTCATCAAGATAGCGCGCGTGTTCGAGCGGGCTGAGCAGGAACTTGTTCCATACCTCCTCAATCGCAATCACCACCTTCAGCTCTTCGGCCAGCGGCAACAAGGTTCGGATCTGCTTCTGCGAGCGCGTCCAGGCGTCCTTGTAGTAGCTGTACTTTGGGCCCACAACGGCGGGCACCAGCAGCACGGTCTCCGCGCCCCAGAAATGCGCGTTGCGCAGGCTGGTCTCCATGCCCTCCATGCCCTTTCTGACCACCTCCGGATCGGGCGAGTTCAGCGGGAACGCCCAATGAGCCATGTTCATCACGGAATGGATGCGCAGCTTCGCTTTCCCGGCTGCCGTCTTGATTGCCTCGGCCTCCTTCGGATCGGCGACGGTCTGGCATTCCAGGTCGACGAAGCCGGCATCGACGGCAACTCGCATGCGGTCGAGCAATGGCAGGTCCCCGGGCAGCATCGAGATGAGCACGCCCTTGCGAATGGGCAGGCGCGCCGCTTTAGCGAACGGGGCCATCAGAGCCGCGGCGCCGGCGGCAGTGGCTGAGATGAACTCTCTGCGATTCATGCGGGGCGTCCTTTCCGCTCATGCGAACTGGTCCAGATCCACGCCCAACTGCCACCTCTCGTGCGAACGCAACAGCTTCTCCCACGTGACCTCCCGGCCCTCATACATCGCCGCGCGCCCGAGCATCGCAGTGAGCGCCGATTCCACGCCGGACTCGGCCTGATTGTGAAACTTACCCGAAGCGA
>CAZBQQ010000055.1:19603-29505 GCA_964493965.1 uncultured Solibacteraceae bacterium
GTGAGCGCCGATTCCACGCCGGACTCGGCCTGATTGTGAAACTTACCCGAAGCGATGCTGCCGATGAACGACCGGTGCTTCTCCGCGTCCGCGTCGGCGAGATTGTCCTTGAACGTGCCCGCCGTGGAGAAGTCCTTCTGCTGTTTTTGCTCGCTGCCGCTCCAGGTCCAGGTCTCCTCGCCGGCCGTGCCCAAAGGACCGGAGTACGGGGACTGGGCATTGCCGCGCGTGCCGAAAAATCGCTCGTTGACGTCAAACGGCCCTTTGCCGAATTGCTTTGAGCTGAAACTGAGCTGCACTCCGTTCGGGTAAGTGAACACAACGGCAGAGTGCCCGTAGACGTTGCCGTTTTCCGAACGGCCCTTGCGTCCGCCGGCGCCGATGGCCTTTACCGGATGCCCCTGCAATACCCAGTTGCATATGTCGAGGGCGTGGATGTTCTGCTCGACGATGACATCGCCGGACAGCACGCGGTCATAGAGCCAGTTGCGGATGCGCCACTCGGCCGGCGGGGCGTCGTGGTGCCCCGTGTCGAGGAACGGACAGTAGTAATACGCCTCGGCGAAACTGATCTCGCCGATACTGCCGGCATGGAGGCGCTTCACCAGTTCGACGAACGGCGGAGCCTGCCGGATCTGGAAGCCGACTTCCAGGGTGACGCGGCCCTCGGCCCGGCGGCCGGTTTCAAGCACGCGCCTGGCGCCCGGCACATCGACGGCTACCGGCTTCTCGCAGTAGGCGTGCTTGCCGGCCGCGACCGCCCGTTCCAGATGCTCCGGATGGAAGTACGGTGGCGTCGCGATCACGATCGCGTCCACCTGCCCGGAGGCGGCGATCTGTTCGAAGGCGCCCGGTCCACGGAAGATCTGCCCGGGATCGATCGCCGCGCCGCCGTGCTTCTCCGCGAGGCCGTCGAAATGCCGCTTGGCGCGATCGAGCTGGTCCTGAAAAAGATCGCCCAGCGCTGTCACCCGCGCGCCCGCGTTCTCCACCATGCTGGTGGCGTCAGCCGTGCCCCTCCCGCCGCACCCCAGCAATCCGACGCGGACCGCCGGGTTGGCCTCCGAGCCACGAACCAGGCGCGAGCCGGCGACCGCCAGTCCGGCGGCGCCCAGGAATTCGCGCCGGTTCCATGCTGCCTTGTTGTTCTCCATGTGTGTGCTCCCTCAACCGATCAGCCCTTCCAGATAGGCTTTGGACGCGCGAATGTCGTCCGCTTGCCGGGGACCTGAGATCTCCCGTTCAATCGTGATCGGTCCTCGATACCCAGTCTGTTTCAAGCGCTGAATGAAACTGGGAAAGTTCACCTTGCCCTGTCCGATCGGCACCTCTTCTCCGAGCTGGTACGGGTCGGTCGGATAACGGCCATCCTTGGCGTGAACTCCCATCACCAAAGGCCCGAGGGTATCCAGCGCGTCCACTGGGTTGGCCTTACCGTAAAGGATCAGGTTGGCGGCGTCGAAGTTGACGCCCACATTGTCCATCCCGGCGGCTTTGATAACCCGCAGCAGCGCGATCGGCGTCTCTTGCCCGCTCTCGCAGCGGAAAGTCTGGCCGTTCTGTTTGCAGTAGGCCGCCACTTCGTGCAATGCGCTCACCGCCTCCCCGAACTCCGGAACATTGGGGTCTTCGGGCAGGAAACCGAAATGCCGCTGAACCGCGGGAATCCCGGCCAGCTTGGCGAAGTCGGAGGCCTTCCGCAAAAACGCGAGCCGCTCGGCCCGGTACTTGCGGGGCACCAGGCCGATCGTCGCCGGGCCTTCGCGGAAGTTGTAGACCTCGGGACCGGGGCCGACGACAATGAGCGATGTGGGTTCCACGCCCTGCCTGTCGAGCGCCTCGCGCAGACGTTGGGCGGTCGGGGCGTCATAGGAGGAGACGTACATCTGGCACGTCTCGAACCCCAACTCGCGTACCCGAAGGATGCCGGCGTCGGGATCTGTGCAGTCTGCGACGACGCCAAGCCGCATGGCTCGTGCCGTCTGCTGTGGTCCCTGGCCGGTCGAAGCGCTCGTCGTAGCGGTCGCCGCAACGGCAAGGTGAATGAATCTTCTGCGGTCTAACATGGGCGAAACAAACCTCCCTCTAAGCCGGTTGCTCTTCCCGCGTTCGGTGCCGGCCGACGGGCCCACGAGCGCGTTAATCGGATGCTAAGGTAACCGCTTCACGTTGTCAATTGCCCGGGGCAATCCGACCCGAGGGAATCCGAGCGTCGCGATACTCCCAGCCGAGCCGCGACCGCAAGGGAGCGGTGTTTGAGGCCGCGGCTCGGTCCGCTCCGTTGAAGACGCGGGGAAAAACAGGCGAACGTCGCCCGGCTGCGCCGCGTCTTCATCGCTATCGGCGGCCCGCAGGGCCATGGGGACTCCCTTGCGGTCGCGGCTCGGTTCTATGTCGCACACCCAACCTCCCCGGCTGGCTGTCTCCCCTGTGCGGTGCGCTCGCTTTTGAGTCGTATAGACTGGAACCAAGGCTCGGAGGGGATTACCACAATGCAAGGCAAGGCGCTTGGACTGTCGTCCGACCGCGGTTGTCTGGCCGGCGGCGGCGACATGGGCGCGCTGATGCGCTCGATGGACTGGTCCGCAACCTCGCTCGGACCGGTCGAGCAGTGGCCCCAGAGTCTCCGGACTTCGGTCAGCACCTGCCTGAACTCCCGCTTCGCAATTCTCATCTGGTGGGGCCCCGACCTCATCATGCTCTACAACGACGCATATCGCGAGATCATCGCCGGCAAGCACCCCGCGGCCCTCGGCCACCCGGGGCGCGAGTGCTGGCCCGAGATATGGGACATCATCGGGCCGATGCTGCGCAGCGTCGTTGAGAACGGTGAGGCAACGTGGTCGGATGACCTGCTGCTTCTGCTCGAACGTCACGGCTATCCCGAGGAGTGTTATTTCACGTTCTCCTACAGCCCGATTCGCGATGAATCCGGCGCCGTTGGTGGAGTCTTCACTCCAGTCGCCGAAACCACCGAGCGGGTCGTCGGCGAGCGCCGGCTGCGCACCCTACGGGACCTCGCCAGCCACCGCAGCGTGGCGATGAGCGCCGGTGAAGCCTGCCGGGTGGCGGCGGAGACGCTTCTGGCCAATCCCTATGATGTCCCGTTCGCGGCCCTTTACTTGTACTCCAAAGACCGTTCCCAAGCGGCGCTCGTTGCGACGGCAGGGATCGAGGCCGGCTCGCCCATCAGCCCCAGGACCATCTCGTTCGATTCCGAAGATCCGGGGCTCCTCGGCCGCGCCGCCGCGACGTCGCGGATTGAGGAGATCTGCGGACTGGCATCCCTCGGATCGGTCCCTTGCGGAGCATGGCCCGTCCCCCCGGATTCCGCCATCGTTCTCCCATTGGTATCACCGGGCCAGCCGCGGCCCTCGGGATTCCTGGTCGCGGGCGTTAGCCCCCGAAAGCATCTCGATCAAAGCTACCGCGGTTTTTACGAGCTCGCCGTAGGCCAGATCGCAACCGCGATCGCCGAAGCGGAAGCCTATGAGAGCGAGCGCCGGCGAGCCGAAGCGCTTGCCGAACTCGATCGCGCCAAGACCACTTTCTTCAGCAACGTCAGCCACGAATTCCGGACGCCGCTAACCCTCTTGCTCGGGCCTGTCGAGGGTCTGCTCAATCGGTCTGGTGACGCGGTTACCGTCGATCGCGGCGAACTCGATCTGATCTATCGCAACGGTTTGCGGCTGCTCAAACTGGTCAACAACCTCCTGGATTTCTCGCGCATCGAGGCCGGCCGCATCCGGGCATGCTACGAACCGGTCTCTCTGGACGAACTCACCGAGGGCATGGCCGGCGTGTTTCGCTCCGCGATCGAGAAAGCAGGCCTGCGGTTGTCGATCGATTGCGCGCCGCTGACCGAGCCGGTTTACGTGGATCGCGAGATGTGGGAGAAGATCGTCCTCAACCTCCTCTCGAACGCGTTCAAGTGCACCTTCGAGGGCGGGATTTCCGTATCGCTACGGCAGACCACCGGCCAGGTGGAGCTGGCTGTGTCGGACACCGGGATCGGTATCCCGGAGTCCGATCTTTCCAAGGTCTTTGATCGTTTCCATCGCGTCGAGGGTGCGCGCGCCCGCACCAACGAGGGCTCTGGCATCGGCTTGTCACTGGTGCGGGAACTCGTGCACCTGCACGGAGGCACCGTCCGCGTGGAGAGCGTCTACGGCCGGGGAAGCACCTTCACGATTTCGTTACCCCTGGGCCGTGATCACCTGCCGGCTGACCGGATAGAGACGCCACGCCAGCAGTCCTCGACGGCGCTGGGCTATCGGCCCCACCTGGAAGAAGCGCTGCGCTGGTTACCGGATGCGCCCGACGGCTCCGCCGGAATCGGCGCGACCAGCCCAGCCGTGCCCTCACCCGCGCCCGGCCCTCGCGCGCGCGTCCTCATCGCCGACGATAACGCCGATATGCGCGATTATCTCCGGCGGTTGCTGGCCGGGCAGTACGAAGTCGAGGCGGTATCCGACGGCGAAACAGCTCTGGCGGCCGTGGGCCGCGGCCGCCCCGACCTGCTCATCTCCGACGTGATGATGCCGGGACTGGATGGATTCGGCCTCCTGCATGCGTTGCGCTCCCGCGACGAGACTTCCGATATCCCCGTCATGCTGCTCTCGGCTCGCGCCGGAGAGGAGGCGCGCATCGAAGGGCTTCAGGCCGGCGCCGACGATTATGTCGTCAAGCCGTTCGGCTCACGCGAATTGTTGGTGCGCGTCGCTTCCCGCGTGGAGGTCGGTCGGCTTCGGTCTCAAGCCGAGGCCGAGCGCCGCCGCTGGCGAGCGTTGCTGCTCCAGGCCCCCGCCGCAATTGCGGTTCTGCGCGGCCCCGATCACGTCTTCGAACTGGTCAATCCCGAATTCCTGCGCGCCACCAGGCGCAACGCCGCCGACCTGATCGCCAGACCGGTGCGCGAGGCCATGCCTGAGCTCGCGGGGCAAGGTCTATTTGAACAGCTCGACCAGGTCTACGGCACGGGAGAGGCACTCGTCGGCTCCGAACGCCTCGTGAAGCTTCAGCTGGGCGAACACCTTGCCGACCGGTACTTCAATTTCGTTTGCCAGCGCTTACACAACACCAGCGGCGAGGTGGAAGGCGTCTTCGTTCATGCTGTGGACGTGACCGAACAGGTCGAGGTGCGGCACCGGATCGAAGAAAGCGAGAAGCGCCTGAGTGCCATCTTCACCCAGGCCAGCGTTGGTATCGCCCAAACGGATTTGACCGGGCGATTCGTGCTGGCGAACAAGCGCTACTGCGATCTCGTCGGCCGGTCGCTCGAGGAGTTGGCGGGTTGCCGTACTGTCGACATCACCCATCCCGACGACCGCGAGCGCACTCAGCAGCTCTACGACCGCGCGGTGTTGCTCGAGGAGGGGTTCGAGATCGAAAAGCGGTACCTGCGTCCGGGCGGAGAAATTGTCTGGGTGCACAAGAGTCTCAACGCCGTTCGCGATGAACGCGGAAAGCCGCGCTATTTTCTGAACGTGGTACAGGATGTCACCGCCCGGAAGCAGGCCGAAGAGGCACTCCGCGAGAGTGAGCAGCAATTCCGCACGCTCGCCGACTCCATCCCCCAGCTCGCCTGGATGGCCGACTCCGGCGGTTCCGTCTTCTGGTACAACCGTCGCTGGTATGAATACACCGGCACGAACCTCGAACAGGTGAGCGGATGGGGCTGGCAGTCGGTTCACGATCCGGAGGTGCTGCCGCGCGTTCTGGAGCGCTGGCGGGAGTCGCTACAGACCGGTATCCCGTTCGAGATGGAGTTTCCCCTGCGGGGCGCCGACGGCAAGTTTCGACGTTTCCTCACTCGCATGATCCCCGTGCGCGACAGCTACGGCAGCGTGACCGGGTGGTTCGGCACCAACACCGACATCGAAGACCAGAAACGGGCCGAAGAGGCGATCCGGCAGAAGCAGAAACTGGAAAGCACCGGCGTGTTGGCGGGCGGGGTGGCGCACGATTTTAACAACCTGCTGACGGGCATTCTGGGCAATGCCAGCCTGGTGCTGGATGCGCTTCCGCCATCGGACCCGAATACCGAGGAATTGAGCGAGATCGTCCAGGCTGCCGAACGGGCCGCCCATCTCACACGGCAGATGCTTGCCTATGCGGGGAAAGGCTCGTTCGTCCTCGAGCACCTGGACCTCTCCGCCCAGGTGCGCGAGATCGGCGCCCTGCTTCATGCCGCCATTCCCAAGCAGGTAGCCGTCGAAATGGCGCTCACGCCGGGTCTGCCGGCCATTGAGGCGGATCGCGGCCAGGTGCAGCAGGTCGTCATGAACCTGGTGATCAATGCCGCCGAGGCGATTGGCGAAGATCGCGGCGGGAGGGTGCGTGTGGCCACCCGATCCGAAATTCTGTCGCCGGGCACCAAGGCCCACTTTCTCCCCGACCGCCCGGAGCCGGGCCTGTACGTTGTGCTCGAAGTAGAGGACGATGGTGCCGGCATGACCGAGGAGGTTCTGCTCAAGATCTTCGACCCCTTCTTCAGCACCAAGTTCACGGGGCGAGGACTGGGGCTCTCCGCCGTGCTCGGCATCGTCCGCAGCAGTGGCGGCGCGCTCTCCGTCGAGACTGAGCCGTGGCGGGGCAGCACCTTCCGGGTCTATTTTCCAGCCGCGACGCGCTCGGCAGGCCGCGGCGCGCGTGCGGACGAGGTCCGGCCGCGGGACAGGCGGGGCGTAGTCCTGGTGGTCGATGACGAATCGGTGGTCCGCCACGTCGCACAGCAGGCCCTGGAGCGCCACGGCTACTCCGTATTGCTCGCGGCCAACGGTTACGAGGCGGTTGAGATCCTCCAGGAGAATGCCGCGCGCATCGACCTCGTTCTACTTGATGTGGGCATGCCGCTGATGGGCGGCGAGGAGACCCTGCGTGCTCTGCGCCGCATCAACCCCGGGCTGCGCGTCGTTCTGGCCAGCGGCTATGACGAGAGAGAAGCGACCCGCCGGTTCTCTGGCAGCTCACTTTCCGGTTTTCTCCAGAAGCCGTACAGTGCTGCCAGGTTGACCATCATGGTGGAGAGCGTGCTCAAAGACGGCGCCTGACCGGCGATCCCGCGGCCGGGCGGGATCGGAATTCTGAGCGCGCGGCCGCTGTTCGGGGCCGTGCGGGCGCCGACCGCCGAAGGCGCAGCGGCTGGCAACGCGCCGAGGTCCCGGGCAGGTCCGCTCTGCCGGTCGGCGACCATGTCCCAGATTTCTCGCTTGGACTACAGTAGAAACATCAAATGGCATCGAGGAGGCCGTGGATGACAACGCACCATTCTCCGGCGATCGCATGCGCGCAAGTGTTCCTGGCGTGGGCCGCGCTCGGGGCAGCACCGCCGCGGCTGGTGGTTTCAGGACCCGCCACGGTTCATCCGCTCGAGACGGTTACGGTTGCCTCGATCGAAGGCGCCCGCGTGCAGGTGCGCGATGGCGCGGGCCATGTCTACTGGCAAGCGCCCGGCGCTGCGGAGGTGACGTTCCACGCCGGCGGTGCGCTGGGGCTGCAGAAGTTCGAAACACTGGATGCCTCGGGGCGGGTCACCGGAACGGTCGAGTTCACGCTCGCTGCCGAGAGCGACGTGTCCGATCAGGGCGAACGGTTCGCGGGGCTGTTCAAGATGGCGCGGGACACCATGTTTGGCGCCGAGGGCGGCGAGATGGGCCACATCGAGTGGCACGGCAAGTCGTATCGCTACTTCGTCCCTTGGATACTCGACCACAGTCACACCACCAAGGGCATGCAGTACTTCAAGCCGTACGCCGCTGGACTGGTGGATCTGATGGCAGGCGGCCAACGCGAGGATGGCATGATCTGGAGCTTCGTTGCTCCCGACGCGCCCTGGCACTCCTACCACTATTGGGCGTACCAGCCTTACGGCTACGCGAAGGCGGATGGAGGCGTGCTATTCGCGCGCCAGCCGGTGGAGAACCATAACGAGTCGAACTTCGTGGATGCGCTCTACTTCGCCTGGAAAGGATCGGGCGACGGCGCCTGGATGGCAGGGCGGCTGGACGCGGCCCGCAAGGCGCTCGAGTACAGCGTGACCGACCCGGCCCGGTTCTCAGCGCGATTCCACCTTCTCAAGCGCGCCTACACCATCGACAGTTGGGACTTCCAGCCGCGAGACAAGTACCTGGTCCCGTTCCGCATAGGAGAAGGCCAGATGATCGATCCGGCGCGAACGAAATTCACCATTTTCTTCGGTGACAACACCGCTTACGCGCACGCCTGCGATCAGATGGCCGAGATGCTCCAGGCGGCCGGCCGCGCGGCTGAGGCGCGCGCGTACACGGAACGCGCGCGCCAGATCCGGGAGCGGCTCGATGCTCTGGCGTGGAACGGGAAGTTCTATACGCACCACATCGAAGAGGACCCGGCCGTGATCCGCGACTATGGCGTGACGGAGAGTGAGCAGTTGGCCATGTCGAACGCTTACTCGTTGAATCGCGGCGTCACGGACGACCAGGCCGCGGCAATCATCGCCTCCTACCAGCGCCTGCGCGACCATCTGCCCGAGGGTTCGCCGGGCGAGTGGTACTCGGTGTATCCGCCGTACGAGCGCGGGTTCGAATCCGACAATGGGCGGTGGCAGTACATGAACGGGGGTGTGCAGCCGCACGCTGCCGGGGAGCTCGCGCGCGGCGCTCTCGACCGTGGGTTCGAGGCCTATGGCGCCGATATCCTGGCGCGTCTCGCCGCGCTCGGCCACGCGCACGAAGATAAGCTGTACTTCGCCTACACGGGCGCAACCACGCCAGCGCCGCCGCCGGCCGTGTTCACTCCGATCGATCTCGCACGCGTCGCCAATATGGATCTGGCCGGGCAGGGCGCTGCTGGCGTGCCGGCCTGGTTCGGCCGCACAGACGGGAACGACATGCGCAACCTGCCCAGCGGCGAGCAGAGCTTCGGAGGCGCTCGGTTCCAGGTCATCGACCCGGCGTCCAACGGCCGCAAGGCGGTGGTGGGTGTCTCCGCCAGGCTTGGCTTCCGCAGCGTCGAGATTCCGATCCACGCCCGGGCGGGCGCTTTGCACTTGCTGCACGCGGCCGAAGGCGACGGCGCTTCGGGCCTGGTCGCCGCGCTGCGCTTCGAGTATGACGACGGCTCGGCACGCACACAGTACATCGCGAGCGGAAAGCAGATTGCCGGCACGTGGTTCCCGAAGCTCGAGGCCACGGATGCGGGAGTGGCTTGGCGCGGGGCGAATGGAGTGTGCGGCGACGTCGGTGTGTTCTGGGCGGCGATCCCCAATCCCGAGCCCGCCAAGACCATCGCGCGGCTCGCGATTCTGCCTGCCGCCGAAGACTCCGGCTACGCCCTGATCGCGCTCACGCTGGCGTCTCGCATGCCCTATCACGCTCCGCCCGCGGTCAGCTTCGGAGGGCCCGATAACTGGTCGGCCGCGCTGGTGATGTATGCGCTGATGGAGGGACTCGCCGGGGTTCGCGATGCGGACGTCGCCTATCGCCGCGTCGAACTCTCGCCCCGCTGGGCCGCGGCGAACGTGGACGATGTCTCGGTAACGGCGCGCTATGCCGCGGGCGACGGGTACGTCACGTACCGCTTCCACCACGACGCGGCGCGACGCAGCATCTCGATCAGCGCCACCGGCAATGCGACCTCGGCGAGCCTGCGGATTCTGATTCCGGCGGGCGCCAGGAGCATCGAGAGCGTCGAGGTGAATGGAAAGACACAGCCGGTCCACGCCGAACGGGTGCGGGACTCGCTTTACGCGGTGGTCCCGGTGGCTCTCAATGTGCCGGTCACCGTCGAGGCACGCTACCGGAATTGAGCGTCTCGCCCGGAGCTCGAGGCCGGAGGGCGGGCTTCAGCCCAATGCCGCTCGTTTTTCCAAGACCGGGCAGAAACCGTGGGGCAGGACTCCAGTCCTGCAGCGGGTCTCCAGA
>CAZBQQ010000056.1:0-29369 GCA_964493965.1 uncultured Solibacteraceae bacterium
AGAAACCGGCTCCCCGCGCCGAAGGTGAGAATCGAGACGCTCACGCCCGTGCGGCCCAGGGTGCGGGTAGGCATCGCCGACGCGCCAGCCAGCGAACGGGCCACGGCGCCACCCAATGCTGCGGCTTCAAGGAACTGCCTTCTGGAAACGATTGAGGACAACGACGCCACTCCTTCTTACAGGATAGTGCTGTGACGGCCCGGTCCGCTCCCTCACGGGTGCGGTTCGGTGCTGGCGGCCGCCTCCGGCTTGCGCAGAAGGTCCACGATGGCGGCGAAGAGCTTCGACTTCATCTCATAGCGCTGCGGTGCGCGGGTGATATAGCGCACGATCACCTCCAACCCCTCCGCCACGGGCCGCAGGTCCGCGGCGGGGCTGGCCGAGAAGGAATGCGAGCCATACTGGCGCGTAACCCGCTCCCAATCCTGCTCGGCCGCCCTGGCGTCCGCCTCCGTCTCCTTCTCCGCGAGCGCTCGGATCTCGGCCACGGCCGCATATGGGTCGCAGCCGGCCGGCAGCGTGACGTGGAGCTCGTCCCAGAGCCACTGCCCAACGGTCGAGAAATTGAAATAGTGGTTCTCGATCGCGAACGTGTTCATGAAGGACACGCGGCGTCCCGTGGGATGGCCCGTGCTGGCCCAATTCCCCATCTCGAGCAGCGTCGTCTTGAGCAGACCGATCTCGATGACCTCGCCGCTCACGCCCTCGATCTCCACCCAATCGCCGATCCTAACCCCGTTGCGGCCGATCAGCGCGAACCAGCCGAAGAAAGCGACGATGAAGTCCTTCAAGGCGACGGTGAGGCCGGCGGTGGTGAGTCCGATGATGGTGGAAAGCTGCGTCGGCGGCCCGAAAACCACCAGCAGAATGGCCAGCACTCCGGTGGCTTGAACGGCGATTTCGGCGACCACTCTCACCTGGTGCAGGCGTTTCCTGTCGCCAGGATCCCGGAAAGACCGTTGGATGATGCGCGTGATCACGACCGCGGCCAGCACGATCGCCAGCACGATCGCAAGCAAGACCAGGAGTTGGCTGACAAGGCCGCGCCGTCTGTTCTCGACCAGATCGCCCCAGCTCTTGTAGACGCCGACCAGCTGATCCACATCCTGAATCCGCTTGTCCAGCTCAGTGAGCGTCTTCCTCTGGTCCGACAGGTTTTTGAGCCGAGCGACCATTCTGGCCGTCGCTTGCTGGGCGATCTGTGCCTCGTCGCTGCCGTCGCCCGAAGAAGAGGCCGCCTGTTCCGCCGCCGCTTGTGGGGCAGGGCTCGCCGCGGGCTTCTTGAAAACCATCGACTCCAGGGCGTCGTGCATTCGCGACAGCCTCGAAGCCCTGCTGGCGGCCTCGCGCCGGGCGTCTTCCAGCTGGCGCTCGCGGTTCCTCAGCGACAACCACGCAACCACTTGTTCCTGGAGCGTCCCGGTGGGCGGCGCCACGGCCACCTTCGGCGGTTGTGCCACCTTCTGCGCGGTCTGGTACGCATCCAGCTCGCGCTGGAGCCGATCCTCCGGATCTCCGCCCTGTCGCGCAAGGTCCTGCTTACTGTCGTCGAGCTCGTCCTGATCGAGAGCTATCTGTGCCTTGATGAGTTCGAGCTGGTCGGTGGCGTTCTCCTTGCCGGCGTCCGCCTGCGGGGTCAGCTTGGCGATGCGGTCCTGTTCCTTCGCGATTTTGTCTTTCAACTGCGCGATGTGATCGGCCAGTTGCTTCAGCGGGCCCGAGGTCGGGGCGCTGGCGGCCGCCGCCTCGCGTAGAGCGGTTGCGAACGCCTGGTCCGTCTGGTGGTCGGCCAGCCGGAGCGCCTCCTCCGCGAGGCCCCTTTCGGCGGCGGTGTCAGCGAGCGGGGCCACCTGGCGGGCGGTCTGGATCAGGTGCTGGTCCACGTTCCAGGTCCTACCGGCCGCCTGACCGCCTGCGACCAAGCGCGCCGTTCCGGCGCCGCGCATCAGGTAGGCCGCCACCAGGCAGGCCGCGAGCAGCACGGCCAGCAGCACGGTCAACAAGTTCTTCTTGAGTCCGCTCATCGAGTGTGTTCCAGCTTTCCCGAGGATACCGCGACATGCAAGCGAAGCGGTCCGCTCCCTCGCGGTCGCGGCTCAGTACTGACACGGCTCAGTACTGAACGGGCCGGTCCGGTCCCTTCGGCTATCATAAAGAAATGTCGCCCGTGAGATCTCTTGCCCTGATAGCCGCGCTCATAGCGGGGCAGCTTGTCTGCGCGCAGGCCAAGAAAAGTACGCCAGCCGAGATCGACAAACGTGTCGACGCGATCCTCGCGAAAATGACGCTGGAAGACAAGATCGACTACATCGGCGGCGTGGACGAGATGTTCATTCGCGCCCTCCCGCAGTACGGCATTCCGCGTCTCAAGATGTCGGACGGCCCGCTCGGCGTAAGGACATGGGGCCCCAGCACGGCCTATCCGGCCGGCATCGCCATGGCCGCCTCCTGGGACACCGCGCTGGTAGAGCGCGTGGGCACGATGCTCGGCCGCGACGCCCGCGCGCGCGGAGTCAACTTTCTGCTCGCGCCCGGCGTGAACATCTACCGCGCCCCTATGAACGGCCGCAATTTCGAGTACTTCGGCGAGGATCCCTACCTGGCCTCACGGATGGCCGTCGCCTACATCGAAGGCGTCCAGAGCCAGAGCGTGATTGCCACCGTGAAGCATTACCTGGGCAACAACGCGGAGTGGGGACGGATGCGGATCAGCTCCGATATCGATGAGCGCACCATGCGCGAGATCTACCTGCCCGCCTTCGAGGCCGCCGTCAAAGAAGCCAAGGTAGGCGCCATCATGGACGCCTACAACCTGGTCAACGGCCTGCACATGACCGAGAACGGGTTCCTCAATATCGGCATCGCCAAGCAGGAGTGGGGCTTCGACGGCATCCTCATGTCCGATTGGGGCGCCACCCACACCGCCGCCGAGGCCGCCGACGCGGGACTCGATCTCGAGATGCCCTCGGGCAGATACATGAATCGGGCGAATCTGCTGCCGGCGATCAAGCAGGGCGCGGTTACCACCGCTCTCATCGACGACAAGGTCCGCAGGATCCTTCGCAAGGCGATTCAGTTCGGCTTCTTCGATCGCGATCAGACCGACAAGAGCATTCCGCTCGACAACCCAGCGGCGCGGGCAGTCGCTCTCGAGGCCGCGCGCGGGAGCATGGTGCTGCTGAAGAACGAGGGCAACCTGCTTCCGCTGCAGGCGGACAAGCTGAAGACCATCGCCGTGATTGGGCCGAATGCCGCCGTCCCTGTGACCGGTGGCGGCGGGAGCTCGCATGTCCAGCCGTTCTCCGCCGTGAGCTTTCTCGATGGCGTGAAGAAGCTGGTGGGATCCCGCGCCGAGGTGGTCTACGCTTCCGGCCTCACCCTGCCATCCGAGGTCTCCCAAACCACCCAGTTCTTCACCGACCAGAGCCGCCAGGAGCCCGGTCTGAAGGGCGAGTACTTCGATCGCCGGTTCCAGGGCTCTCCCGCCCTGGTCAGGACCGACCGCCAGGTCCATTTCCGATTCACCAAGAGTTACAAGGAAGGCGGCGCGGATCACTTCGTGGTGCGCTGGAGCGGCTACTATTTCCCCAACGCGTCCGGTAGCTACGCGATCCATGTCGCGGCCGACAACGGCTACCGCGTTTATGTCGACGACAGGCTGATCGCCCAGAGGTGGTACGGCCAGTCGTTCATAGCGCCGCCCGACGCGTTCGCCATGCAGGAAGGCCCGCACAAGATCCAGGTCGAAGCCATCAAGTTCGGGGACGACGTCAGCATCGATTTCGGCATTGCTCCGGCCGACAACGGCGATCTGGAGCGAGCCAAGGCCGCGGCCACCAAGGCGGATGTGGTGATCCTGTGTGTCGGGTTCGACGCCTCGACCGAAGGGGAAGGCGCCGACCGTACTTTCGGCCTTCCGCCGAACCACGACGCCTTGATCCGTTACATCCTGGCGGCCAACAAGAAGACCGTCGTCGTGCTGACCGCAGGCGGAGCGGTGGACATGACGGCCTGGATCGAACAGACGCCCGCGCTCATTCACACGTGGTATCCAGGCGAAGAAGGCGGCACCGCGCTGGCCGAGATCCTTTTCGGCCAACACAGCCCTTCGGGGAAGCTGCCGGCCTCCTTCGAGCGGCGCTGGGAAGACAACGCCACATTCAACAGCTATCTCGATCCGGCGGGCACCAATCGCGTCTCCTACTCGGAAGGAGTTTTCCTCGGCTACCGCCACTTCGACAAGGACAAGATCAAGCCGCTCTTTCCGTTCGGCTACGGACTTTCGTACACGACGTTCCAATACGCCAACCTGCGGGTCGCTCCCGCCTCCGGCGGCGATGCGTTGGCGGCAGTGAGTTTCGACGTCAAGAACACGGGAGGCCGCGAGGGCGCCGAGATCGCCGAACTCTACGTCGGCGACGGGCATTCCAAGATCGAACGGCCGGCGAAGGAGCTGAAGGGCTTCGCCAAAGTTAGTCTGAAGCCGGGCGAGACAAAGACCGTGCGCCTGACGCTCGACCGCCGCGCCTTCTCCTACTTCGACCCCACCGGGCACAAGTGGAAGGCGGAGCCGGGCGATTTCTCGATCCTGGTTGGAAGCTCGTCGGCCAAGATCGAGTTGGAGGGGAAGTTCGCGCTTAAAGAGTAAACGGTCGTCGCTCGTCGCTCGTCCCTCGTCGAAAAGGCATCAACCGCCGACGGGCGAAGGGCGACACGCGACGAGCCATTGCCGCAGGCAATCGAAGAACTCCTCCCGCGCCGCCTTTTCGAGCCAGGGATAGTGCCCGCAGCGTTCCCACTCGCGGTATTCCAGCTGCGGAATATGCGGCTTGAGGCTGGCCAGAATCATCCGCCCGGGATGCGGATCGACGGCTCCGTGCAGCATGATCGCCGGGCTGCGTATGGCCGAGAATGCCGCCGGATACACGCCTTCCTGCTGCAGCCGCAGCATGTCGTCCCAGGTCTCGTCGTGGGCTCGCGCGTCGCACTCGCCGAGTTCCTGCTCTTCGCTCGCCAGATCGCAGGAATACAGCGGCAGGATCAGTTTGGCCCTGGCCCGCAGTTCGCGGTCCGGGTCGGCGTGCTCCTCCGCCAGGTTCGCCAGCCGCAGCCGCAACGCCTGGCTCATGCGGACGTCCATGATCTCCTGCATGCGCGCGCGCGCGCCCGCGTCGAACGTGCCGCAGCCCACCAGGGCCAGCGGCCCCGCCAGATCGGGGTGTGCGGCCGCAAACGCCAGCGCCAGCATGGCACCCCACGAAGACCCCACCAGCGCCGGCCGCTCGCCCCCGGCCTCCGACTCGATCAGGTCGCGCAGGTCGGCCACGTGCCGTGCCACGGTCAGAGGCTCGCCGCCGCTCCCTCGCTGGAAGGGCTCGAGCACCTGGAACCGGTCCGCCAGACCCCTCGCCACCGGGGCCATGTAGCCCGGCGCTCCCGGCCCGCCGTGCAGCAGAATCACCAACGGCCCCAACTCTCCGTACCTTCGAACCCGCATTGCCGGCCGCGCTCCCCTCACGCTATATTGGCTGCCAGGGGGGTGCACCACCATGGCAGTGAAACCCGTTCCTGAAGGCTACCACACCGCCACGCCGTATCTGATCGTGCCCGGCGTGGCCAAGGTTATCGACTTCCTCAAGGAGACCTTCGACGCGAAGGAAACCGAGCGCATGAGCCGGCCCGACGGCGCCATCATGCACGCCGAGGTCAGAATCGGCGACTCGCCCATCATGCTGGGCGAGCCCGTAGGCCAGTTCGGACCCATGCCGGCCACCGTCTATGTCTATGTGCCCGACACCGATGCCTGCTACCAGCGCGCGCTCAAGGCGGGCGGCATTTCGCTCATGGAACCGGCCGACCAGTTCTACGGCGACCGCAACGCGGGAGTCCGCGACCCGTCCGGTAATGTCTGGTGGATCGGCACGCACATCGAGGACGTGGCGCCCGAAGAAATCGCGCGGCGCGCCGCCCAAAGAGCAACGGCCCACGGCTGAGACGCGGCGGCGATGCTCGAAACGGTTCTGAAGCGTTTTGAGAAACCCGACGAGGTACGGACGTTCGAAAAAGGGAAGTTCGAGCTTGTTCGAATCGGCGGTATGACCATCGGCCGCGCGACTTACGAGCCCGGGTGGAAGTGGTCCGTTCACTTCGGGCCCACGGTGGGCGCCTCGCGCTGCAACGTCGAGCACGTTGGGCTGGTGCTCTCGGGCTGTGCCACGGCTGCGATGGATGACGGCACGGTCCACGAACTCACGGCCGGCACTCTGTTTTACATTCCACCCGGGCCGCCCGGTCACGATAGCTGGGTGGTTGGTGATGCGCCATACGTCTCGCTCCATTTTCTGGGTGCGGCGCAGTACGCAAACAAATAGGCTAGCGGACAGTCCCACGCGCTTTGAAGAAGGTGTAGCAGAACGTGCCGCCGGGGCCGGTGGCGCGGAGCATGTCCGCGATTCCGCGGTCCCAGGTGGAGGCATCGATCAGGCCCCACTCCAGCGCCTGCTCGCGCACCCCTTCCACCATCGCGATGAACGTGTTCTTCGAGAAACCCTCCACCAGTTCCGGCCGGCTGGCGTCCACGTAGACCATTCGCGGACTGACCTCGACCTGTTGGAACCCGGCCTCGACCAGAAGCGGATAAAGCCGGCGGCCGATCAGCGCGTCGCCGCCCAGCCGCGCCTGGATACGGATCAGGCAGTCGACCGTCCGCGAGGCCTCCGGCGTTTGGGGATGGCAATACCACGACCCGTGGTCGCCCTCGATCGCCGTAATCTCGCCGCCCGGGCGGAGCATTCGCGCCAGCGCTCGCAAGGCACGGACCGGCTCGGCCAGGTGCTCGAGCAGGAAGCAGACGAAGATGTCATCGAAGGTCCGGTCCTCGAAGGGTAGATGGAACGCATCGGCGGCCAGGAAGGTCACGTTCGAGTGGCCCGCGCACTGGCTCCGGGCCTGGCACAAGGACGCCGGCGAAAGGTCCACCGACACGATGCGCGCCCCCGGGCTCGACGCGGCGAGCAAGACCGTCTGCGCACCGGTTCCGCATCCGCACTCGAGCACGCGGCTGCCGGGCGGGTAGCGCGTGTCGTGGTGGAGAAGGGCGCCGAGAGTGGTGGCCTGGTCTGAAAGCCGCTGGCTCTCGCGATCAGAATAGCCGTGGACGTAGTCAGCGTCGCTCACGGGGCCACCACGGGGTGGACGTCGTCCCCGAGCAGGTCCTCGAGCAGAGGGGTCTGCGGATAGCCCTGAGCGCGGCAGCGGCGGAACCCTTCTCCCAACTCGACGCCTCCGAGCGCGCCGAGCCGGCAGGCCCAACGCTCCACGCGGGCCAGCGGATCGTCGACTCCCAGGAACTCGGCCAGCCACTCGCGCTGGCTACGATGCTGGGACACCAGCCGTTGCTTGCGCGGGAAGGCGGCCGCGATGTCCACCACGAAATCGGGCGGCAGCGGGTCGTCGCCCGGCAGATCCATGAAGTAGAGGTGCGGGATCTTGGGAAGCGGTGCCGCGGCGTTGGGGGCCCCGGTGCGATAGTTGGGCGTGGCTGCGGCGTATCCGCAATCGCGCACCAGGTTGCCGGCCGCCTGGTGGTCGCATTGCGCATCTTCGGGCGCGGCCCCAAGCACCACGTCCGGCCGGGTGCGGCGCAGGATCTCGGTGACCCGCCGGCGCGACGGCTCGTCGTTGAAGACCGCCAGGTCCCGGAACTCCGCGCACATGTATCGCGCGCCCAAAAGGGCGGCGGCCGTTCCCGCCTCGCGGCGGCGGATGGCGGCGATCTGCTCTGGCTGGTGCTCCGCGGATCCGCAGTCGCCCGGAGTCATGGTGGCGATGACGATCTCGTGGCCTTGCCCCGCCAGCAGCGTCAGCGTGCCGCCCGCCAGCGCTTCGGCGTCGTCCGGGTGAGCGTGAAAGGCAAGAATCCTCATAGCGCCTCTCGCCATTGTACTGTCAACCGCGCCGGCCTTCACGCCAGGCGGCGAAAAAGCTTCAGTGCGGCGGCGTGGGCCAGGATCACGTCGGGATCGCGCTGCAGCGCCTCCAGGTAGGGCCTCTCGAAGGCTCCGCTCGGCTCGCCCGGGGAGAGCAGATCGAGGGCCCTGTGTACCAGGCGGCTGGCTTCGGCGGGGGTGGGAGGCTCCTTCGCATCCAGGGTCTCGTCGATTAACACAACCAGCTGCGAGAGCACGCGCAGCCACGCAAAGGCTGGATCGTTGAGCGCCAGTTCCAGGAAGTGCTGGCTGGAGCGAATGCGCTGGATGTCGCGGTCGTACTGCGCCCGCTCGGATTCGAGAAGAACCGCGTGCAGCTTCAGCAACTCGTTCCGCAACTGGGTGAGGCGCTGGCGCGGATCCTGCGATGAGGGTTTCACTATTCTTATGTTGTCACAGGGCGGCGCGCTCTGGCGCGTCGCCCGCTCGTCGCTTGTCGCTCGTCCCCCGTCGGAATCACGGCCGGATCCTTCTGCTCCGCAGCGTGCCGACTCGCCATCGCGAAGCGCACGAAGACCTCAGTTGCGACGGGCGACGGGCGACGGGCGACTGTCGTAAACTCGAAAGAACATCCAGGAGCAGCGATGGCCGACAAGATTGCAGTGTTCGACACGACTTTGAGAGATGGCGAGCAGGCGGCTGGAACGCGCCTGGGGAGCGGGGAAAAGCTTACCATAGCCCGGCAACTGGCCCGGCTCAAAGTGGACGTCATCGAGGCCGGTTACCCCAACTCCTCGCCCGAGGATTTCCAGGCTGTCGAAAGCATCTCGCAGGAAGTGGAAGGCCCCGCCGTGTGCGCCCTCTCGCGCGCCGTGCCCAGCGACATCGAGGCCTGCGGCCGGGCGCTGGCCAAGGCCCGCAAGCCTCGCATCCATACCGGCATCGGCGTCTCCGACGTCCACGTCATGGGCAAGTTCCGTGACGAGAAGTACGGCAAGACCCTGGAGGAGAAGCGGGCCCGCATTCTGCAAATGGCCTCCGACTCCGTCAAGCTGGCCAAGCGCTACGTCGACGACGTGGAGTTCTACGCCGAGGACGCCGGGCGCGCCGACCCTGCCTACCTGTTCGAGATGATTGAAACCGCCATCGATGCGGGCGCCACGGTGGTCAACATTCCGGACACCACCGGCTACGCCGTACCGGAGCAGTTCGGCGCTTTGATCCGGTCCATCCGCGAGAAGGTGCCGAACATCGGCCGGGCGGTCATCAGCGTGCACTGCCACGACGATCTGGGACTGGCGGTGGCCAATGCGCTGGCCGGAGTTCTCAACGGCGCGCGCCAGGTGGAAGGCACCATCAACGGGATCGGCGAGCGGGCCGGCAACGCGGCGATCGAGGAAGTGGTGATGGCCCTGCGCACGCGCTGCGACTACTTCGGATTCGAAACCGGCATCGAGTCGCGCGAGTTCTACCGCACCAGCCGCCTGGTCGCCGACATGCTCGGCATGTCCGTCCCTCCCAATAAGGCCGTGATCGGCGGCAACGCGTTCGCCCACAGCTCCGGCATCCACGTGGATGGCTTCCTGAAGCAGCGCGAGACTTACGAGATCCTGCGCCCCGAGGACGTGGGGTTCTCCCAGAGCCGGGTGGTGCTGACCGCGCGCACGGGCCGGCACGGCCTGCGGGACCGCGTCGAGAAGCTGGGGTACTCACTTTCGCCCGCCGATCTGGACCAGGCCTACGAGCGCTTTCTGGCGGTGGCGGACAAGAAGCAGGAAGTCTTCGACGAGGACCTCGTCGCCATCCTCCACGACGAGCTTCACCCGGTGCCCGATACATTCCATCTCGACTACCTGCAGGTCGCCAGCGGCACCTCCACCATTCCTACGGCCACCGTTCGCCTGACGGCGAGGGACCAGATCAAGCAGGGAGCCGCCATCGGAGACGGTCCGGTGGACGCGGTTTGCAGGGCCATCTGCCAGGCGGCGGAGGTCTCGGCCCGGCTTGCGAGCTACGAGATCCGCGCCGTCACCAGCGGCACGGAAGCCATGGGAGAGGTGACGGTTCACGTCGAGCAGGGAGACCGCAAGGTGATGGGCCGCGGCGCTTCGACCGACGTCATCGAAGCCAGCGCCAAGGCCTTCATCGACGGCCTCAACAAGCTGGCGGCCATGAGCGCGCCGTCGGCCAGCGCATAAGCGCCGGGCGCCCGCCTCGCCCAGCGGCCGTGATGCCGTCCCCGGGCACAAAAAAAAGGGAGGGGAATTTCTTCCCCTCCCTCATCGGCTTGACTACTAGGTTGAGCTACTGAGCAAGAATCTCACCCTGCTCGTCGAAGATCGCATTGCTGAAAGGCTGGGCAATGCGGATCGGCGTGCTGGTGAATCCGGTCGGGGAGGAAATGTCCCCGTTCAGAATGTTGCGATCCGGAATGATCAGCGCCAGGTAACCCTGGGGCCGGCCACTCGGATCGACCAGGTAGGCATACCCATGCCCAAACTGGAACTCGCAACGGGCGATCACGTAACCGCTCATCGTGACCGGGCTCGTGCCGCCGTTCAACGCGAAGATCGTGGTGAGCGTGTCGGCAAAAGTCTGTCCCGCGGCGACGTTGGGCGTGGTGGCCGATGCGATGGCCTGCACCTGGCTGGCAGTCGTCGTCCCCATGTTGACCGGGGACGCCGAACCGAACAGGTACAGGTTGCAGGGGCCAGCCTGCGGAGTCGTGTTGTACGGCATCGGGTTGGCAGCCGTCCCGAAGTTAGCCAGGACGCCGCCTGCGCCGATGGCCGCCGTAAGAGTCGCCGGAGGCGGCTCGACGAGATTCCAAGCCGTATCCAGAGACGTGTTGGAGATCGCGATGCCGGTCTCGAAGCCGACGACGTTGGTGACGTACGGGAACAGCAGGTTCGTCACGCAGTGGTTGATCAGCACGTTAACCGGGCTGGTGGTCGGCGTGTGGTTGAAGCGAACAACGGAGGCTTCCGTTGCAGGAGTTGCGCCGGTTCCGAGCAATGAAGCGGCAGCAAGAGTCGAAATCGGACCGATGTTCCCGGAAATCGAGACCGGGCTGAAAGTGGAGCCGGCGGACAGCGAAGGCAGGGAGCCTTCATCGTACGTGAGGGCCCACGCGAAGGTCAGGTCGTCCTGAGCGGACACGTTGTCGCTGAGGACTTCCCAAGAGGCCACTTCAGAGGCAGAGTCGGGAAGCTCAACCCAGCGATTGAGGACACTGGGGGCGCCGCCCGTGTTCGGCGAGCAGGAGATCCTGAATGCCGTGGGCGTGTAATCGACCTTACCGCCACCAGTGGCGCTATGGATCGTGGCGAGTTCAGCCACCGCACCGGACTTGCTGTTGGTCTGGTACTGGCTGACCCAGATGTGAACCTTGCCCACCAACCGCGAGTCGGCAAGCTTAAACGTCGTTACAAGCCTCGTGCCGTTGGAAACCCAAGCGTTGGTCGTGCAATTCGGGATGGGCGGGTTCGTTTCCAGTACAGGCGCAACGTCCCCGACGCCCCTATGACCGGTGTCGCAGATGGTCGCGCTCGAGCCCGGGGTCCAGGTAGTAACGGGATCCAGTGCCGGATTCGGGCTGGGAGGATTGAACAGGTAGTTCGGGGCCGCCGGGGCTGCATTGAGTCCGCCGGCCAGCCCGACGTTCGGGATGGTGGTTCCGTCTTCCTCCGTAATGTTTTTGAACTCGCCGACGCTCAACGGAGCCAGCTCCGTGAAGGTCACACCAAATACCGGAGCGGCCGTGTTACCGATGATGTCGGGGCTGTTTAGCCCATAGTTGATGCACTGCTGCAACGGGATGTTCGCCGGACCCGCCGCACCCTTGCAGTCGGTCACGGCGAAGGTGAAGTCCTCTGCGACCTCGCCCACGATGGCCGCTGACACGAGCTGGTTGAAGCCGATCGACCACGAAGTCGGATTGTACGAGTTCGCGGAAAACGCGGCTACGACCTGCGGAAACCCGCCCGGGCTGAACGTCACGTTGGTGAGCGTCGTGGTTGCCACGCGCACGTTGACGAAGCGCACGGTGAACGTGGTCCCGGTCGGCAGGACGACGTTCGGGAACAGCAACACGCCAGGGGCCGTCGGTGCGGCCGTGATTCCCTGGACAGCGCTCTGGATCGCGAACGGCGCCAAGCTGTACTGCACAAGCGCGCCGGCCATGGTCCTGTTGGCGGTGTCGATCGAGTTCGTCACGATGGCGTTAAGCTGCAGCGTAAACTGGGCCGTCACGCTAGAGCCGAGGCTCGACAGCTTGGTGGAATCGCAAGCCAGATCGATCTCGCCAACCGGCTCAGTCAGGCCGCCAACCCGCATTAGCTCCGGGCTGGAAGTCAGGCTGCACGGCATTGTGACACTTGGTTGGGCATTGGCGGTAGCCGCAGCAAGCAACACTACGGCGATCACCATGAACCATTTTCGAAAATCTGCCATTTCCTTCTCCTTAGTGGAATTCGAATTTGAATTGGTGGAAGTCTCTTTGTGACCTGAGCCTCTAAACTGTGATCTCGATCTAAAGACGGGCACTCGGCCTACAACTCGACCCGCCGGTCACCCATCTTCGTTCTGGATCTTGTCACGTGCTCTTGTTTTTCTTGTTCGCCAAAGCGCTCGCGGAATTCAAGCTGAGTATAACGTCTCCCGTCGTGAAACACGGCAGGGGTCTCATAAGTTTCTCAGTGCAACCCTAATTATTCTCTCAGTGCTACCCCTTGTCAAGCCTTCTCTGTCCTCTAACCCTCCTTCCCCGATCAAACTCCCACACACACCCATCAGTGCCGTATTAGACCACGGGAGACGTTACATGTCAACACTTTTCCACCGAGCCGAAGGCTTTTCTGGCGTTAGGTGACCGCAGTACTAGGAAGGAAGTTCTATAGCGAAACGCGCGAAATCTGAGGCGCCACTCTTGGACGTCACAGACCGAAACATCCCGCTCGCGGGCCGTTGCTGTTGCCTGGCGATTTGCGGCTCGGAGTGCGTTCACTCCCACGACGGAGGGTGTCACCCCGTGACGAATATCGCCGCCGCTTTCGATCCTAGTGGCGCCGGGGGACCGCCGTACGGGTCTGGCGCCAGGCCGGTGATGGCTGCACCGTTTACCATCACTCGTCCGGTGGTGGCGTATTCACTGAACTTCGGATCGGCTGCGTTAGCAGCCGTGCAGCTATATCCTTGTATCAATTGCGCGATCGTGATTCCGTCCGGATAGTTGCTCAGACTGTCGCCGGGCGCCAGGTAGTCCGAGATGGTGAGATTTCGCGCCGCTGCCTTCGCGGCAACTGCCTGGTTTGCCGCCGCCAGCCTGGCTGCCTGGTTCGCGTCCGCTTCTTCCGGAGATAGTGAGGACCCCTGCGGACCTAAGTTGATGCCGTACGCGACGGGCGCAACGTACTGATAGGCCTCCGTGGCGCCTGATTCTGAGGTGGCGGAGTTAGTGGCGAGTTGAGCCGTTGCGGAACTTCCTTGCACCGGGGGTGCTGCTGCGGTTGCCGGTGTGCCTGCCAGCGTCGTGGAAGACTTGTGGGCGCTTGAAGTCCCGAATTCGCTCAGCAGGGAGCCGAAGCCTTTGGGAGTGCTTGAACCGTACCACAATCTTGCTTGGGAAGACAGTTCAATGTGGTGTTGCGGGTGGTTTGCTGTGCCTGATGCTCTCATACCGGCATCAGCTCGCAATTCCGGTGCCAATCGAAAACGCACACAGGAGAACATTTCGTGGCCGGGGGCGATGACAAAAACCGGCCATTTCGCCCTTGCCGACGAATTCTCGCCTCCTGGAGCTGCTTACTCCTTCATCAGGGTGCGGAGCTTCTTGAAGCCCGACTTCACCTCATCGCTCGCTTCCACTATCTGGTTGGTGTCGTAGATGATGCGGGGAGTCATGAGCACCACCATCTCGGTCCGGGTCTTACTGACACTCTTGCTTCCGAAGGCGGCGCCGATGAATGGTATCCGGTTCAGAAGCGGGATGCCGGAGGTCGAGTACGTATCGCTGTCCGAGATGATGCCCCCGATCGCGATGGTGTCGCCGTCCTGCACGGTAACCTGCGTGCTGAAGGAGCGTTGCGAGAAAGATGGGGATTGGATCCCCGCGCCCGCCGTGGGCGCCACCGGCGCACTGACGTCCTGCTGGATCTTCATGGTAACAATGCCACCCGGCGTGACGCGCGCCAGCACATTCAGCGTGACACCCGTCTGAACGTTCGAAATCCCCTGAAAGACCGTGGAGTTCCCGCCGACGGTAATGCCGCCCGCGGCTTGCGAACTCAGGGTCGGGACCGTGTCGCCCACGTTCATCGTGGCGGCGATGCTGTCGGTTGCGATCAGTCTGGGAGCCGAGACCAGCTTGACGCGCTGATGCTGTTCAGAGGCCGTCAGCACCGCCAGCAACTGCCGGCTGTTCCCCACCAGCATACCCGCCGTCAGGGTCATATTTGTACCGCTGGAGATAGCCTGCAACGCGTTACTGGTCCATCCGGAGGGCTTCGCCGCGCTCAGGCTCTGCAAGTACGCCTGTACGCCGCTGGCAAACTCGCCCTGAAGGTTGACCTCGTAGATCTTCGCTTCCACCAACACCTGCCGGGGAGCCACGTCCAACTCCTGGAGGAGTTTCAGGATCTCCTGGTAGTCCTGGGGAGTGGCCTGGATCAGGAGGGTATTGTCCATGGGGTTCGGAATCACCCGAGGCACCTTCGACCCCGGCCCAAGGAACTGGGCTCCGTACCCAAGATAGGAACCCGTCTGATCGGGGGAGGACATAGGTGTCACTGCGGCGCCGGCGTTCGGGGTCTGAGCCCCCACCGCTCCGGCTGCCACTGCATTGGCTTGCCCCATTCCGGCCAGCGAGCCCAGTCCGGCGCCGTACATTCCGCCGCCGTAACCACCACCGTACATACCGCCACCGTAGCCGCCGCCGCCGTAGCCGCCGCCGCCGTAGCCGCCGCCACCGTAACCGCCGCCACCGTAGCCACCGGCCCCGTAACCGCCGCCGCCATAACCACCGCCGCCATAACCACCGCCGCCATAACCACCGCCCCCGCCACTGAGTCCCGCCGGGGTCAACGAGGAGCTGGTCAAATTGCAGTTATCGCCCATACCCATGCCCATCCCCGCGCCGTAGCCGTAACCGACATAGAGTTGCATGATGGCGGAGGCGAGAGACGACGCGCATCCGTATTTCACACGATAGACATAATTGCTCTTGGTGCCCGCGATCGCCTTGGGCGCGATGTCCAGCTTGGTCAGCCACGCGCCCACCTGGTCGAAAACCCCCGGATTGGGGGCGATGGCGACGATGGTATTGATGCGATCGATCGGCAGGAACTTGACGGCGCTCTCTTTCTCCCCAAGCGACACCGCCTTCATGACCGTCTCCATTTCACGGGCCAGGTCGGAAGGGCGGCCGTTCCGCACCTCGAATAGGCGGACCCGCTGGCTGGCCAGAGTGTCGTTGTCGAACATCTGGACCAACTCCATGGTGCGCCGCATGTTGCGGCTGTTGTCCATAATCAGAAGAAGGTTAGCGGGCTCATAGCTGGTCATCGTGCCACCTTCCCCCACGAACGGCTGGAGCAGCTTGAACAGCTCTCCCACGGTGGCGTACTTCAGGAAGACCAGGTTCAACATGATGCGTTCATCGTCCGGAAACAGCTTGGTGTCGACCTGGGGCTCGATCGGCAGCCGGCTTGCATCCCCCACCGGCACGATGCGGTAGATGTCCCCAACCTGGACGATGGCGGCGCCATTGATGCGCAGGATGGTTTCCAACAGCGCTCGCGCGCCCACGTTCCGGATCTCGCCGTAAGTATTAATGATCACGGATCCTTTTACACGAGGATCGAGAATGTAGTTGATTCTGAGCTGTCTGGCGAGCATGTCGACGATGTCGATCAGCGAGGCGCCCTGGACATTCAGCACCACCCCAGCCGAAGACTGGCGCGGTGCAGCGGACTGTGGGGCAGGCTTTTCCGCAGCCGTCCCCTGGACGGCCGCAGGGGCGTTATTGTCCTTCTCCTCCTTGGCAGGGGTCTGCCCGTAGTCGTAGGTGGAGGGCGACCGCGACTGCTGCCTTGAGCCCGGAAGCGTAAAAGCCGGCGGCGCTGGCGCCTGCTGCGGCGGCGGCTGCTGCCCGTACAGGGCGCCCGCGAATGCTACCAAGATGAAGACTCGAAACATGCTCATAAAAACGCTCCTCCCCGGCGCGGCCCCTGCCGTCAGACGTTTGCGTCGTCCGGGTCGATCTCAGTTGCCTTTTTCCCAATGGCAGCTCGCGCCCATCGGGGTAGGAACCATTACCTTGCGCCAACCGTCCTTCTCGCTCCCGGCCGGCGAACTGTCGCCCGGCCGGCAGGCCCTCAAGTTGGGTCCTATCTCGTCCCAGGGGCTGGCTTCGACCTTGGAACCCGGCTGCTGCACCGCTTTCGCCGTCGTCTCGGTGGACCGGGCGGCGGGGGCGGCCCTGCCCATGTCCCCGCGCGGCCTCAACTCCGAAACCTTCTTGATCACGGTCTTGCCGTTCCATTGCAGGGTCACAACATCGTCCTCTACATCCACCAGCGTGAACTCGCCCACCTTTTCGCCGAAATGTATGCCCAGGCTGGGATCGCCCATCTTCGCGCTCATGATCGCGGTCTCGCCGTCGGCCAGTGTCATGATGCCGTAATAGATCGGGAGGGGCGGCATGGGCGGCTCTTTCGGCGGCTCGACGACCACGGTGGGATTCCGGTCCGGGCTGAACGGGTATTTCAGGGCCACCGCGCTATAGCTGGCGGCGGTGACGCCCGGGACCGCCGCCAAAGCGGAGTAGGGTGGCGGAGGTAGCTGCTTCAGCGCCTTTCCGAACATCACCTCGGACCGCTTTCGCGCTTCCAGCCACCGGTCCCGCACCTGGCCCACGAGCACGAAGACCACCACCGCCAGCGCCAAATCGAGTAACAGCAGTTTCTTCTTCAAAACTTGACGCCCCCCTTCTTGTCCGGAACCAGCCTGCGCGGAACCACGCCGGAAACCACCATGCGCACTCCAATGGTCTTCTGCTTGGGGTCGTGCACGCCGATGCGTATCTCGTCGACCGAGATCGCCTCGGGCCGGTTCGTCAGGTCGGCTAGCATGTTCAGCAGCTCCTCGATATGGCAGCTAAAGGGCACGCCAACCCGCACTTCCCCGTACTCGCCAAGTTTGGCAGGGGGCTGGAGTTCCACCGAGCCGAGCGCGACGGGCGGGGATTGGGCGCTGGCCGTGCGGCGCACGATGTCGAGCAGGACGGCCTGGGCTTGCGGCGCGGTCTCGGCCTGGATGATGCCCTTCTCCCGTTGCGCCAGCTCGACGGAAACCTGGTTCAGCACCTGCTGCTTGCCGGCCACCGTCGCTGCCAGCTGGCGCACCCGCGCCAGACGCCTTTCGGCGGCGGGGATGTTGTCCGCCTGGGCCGTAGGGGCGGCTGCGCTTGCGCTCGAGAACTGGTAGATCTCATAGAGCGCCGCCGGCACCGCCACAACGCACAGGCCAATCAGCAGAATCTTGTCGCGCTGGGTGAGCTTCACTGCGGTACCCCTTTGCGCGCGGCGCGGATGCGAAACATCTGCATGTTGCCGTTGGGGCTGAGTGGAATCGTGAACTCCGAGCCCTGAAACAGCGCCGAACTGTCGAAGACCTTGAGCAGCGGCTCGGCGCGCTCGGCGCTTCCGGCCACCGTGATGGAATCCCCCACTAGGTCAAGGCTGGTCAGATAGGCGGGCGGCTCGATCAGCTTGTTCACTTCCGCCAGGGCGTCCAGCGCTCCTTTGGAGCGGCGCCGGAAGTCGTCCAGTTGTCTGCTCTTGGCCCGTGTCGCTTCGATGGCGTGGTCGGTCTCGCCTGCCTTGCGGGCCAGCGGCTGCAACCGCGCCGTCTCGGTCTCGAGACCGCGCAGATACTCGCGATCTTTGACCGGCGCGATCGAGGCCAGCGTTGCAACCGAAACCAGGGCGGCGGCCAGCAGGGCCACCGTGGGCACGTAAATCACGCGCGAATTCGAACTGCGGTTCTCCACCGGCAGCAGGTTCAGGGGCAGCGCCAGCCGGGGGCATGCCCCGGCCAGCGCCGCCGCGTACGCCAGTGCGTTGCGGGATAAATCGAATTCCGGGGGAGCGCCGCTGGGGCTCGGCAGCAGCGCGGCGATGTCCACCGCTTCCACATCCGAATCGAGCCGCAGCTCCGCGCTCGCGAGTTCCGTGGCCCTGTCGCGCGGCACGTCGAAGGCCGCGGAGAACATCGGCCGGGCTTCGCTCTCGCCGTACGCCTCCAGGCCCTCTCCGGCCGCGGCGAAGGCCAGGAAACCACCCGCCGGCGGCCGCGCCAGAAGCCGGGACGCCGAGTACAGGACCGCAGCCGAGAAGGTGAATGCCGCCACTTTCACCCCCGCCTCGGAGAACATGGTGAAGTAGCGCTCCAGCGTGTCCTTCCGGGTGATGGCGACCAGAACCGCTCCGCCGCCGCCCAGGCGGGTCCAGGCATAAGTCGCCTGCTCCTCCGGAAACGGGTGCAGCGAATCGATCTGAAAGTCGATGGCCGACGCGATGTCCTGGTCCTTGACTCCAGGCAGCGCCAGCAGCCTCACGACGACCTCGCGGCGAGGCAACAACACCGTGGCGGCCAGGTGGCTCGCCCCGGTCTGCTTCAAGAAATCCGTGCACACCGCGCCCCAGCCCGAGGTAGTCCTCTCGCGGAAGCCGTTGATGGTGGCCGCCCCGAGCAAGCGGGCCCCGGCCGGCCTGACCCGGACGGCAGCCACGCGCAGGACATCGTCCTCGATCTCGATGCCTACGCCGGTACCGATGGCGAGCAGTCTTCGCAGTTCTGGAAGGTCCAAATTCATTGCACCCACACGTTGTCGTACCAGCGCAGTATGTGATAAGGCTCGTTGAACTTCGACCGGTCGAGGAGCTTCAGGAGCGCGGCGACGGACCGGCGCGTGTCGGAAAGCGTCCCGTCCGCCAGGCGGTTCTGCGCGGTCGCCCGCAGCGTGAGGATCGTGCTGCCCGTACCGAGGGTCAGGCGTTCTGTCCCCGGCATGCCCTGGGTGATGGCGGTCAACTGTTCCAGTCGCAGGATCGGACCCAGTTGCCGGAGCCGGAGAATCGCGTCGATGACGTCGACCGGGGTGCCCACCGCGGCCAACACGGCCGGATCCGCGGTATTCACGTCCACCGAACCCGAGCCGTAAACGGAAAGGCAGTCTCCCAGGCCGCGGCGGCGTACCAGGCCGCCTTGCGGAGCCCGCTCGTAAGTGCCGTAAAACAGTTCCGGAGTCATACCTCTGACCGACAGTAGTTCCTCGATCTCCTGGAATGACGCATGGGGGGAGCCAAAAGACGAAGCACCGGAAAGAGAAAGCCCTTCCGAGGCGTCAAGCTGCGGAGTGCGCCACTCGACGATCGCCAAGGCGATCTCGCGAGCTCGCAGCGGGTCGGCTCCCAACGCCAGGATCAGGCTGTAAAGCTCCTCCGGCGGCGCGAGGTTGACGTTCAGCTTCGAGGTTTCGGGAATCAGTTCGACGATGGCTCTCCCGGTGGGAAACTCGAGCCGCATCACCGGCCCGCCGTCCCAATAGCGCGAAGTTCCGTCGGGGTTCCGATAGGCCGGCCCCCACTCTATGTACAGCAACGCCCGCTCCATGGCTCCCGTGGCGAGATAGTACGCCTTGAGACCGTCGGCCGCGTTCGACACCCGGCCTACCTCCGAGCGGACCGTGCTCGCCACAGTGAAGGCGATTGCCGATAGCGCCGCCACCAGCCAGAGCACCGCGATCAGCGCGCTTCCGCGCTTGGTGGCGCAGGCACTCTTGCCTGCCGCCGCGACACTCGTGTCGAGGCAATCTACTCCGGCAGCCACACGCTTACAGGCCATAGGGCTCATAGGGCTGCCGGTTCACCTGCATTGGCACCGTGACGCTCATCAGCGGCAGGCGCGCTGGATCGGGATCGAGAGCGGCCATGTCGATCCGAACCGCAGTCGGCCATTTTCCCAGCGGCCATTCCGGCAGCCAGCGCTCGCCCATCGGTAGCTGGTAATCGCGGTAACTGAAGCGGCAGAACGCCAGCTTGTCTGCCAGCACAAACGAGCCCGGGCCCACCTGTATCGGGCGGAAGGCGCCCATCGCGATATTGCGGTCCGGATCGCGCACCGTGCCCATACAGGTGGCGCCCGCCATCTGCGGGCTGTAAGGGAGTTCGTTGACCACCAGGCGCACCCCCACACCCCGGTCGCCCGGAACCACCTGGAAATCGAGGATGCGCGGCACGCCGCGCGAGGCTTCCTGAAGAGAGTAGCTGGACACGAAGCGCAGGGACTCCGGCCGCCCATCGAAATACATGATTCGTTCGGAAGGCTGGTCGCCTCCAGACACGCAAGTGGCCACCACGGGAATCAAATCCCGGATTTCGCTGCGCATGATGCGTTCGACGCTCGCCACGCGGCGGTTCGCCATCAGCTTGGCATTGGCCTTTTCCATGGCGTTGATGCCGACGCGCAGGGTCATGAGCAGTCCCACCGAGAGCAGGCTCAACAGCGTGATCGAGACCAGCAATTCGATCAAGGTGACACCATGGGTTCCGTGACTGCTTGTGGGGCAGGTTGTTAAACCTGCGGCGGGTTGGCAACCCGCCCGTGCGTCTCTGTTTAACAGTTCGGCCGGGCGCCGGTTGGCAACCGGCGCGCAGGATACCATCCTGCCCCACAACGCGCGGTCACTCATTGTTGCCCCCCCGGCAGCCTGCCGCGCCGGTAGGCCTCGAGCACCAGCGACCGCGGGTTTTTCGGCTGCCCCCACCACACGCGCAACTCGAGCTGCTCCAGAATCTCGCTGCCGGGAGGCGCGTCGGGCGGCACATCAAAGGGCGTGAGCTGGGCGCGCCAGCCCGCCGGGACGTCCCCGGTGATAGCCGGGTCGAAGACGCCTTGAACGACAGCCATCTTGGGCAACTGTGGATCGAGCAGCAGTTCGTCCATCTTCTCGTGGGCCAGCAGGGCGGCGCGGTCGTAGTCGGTCAGCCGCGCGGCATTCCGCAGCGAGGCCGAAAGATTCGACATCAGGCCTACCACCGCAATCCCCATGATGGCGGTGGCCACCAGCATCTCGAGCAGTGTGAAGCCGCGCCTCATCTGTCCTCGGCCCGCTCCACCGCGGGGACGCCCGTGATCGGATCCACGCGCACCATCCGGAGCGCGTGCCGCGAGTTGGCGATTTCGATTCCGGCCTGCGGAACGGCCCCTCCCGGATACAAAAGGAACTGGCGGGTGCCGTCGTCATCGATTCCAATATCCGGCAGAATCTTCACGATGGTGACTCCCCGCGGCAACTCATACTTCTTCTCGAACCCCGCCTCCACCGACTGCATCACAAGCGTGTTCTGCGCCTGTATGACGGTAATCGCGACCGCCTGCCCACGCCGCTCGGCCCTGTTGAGCCCTTCGTTGAAAAAGCTGACCACGCCGTTGGCAGCCTGGTTGAGCCGTAGCGTGTCGATGCCCGACGTAAACGCGGGGTAGGTGATCCCAGAGATCAGCGCGATCAGCGCCACCACGATCATCATCTCGATCAGGGTTACGCCGGAGACCGAGCTGGTCCGCTCCCTCGCGGTCGCGGCTCCGTTCCGAGCCGCGCGCGCAAGCAAGCGGATCCTCATTGCGACTTCCAGCTCACAATGTCGGCGTTGATGCCGTCGCCTCCCGGCTGCCCGTCGGCGCCGAGGGAGATGATTTCCGGCTCATCGCCCTGTGTTTCGCTCGGGTAGTGGTAAATGTACGGGTTGCCCCACGGATCATTGGGCAGCTCGCGTTCCAGATACGGCCCCGCCCAGTTGGGCACGCCTTGCGGCGCGGTGCGCAACACCTGCAAGCCCTGCTCGGTGGTAGGGAATTGCCCGGTATCCATCTTATAGGTGCTCAGCGCGGCCATCAGTGTGTTGATCTGCGAGCGCGCGGCCGTCACGCGGGCCTTGTCGGCCTGCTTCCACATCCGCAACCCGACCAGTCCCGCGAACAGCGCGATGATCGTGACCACCACCAGCATCTCGATCAGCGTGACGCCCGCCTGGTTCGCTCTTCTGCGCTTTCTCATGTTTACACCGCCACTTCGTTGATGCTCGTGATTGCGAGCAACATGCTCAGTATCAGCGCGCCGATGAAGATGCCCATCACGAGAATGATCATCGGCTCGAACAATGCCGTAAACCGCCGGATGGCCGCGCGCGTATCGGCCTCGTAAATATCCGCCATGCGCTCGAACATCTGGTCCAGGCGCCCGGTTTCCTCTCCCACGCTCAGCAGGTGGCTCGCCAGAGGCGGAAACTCGCCCGTACGCCGGAGCGGCGCGGCCAGCCCCTCCCCTCGCTTGACCCCTTGCGCGACCGATTCGAGGGAGCGTGCGATGCGGGTGTTGTTCAGGATGGCGGCCGCGATACCGAGTGATTGTACCAAGGGAACGTTGTTGGCCACCAGCGTCTCCATGGCGCGGGCGAACCGGGACGTCTCGGCCTTGCGCAGCGCGTCGCCGAGCACCGGCACCTTCAGCCGGAACGAATCCCACCACAGCCGCCCGCCCACTGTGCGGATGTAGGAGTAGAAGCCCACCGACGCCGCGATCGCCCCCAGCAGCCCGATCCATCCGTAGGCCCGGACGACGGCGCTGACCGAGATCAGCATCTGGGTCGGCAGCGGCATCTTCATGCGCGAATCCTGGAACATCTGCGCGAACCGCGGCACCACGAAGTTCATCAGGATCATGATGGACGCGAAGCCGACCAGCATCAGCAGGCCCGGGTAGATCATGGAGGAGATGATGTATCCGCGCAGGTCGTCGCGGGTGCGCTCGAACTCGGTCAGGCGCTTGAAGACGGGCCCCAGCGCTCCGCTCGCCTCGCCTGCCCGGACGATATTGATGTAGAGCTTCGAGAAATACCCGGGGTGCGCCGCCAGGCTGTCGGCCAGCGAGCGGCCCCCTTTTAGAATCCGCAGCACATCCATCACCACGAAGCCGAAGCTGGCGTGTTCGGTCAACTCGCCGGTGATTGAAAGAGCGCGGTCAAGCGGCACGCCGGCGTTCAACAACGTGGAAAGCTCCTGCGTGAAGAACATTACGTCGCGCCGCTTGCCGCGGGTGAAGGATGGCAGCTTCAAAGTGAAACCTTTTTTCGGCTGGAGCCCCACGTAGACCGGGATCAGGCCCTGGCTGCTCAGCTCACGAGCCACCGCCTTCTCGGTCTCTCCATGCAGGACGCCGACCCGGACCCGACCGTCCGGCGCCACCGCCTGGAAGTGGAAACTCGCCGCCATCAGCCTTGCGCCTCAGAACTGCCTGCAGCCCTACCCACAGCCGCCGTCTTTGTGGCGCAGGCACTCCTGCCTGCCGCCTCGACACTCGTGTCGAGGCCATTTCTCGCGTCGAGACGAGTCTCGACGCTGCAGACTAAGAGTCTGCGCCAGGGTACAAATCCGCGGACATGGTTGGCCGCACTCATCAGAACTCCTGCGTCACGCGCAGCACCTCGTCCGCCGAAGTTACGCCCTGCGCCACCTTCATCCATCCATCCTCGCGCAGCGAACGCATCCCGCTACGCCGCGCCGCGGCCGTCAATGTCGCCGCGTCCGACTTAGCCAGAATCAGCGCGCGCAAATCGTCGTTCAGCTCCATCAACTCGAAGATGCCCACGCGGCCCTGGTAGCCTGAGTTGGCGCAGCGCTCGCACCCGGCGCCTTTGAAAGACGGCACCTGCGTGCCATCGTGAGCGGTGCGCGTCCCGGCGGGCTGCTTGCAGTGCGGGCAGATCAGGCGCACCAGCCGCTGCGCCAGAACCGCCACCACGGTCGAGCTGATCAGGTACTCCTCGACGCCCATATCCACCAGACGCGTGATGGCGCTGGGAGCGTCGTTGGTATGCAGCGTGGAATAGACGAAGTGGCCGGTCAGCGCCGCGCGGATGGCGATGTCCGCCGTCTCGCGGTCGCGGATCTCGCCCACCATGATCACGTCCGGGTCCTGGCGCACGATGTGCCGCAGCCCGGAAGAGAACGTCAGCCCGATCTGGGTATTGACGTGGATCTGGTTGATCCCGTCCATCTGGTACTCCACCGGGTCCTCGATGGTGATGATCTTCTTGTCGGGCTGGTTGATGCGCTTGAGGGCCGAGTACAGCGTGGTGGATTTGCCGCTGCCGGTTGGTCCCGTGACCAGCAGGATGCCGTGCGGGAGCGAGGTGTAGTGCTCCATGCGCTTCAGCATGTGCTCGTCGAATCCCAGCCGGTAGAGATCGTAGAAATCGCCGGCCGAGCGGTCGAGCAGGCGCATGACGACGCTCTCGCCGTACAACGTAGGCAGCGTCGAGACGCGCAGATCCACCTCGCGGCCCATCACTTTGATCTTGATGCGCCCGTCCTGCGGCAGCCGGCGTTCGGCGATATTGAGCTTGGCCATCAGCTTCACGCGCGAGATGATGGCGGCCTTCAATTCACGCGGTGGAGGCTCCTGGCTGTAGAGCACGCCGTCCACGCGGTAGCGGACGCGGAACTCTTTCTCGAAGGGCTCGATGTGAATATCGCTCGACCGCTTCTCGGCGGCCTGGGCGATCATGGTGTTCACCAAGCGGATGACCGGCGCTTCGCTGGCCATGTCGCGGAGCTGTTCGAGGTCCTCCTCCGCGGTTCCGGTGCGGCCCTCGCCGTCCGTGGTCTCCTGCTCCCGCTCGCCGTAGAACCTGTCGATGGCGTCCAGCAGTTCTGCCTCGAGAGCCAGCACCGCTTCGACCTTCATGCCTGTGAACCCGCGCACGGCCGAGATGGTCTCGAAGTCGAGCGGGTCGGCCATGGCGATGGTGAGCGTCGAGTCCGCGACCGAGTAGGGCAGGAACCGGCACTGGCGCATGAAGCGCGGAGCCAGTCCCTCCGTCTCCGGGATGGCCGGAGGCGCGCCGTCGAACGTCACCACGGGAATGTCGAGTTGCTCGGACAGGGCGGCAAGCACGTCGCGCGCGGCGACGAACCCGAGTTCGACCAGCACCTTGCCGATCTTCTCCCCGCGCTCCTTCTGAATTTCGAGCGCGCGTTCGAGGTCCTCGGGTCCGATCAACTGCCTCGCGACGAGCATTTCGCCGAGCCGCACGATTAGAGCTCCCAGGCCTGTATTGCGGAGTCGAGCTGCGCCTGGCCGATGCGGCCAGCCTTGAAGTCAGCCAGCGCCTGCCGCGGCGCTTCGACGATGAGCTGGTTCGGCATCCCGCTATGGTCTTCAAACGACTGATAGAAGATCGTCACGGCGTAGACCACCTTCTCGCCTGATGGCACCTCGTTGAGCGTGGAGCCCGCGCTGACCAGCGTCTCGCGCATCCAGTTGCGCACGAACGCCAGGCGCTGCTGCTTCTTCTCCTTGAGTTGCTGGAGCTTCGCGCCGGTGGGCGGCAGCTTGAAGGGGGTGATGACCGTGATCATCAGGTTGACTTCGGTGGTGAACACCACTCCGTAGCCCGGCAGGTAGACGCCTCGGGTGAATCCCAGCAGGTCGTACGGTTCAGTGACATCCCACGAGCGGATGGCGCTATCCATGCTCTTTTCGACGCCGGCCAGGTTGTCGCGCGTGACGCGCGGCCTGTCGGCGGCAACAAGAGCGGACGCAAGTGCAAAAAGCAGTAGAGCGGTCTTCAAGGGCGGCCTCCATAATCTGCGCTCGCCACCAGCAGGCCGTTGTACCTCTTCTGCAGCAGCATGAGCGTTTCTTCGAATTGCACGCGATCAGCGCGGCGTTGAAACTCGATATCCCTGCGCGCGGCTTCCACCATCTCCGCGGTTTTCCGCGCCTGCCGCGCTTCACTTTCCGAGACTGCGGCGCGAACGGCTTCATCGACGCGGCTGGCGACCACCGCAGGGGCGGGCGCCTGCACGGCGGCGGCCTGGACCTGCGGGCGGTTAACCACAACCACCGGCCGCGCGAAGGCGTGCACCAGAATCGCAATGGCCAGCAGCGTCGCCGAGGCGAATCCCAGGCGCGGCGCCGAATTCCACCAAACCTGCCACCAGCGCGGCTCGAAAACCCGGTCCGAGACGAAAGCGATGCGGCGGGGCGGATCTTCCTGGCGCAGCGAGTGCAGCGCCCCCTCCGTCAACCGCAACCGGTCCAGCTCTTCGGCGCACGTTGGGCAACTTTCTACATGGGTGCGGACCCGGGCGCATTCCGCCTCTCCGAGTTCGCCAAAGAAGTAGTCTTTCAGATCGAAAGGTGAGCAGCTCATTGAACACCCCGCGACGGGATTGGAGCCAGAGCCTCTTTGAGGACATCGAGCGCGGTGTACAGCCTCGACTTCACGGTCGAGACCGGACATTCCAGCGCTTCGGCGATCTCCTCGAACTTGAACCCCTCGTAGACCTTCAGAATTACGGTCTCCCGCTGGTCCGCGGTCAGGCGGCTGAGCGCCCGGTCCACGACCACCGAAAGCTCCGACGGATACATACGGAAACGGGACGGCGCGGGAGCGGTTTCGGCGGGAAGCTCGTCCTCCGGGTGGCGGCTACGGAAAAACGAGTACGCCTCGTTGTGGGCGATGCGAAACAGCCAGGGGCCGAATCGCTCCGTATCCTCGAGTTTTCCGAGATTCTGATAGGCCTTCAAGAACACGTCCTGGCTCAAGTCGAGAGCGTCTTCCCGTCCTCGGACGAGGCGCAGCAGATAGTTGAACACACGCTTTTCCCACCGTGAGACGAGGAGGTTAAAGGCCTCCACATCCTTGCGGCGGGCACGCGCGATCAGATCGCCGTCCTCAACCTCGCGGAAGATCAACTCTCCGGCTCCTTCTCAATGACGTTCACGGGATGAAAAAAGTCTGGCACGCCCCTGGCGGGGGCGTAACTCCATAGTGTAACCGCGGGGGGAGGGGGCGGGGCTTCCCCAGTCAGAGGATGTCAGAGGACCTTTGCCAGTTCCGCGAGCAGGAGGTCACCGTCGTCGGGATTCTGGATGGAGAACTGGCCTTTTCTGATCTTGGGATTGATGTTGAGGAAAACCTGCGCCTCGCGATTCCCCTCTCCGATGAGGATCTTCATTACTGTCCAGTTGCCGGGTGGCATGTCGTTGAAGCCGCCACGTGGCGCCTGCGACTGGTTCTCACCGAGATTCACAAAGATGAACGAAAGGCTGGCGTTCCTCGGAGTGTTATTAGGCACGGTCTTCGCTTCGAGCGCCCTCTGCAGGTCGGCCAGAAGAACTGTGGCATCCGATCCGGCTTCGGAGACAAATCTACCGTCCCCGACCTTGACAGGGAAACCGTGCTCGTCTTCAAAGTCTTTCGCCGGCCCAAGCTCAATTCGAAATCGCGCGGTCTTGCCCTGCGATGTGTACGTCGCGATCCATCGCTGTGGTGGACTCACGCCGGGTACAGGCGCTAGGTCGAACGCTACGGACCGTAGGTCAGGGACATAAGTCTCAAGAGCGCCACCGCCGGGATCATTCCGGCGGCATCCCACAGCGGATAGGACAAAGATCACGAGTTGGCAGATTGTGGCCGCACGAATCACGGAGGACGATTATACCGACCTGGCGCGCGTGGCGTCAGACCGTGACTACGATCTTGCCGATCTGAGCGTTCGACTCCATGTAGCGGTGAGCCTCTACTATCTGGGCGAGCGGGAAAGTCCTGTCGATACGCGGCTTGAAGGCGCCGGAGGCCAGATGATCGAAAACGTACTTCTTCGCCTTCGGAAAAACCGCCGGATCGCTGACGATTTCGAAGAGGGTGTACCCCTTGATGGTGAGGTGCTTGGAGAGAACGGCGAATAGCGGGAACGGCGTGGGCTCGGTGGAGAGCGCCCCGTATTCAAAGATGATGCCGAGCGGTGCGGCGGCCGCGGCGAGGGCTTCGAGCCCCTTCCCGCCGATGGGGTCAAAGACGATCCGGGCGCCTTTGCCCGATGTGATCTCGTTCACACGGGCGGCGAGGTCTTCCTCTTCCGTGGCGACCACGTGGTCCGCGCCCAGCGCGAGCAGTTCAGCCTTCTTCTTTGAAGTGCGTGTGGTGGCGATGCTGATGCCGCCTTCGGCCTTGACGATCTCGATCGCGGCGATGCCCACGCTGCTGCTTGCCGCGGTGATGACAACGAAATCCCCCTTCGCCAGGTGGCCCTGGTGGATCAGCGCGCCGTAGGCCGTGAGGTACTGCATCCAGATGCTGGTGCCCTCCTCGTAGGAGAGCTTGTCGGGATAAGCGGCAATCGCGGTAACGGGAACGATGGCGACCTCGCCGTAGACGCCATACTCGACCATCGAAAAGCCGGGGACCGTGCTGACCGTCTTGCCGATCCAGCTCTTGTCCACATCGGGGCCGACGGCTTCAACGACGCCGGAAGCTTCGTACCCTATCTTGGAGGGGAGCTTGGGCGCCTGAAGATACCTGCCCATTCGGAACATGACTTCCGCGCGGTTGAGGCCGATCGCCTTGACGCGGAGCCGGACTTCGCCGGCGGCGGGCTCGGGCAGTGGGAACTCGTCGAGTTGCAGCACTTCGGGACCGCCGGTCTTATGGAAGCGGACAATCTTTACGGTGTCTGGCATGACGTTTAAGATGCAGGTGCGGCCGGAGGAGATACAGGCTTCCTACTCGGTCACATCGATCCGCGGCCCTTTCGGGGCGCCACCCAGCGCCTCCACGCGCGCTAGAACGTTCCGCGCCACCTCGTAGAAAGCCGCGGCGTGCGGGTCGTCCGCCGGGCGCAGGGCCACCGACTCGCCCGTATCGCCGCCCACCCGGACCTCGGGATCGAGCGGCACCTCGCCCAGGAAGTTCACGCCCATCTGCTCGGCCGTGCGCCGCCCGCCTCCATGACTGAAGACGTCCACGCGCTCGTGGCAATGCGGGCACACCAGGTAGCTCATGTTCTCGACAATGCCCAGCAACTCGACGCGCACCTGCCGGAACATGTTCACCGCCTTGCGTGCGTCCTCGAGCGAGACGTCCGAGGGCGTCGTAACCACGATCGCTCCCGTGATGGGCGCGGTCTGCATCAGCGACAGCGCCACGTCGCCGGTCCCCGGCGGCAGGTCCACCACCAGGAATTCGACACCGCCCCAATCCACCTGCCGCAGGAACTGCTGGATCACGTTGTGCAGCATCGGCCCGCGCCAAATGAGCGGCTTGTCGCCGGGCGCGATGAAACCCATCGACATCACCTTGAGCCCGTGCCGCTCGATGGGCTGTATGCGGTCGCCGAGCGCCTCCGGCGTCTGGTCCACGCCCAGCATCAGCGGGACGTTGGGACCGTAGACGTCGGCGTCGAGCAGCGCGGTCCGGTGGCCGAGCTTCTGGAGCGCCAGCGCCAGGTTGACCGAGATGGTGGTCTTTCCGACGCCGCCTTTGCCGGAGCCGACCGCGATCACGTTCTCGACGCCCGGAATCGGGAGCTTGGGCG
>CAZBQQ010000057.1:0-29136 GCA_964493965.1 uncultured Solibacteraceae bacterium
AGTCCCGTGGTGTAGCTCATCATCTGCCGCAGCAGCCAGGGCAGCGCCAGAAGCAGAGCCATCAGGAACGCCGCCAGGCGCGGGATGGTGCTGAAGGCCGAATCCTGCATCGACGTGACCACCTGCACCAGGCTGATCGCGACCCCGGCGGCGAAGCCCACCACCAGCAAAGGAGCGCTCAGCCAGAAGGCCGTCATCAGCGCGTCGCGGATGATTTGAATGGCAAATTGTGGCGTCATAGTTTTCTACTCGGCAGGAGACAGGAGTCAGAAGACAGGAGACAGGAGGCTAGGAAAAACCGCAACCTCGCAATCGTTTGACTTACACAACCCGTTCGGCTGGCATCCGCAGAATACCGCCCTGACGCCCGAGTTTAGCTCCTGACTCCTGAATCCTGACTCCTGTCTTCTGACTCCTGTCTCCTGCCTCCAGTCTTCTATCGTCAGTAGAAGCTCTTAACCAGAGACCCGACCACCAGATTCCAGCCGTCCACCAGCACGAACAGCAAGACCTTGAAAGGCGCCGACAGCATCACCGGAGGCAGTTGGATCATGCCGATCGACAGCGTCACCGAGGCCACCACAAGATCGATGATCAGGAACGGCAGGAACAGGACCGCGCCGATCTGAAAGGCGGTCTTCAGCTCGGAGAGGATGTAGGCGGGCGCCAGGATCTTGAAATCCAGGTCGGCAGGCCTGCGCGGCGGCGGCGAGTGCGTGATCTCGACCAGCAGCTTGACATCTTTCTCCCGCGCGAAGCGGATCAGGAAGGCCTTGAGCGGCGCGCCCGCCTGCTCCAGGCCCTGACTCATAGTGACCTGGCCTTTCTCGAGCGGCTCCCAGCCTTGCGTGTACATCTGGCCGAGGACCGGCTGCATGATCAGGATGGCGAGGAACAGGGAGAGCCCGATCAGCACCTGGTTCGAGGGCGTCGATTGCGTGCCCAGCGCCTGGCGCAGGAAGTGCAGCACCACCACGATGCGCAGAAACGGCGTGAGCGACATCACCACTGCGGGAACGAGCGCCAGCAGCGTGAGCATGACCACGGTCTGCATGGGGACGCTCAGAGCCTGTGCCCCCTTCGCGCCGCCCAGGGTTACGCCGGCCAGCGGCTGGCCCACTGCCACGAGAAGCGCGATCATGACGGCTCCTCCCGCCCGGGCGGCACCCGGCACTCCTGCCAGGGCACGCTTTCGACTAGTGTGCAGCCTCCCGCGTGAGAGGCGATCAGAAGGCCACGGCTTCCGAAGCGCACCAGATGCAGGGCGTGGCCGGGCGAGAGCGCGATGCGCTCGACCGCCTCGATGCGGCCCCGTTCCCGGGCGCGTCCGGGCACGCGCCAGCGCACAGCGCCCGCCCTGCGGAGCGCCCACAGGGTCGCTCCCAGTACCCCCAGAACCAGAAGAACCGCTCCTAACTCGCGTGCCAGATCCATGCTCTCCTCAGACCCCCTGGTTGAAGTCCGTAATACGCACCCCGAAGGTGCTTTCGATGATCACCACTTCGCCGAAACCGATCAGGGCGCCGCCGGCGTGTATGTCAATGGCTTCCCCTGCCGAGCGCGTCAGCCACACCACCCGCCCGGGCTCCCATTCGAGAATCTCCGCCAGCGGCATCACCTTGCGGTCGAGCTCCATTTCGAGCTCGATCGGCACGTCGGCCAGCGTTCCAATCTGTTCGAGCGCCGTCATCGCCCCGTTCCGTGCGGCGGCGCGGTCTGTCGTTGTGCCGTCATGGCCGCCCTACTGTTTGAGATTCACGGTGTCCTGGCTGATCTGGTCGACCGTGGTGACTACGCGCGTGTTGACCTGGTAGGCGCGCTGGAACACGATCAGGTTGGTGAATTCCTTGGCGATGTCTACCGTCGAACTCTCAAGCGCCCCGCCCAGCACCTTGCCACGCCCGCCCGTCTCGGGCAGCCCGATCGAGGGCAGCGCGGTGACCGCGCTGGCCTGGAAGGCGTTGTTGCCCACCGCGATCAGGGACTGTGGATTGGGGACCGAAGCCAGCGCCAGTTGCGCCACCGTGACCTGCGTTCCGTTCGAGTAACTGGCCACGATCTTGCCGCCGTCGGTCAGGGCCACGTTGGTCAGCGAAGCGGCGGGCGAGCCGTCGACCGTCGTCGTCGAAGGCGCCGAAAGCGCGTTGTACTGTGTGATGTCCGGCGACCCCGTCGCGTCGTAGAGATGCCAGGTCATGTCGTTGGTGGGCGGGGTGGCGGTCTGGTCTCCTATGACGGCGCCGTCGGCCAGCGTTGGGATCGTGAACTTCACGTCCGGCGTGGTCGAAGCCGGGCTGGTTAGATTGCCGTTGGCGTCGAAGACCAGCGTTCCGGTTGCGAGTGGCGCCGTCTGGGCGGCGGTCACATCGGCGTCCGGGATGGTGACGTTGTAGTCCCAGGTGGTGTTGGAGTTGTTGTTGGCCGCGGCGGGTGCTTCCTTGGTAAACGTCAGGGTCAGCGTGTGCGTGTTGCCGAGCGAATCGACGACGTTGATGGGCGTCGAGAAGGTTCCCGTGATCTGGCCCGTCACCGCGGCCGCGTTCAGGTTCAGGCCCAGCGAGAACGCCTTGCTCGCAATGGGCGCCTGCAGCGTGCCGACCGGCACCGGAATGTCTCCGATGGGCTGGTTGGTATCCACCACGCCGTTGTCGTTCTGGACCCAGCCCTGGACGCGCTGGCCGGCCTGCGTGGTGAGGTAGTTCGAATTGTCCACCTTAAAGTTGCCGGCCCGGGTGAAGTCCGTTGCGCCCTGGGTGTCCTTGATGATGAAGAAGCCATCGCCCTGAACGGCGCCGTCGAGCAGTCCGGTGGTGGCAGGCGTCGAGCCCTGGCTGAACTCGCGCACGGTGAAGGGCGTGCCGGTGCCGAAGCCAACCTGCGTGGCGCCGAGGCCGGCCCCGATCGACTCGGTGACCAGGTCCTGGAACGAAACCACGCTGGCCTTGTAACCGGTGGTGTTCAGGTTGGCGAGGTTGTTCGAGACCACGTCGATGGCGGTCGTGTTGGCGTCCAGCGCCGAAAGCGCGGTCGAGAATGCCGTGAACATGCTAGTTGTTCTCCTGGGTCGAAGTTGCGGCGGAGGTGCTGGGGGCCTGGGTGGTCGCGACGATGGTGTCCAGGTCCGCGCGCATCTGGCTCAATTGCTCGAGCGAGCTGAACTGGGCTAGTTGCGTGACGTACTGGGTGGGATCCGCGGTGGGATCCATGGGGTCCTGGTTCTGGACTTGGGCCACCAGGAGCTTGAGAAACGTCTGCTCCTGGGCCAGCGGATCGGCCGAAGTGCCGGACGAGGCGGACGAGCTGGACGAACTGGATCCGTTCGATGCGGCCGTCCTCGGAGAAGGAATGCCAACGCTAGCGGGTGTGATCATCATATGGAGTGCTCCCGGTTTGAGCGGCGCCGCGGGTGAGAGCCTGCAGCCAGGACGGCTGGTTCGGGTCCTGCCCGTGGCGCTGCTGTTGTTGTTGCTGGCCGGCCGGACTGCCGCCGTTGCGGGAGCCGTCGCCGGTCTGGCCGGAGTAACTTTGTCCGGCGCTGGAACCCGCGGCCGTGCCGGCGGCACGCGGGAGGGCGCTCGAGTCCGCTCCGGAACCGGCAAGCGGCTGCCAGGTGTCGGCCCGGTATCCGCGTCCGGAGAGCTCGGAGACCAGGTCCGGTAGGTTCTGGCGCAAATCGCCGGCCAGTTGCGGATCCGTGGTGTGCACGGCTACCTGAACCTCGCCCCCTCGTTCGACCACCCGCAGCGAGACCTGCCCGGCGGCGCGGCCATCTACGGACGGGCTGCTGACTGACAGCGACAGCTCGCGAATGGCCGGCTCTCGAGGCGGTTCGCTCGGAGCCGGGGGCGGGGTCGCCGCAGTCGGCGCGGCCTGCTGCGGAGCGTTTCCACGGGTTTGGATGGCGGGCTGGAGGGACGCCGGCGCCGCCACCGCGCTTGCGCTCTCGGAGGACCCGGTAGGGAGCGGGTGACGGCTATCGGGTTCAAGCGACTGGTTCGATGTCCCTTGCCCAAGCGCAGGGCGGGCGGTCCCGATGGTTTTGGCTGGGCTCCGCTCCTCTGCGACCGGGGACGGGGAGATGGGACCCGGAGCCTGTGTGCCGTCCGTGGCGGAATCGTGGCCCGGCGTCGCGGAGGCCGCGGGCTGCGGCGTCGCCGGCGAGGCGGCTGCGGATAACCGGATTCCGAATGCCAGTTGCGGGTTTCGCCCCGCCACCGGGTCGGGCGCGGGTGCGGCCTGCGGAGCCTCTTCCGAGGCGGCATTGGCGGGCGCGGTGCCCTCCGGCAGGGGGCTTTCGAGTGCGAGATTCTGTTCCTGCGCAAGGTTCGCCAGGACTTCCTGGGCGGAGGATGCCGGTGGAGCGGGGACCGGACCCGGCAGGTTGGCGGCGTCGGCCAGCGGGGCAGCCGCATGGCCCGCCGTCGCGCCGCCGGTCCCGCTGGCAGCATCCCCGACAGAGGCGACAGGCGCGGTGGGCGCGGGCGGTGACGGGAGGGGTGGCAGAAGTGCAGCCGCGAGCGACAGTACGGCGGGGTCGTCTCCGGGCTCGCGTTTGGGGAGCGCACGCCCGCCGCCGGGCTTGGTAACGGGCGGCGTACCGGAAGCTCCCGCCGCTGCCAGCAGGGCCGACATCAGCCCGGCGAAGCCTCCGGCCGGAGCGTTCGAAGCGCCGGCCGGCGCCCCGGGCGAGGTGGCTGCGGCTTCGGATGGGGCGGCCGGCGCCGGCGGCGGGCCGGCCGGGGGTTGGGAGAGAAGAGCCACGGTCACGCGGGGTGTCTGTGCAGGTCAGGGTCCGCGGGCCGGCACCCCGGTCTCAATCGGTTAGGGTTGGCGAGGGAGCACAAGAACTTGGCGCTTCGCTGGGCGTGACCAATTATTGGCGCTGCTCGCGCGCTCCCTCACTTCTCTCTTCGGCTGGTGTCTTCAGCGTTTTAGCCGCTTTTCCGCCTTCGGGCCCCCGCCTGCTCTACATTTCGCGGATCTGTCATGGACTCTCTGCTCACCGCAGCCACCTCCGGCATGCGATCGCGCCTGGAAGCGCTCGACCTGACGGCCAACAACATCGCCAACTCGGGCACCACCGGCTTCAAGCTGGACCGCGAATCCTACAACCTCTATGTGGCGCCCGAGGCCCTCGACCCGGAGTCGCCCGCGCCTTCGAGCCTTCCGGTGATTCAGAGCAACTGGACCGACTTCACTCAGGGCAGCCTGACAGCCACGGGCAACCTGCTCGACATCGCAATCTCCGGGCCGGGGTTCTTCGCCGTGAACGGGCCGGGCTCGACGCTCTACACGCGCAATGGGAGCTTCCACCTGTCGCCCGCGGGCGTGATCACCACCTCCGAAGGCTATTCCGTGCGCGAGGCTGGCGGCGGGACCATCCAGCTCCAGCCGAACCTGCCTTTCGAGATCACCCCGGACGGCACCGTGAAGCAGGCGGGCACGGACGTGGGCCGGCTGGCGGTGGCCGGCTTCGATCAGAGCCAGGCGCTGACCAAGTTCGGCCGGAACTACTTCCAGGCCGACAGCTCGGCCGCTCCCAAGCCGGCCACGGCCCAGATCGAGCAAGGCAAGCTCGAAGCCTCGAACGTGGCCGCGCCCGAGTCGGCGGTGCGCCTGATCGGTCTGATGAGGCAGTTCGAGATGCTGCAAAAGGCCGTCAGTATGGACGGGGACATGTCGCGCCAGGCGATCGAGCAGGTGGCCAAGGTGTCGTGAGGAAAGCTCTCGTGAGGAGAGCTGTTGCCATGAGCGAAGCCGTTGCGAGCCGGGAGGACGAATGATTCGGGCACTATTCAGCGCGGGCAGCGGGATGAGCGCGCAGGAACTGAATATCGATAACATCGCGAACAATCTGGCCAACGCCAACACGGCGGGTTTCAAGGCGCGCCGGGTCGAGTTCCAGGACCTGATGTACCAGAGCGTAATCCAGCCGGGCGCGGCGGCCGGATCGCAAACCGTCGTCCCCAGCGGGCTGCAGCTGGGACTGGGCACCCGACCGGTCTCGAACGAGATCGTCTACTCCCAGGGCGACTTCCAGCAGACCGGCAACGCATACGACATGGTGATTCAAGGCAAGGGCTTCTTCCAGATCCGGCAGACTTCGGGCGATCTGGCCTACACACGCGCGGGCGCATTCCACCTGGACCGCAACGGAAACCTGGTCACGGCGCAAGGCGACCCGCTCGAGCCGCAGATCACGATTCCGAACGACGCGCAGGCGGTGAGCATCGCCGAGGACGGCACCGTCAGCTACACGCGCCAGGGGCAGACCGCGGCTCAGATCGCGGGCCAGATCCAACTGGCCATGTTCGCCAACCCCGCCGGCCTCAACTCGCTGGGCGGCAACCTATACCGGCCCACCGACGCCTCGGGGGATCCGGTGATCGGCAACCCGGGGGGGCAAGAGGGCATCGGCTCGCTGCTCCAGGGCTATCTGGAAAGCTCGAACGTGAGCGTGGTGCAAGAGTTCATCAACTTGATCGTCAGCCAGCGCGCCTATGAGGCCAACTCCAAGGTGGTGAAAGCGGCGGATGAAATGTACTCGGAGGTCAATAACCTGCGATGATTCCGCTCGCGCTTCTGGCGGCTCTCTCCTGCATCGCCGTGGATGGGGACAAAATCCTGATGGCCGACCTGGCCAAGGCCATGCCGGAGTTCGCGGCCGCGCCGGGAACCGAACCGATCGGTCTGGCGCCCGCGCCGCGAGTGCGTAGGACATTTTATTGGCACGAGCTCGATCGACTCGGGAAGGCGCACGGAATCCAGGTTCCGGCCGGAGCGGCGGCCTGTTTCGAAGGCGCCTCGGAGATCCTCACCGAAGAACGTGTAAGGGAGGCTCTGGCGCGGGCGCCGCACGACCCGCAAGCGACCTTCACGGTACTCGAGTTCAGCCGCTTTCCGTTGCCGCGCGGCGAACTGGAGTTCGGCCCGCCGCCTCCCTCCGATGGCCGCGAGCCCGTCATCTGGCGCGGCCGGTTGAACTACGGCGTACGCCGCAGCGCGACGGTCTGGGCGCGCGTAAAGGTGCAGGCGCCGCCTCGGGAGGTCGAGCGGGGCGACCGGGTGGCGGTCGAAGTCCGGAGCGGCCCGGCGCTCCTGAAGTTCGACGGAGCCGCGGAATCCGGCGGCAAGGCGGGAGAGACGGTATCGGTGCGCAATCCGGTCAACGGGGCGCGCTTCCGGGCCCGGGTGGTGGCGAAAGGCAAGGTGCTGGTGGATGCGACTCAGCCGGTGGATTCTACTCAGATGTCTCGCGGCGTTCCTGGTGGCGGTGGCGGCGGCGACAGCCGCTAAGAAGAAGCCCACGCCGCCCAAGGAGCCGGCGCTCACGCCGGTCGAGGTCTATGCCAAAGACGCGGAACAGCGTGGACACTCCGAATTCCAGCTTCCCGGTTCCATCTGGCGGCCGGGCTCCCCGCTAGGCGGCCTGGCGCGCGACCCCAAGGCGGAACTGGTGGACGACCTGGTTACGATTGTGGTGGCGGAAAGCGCCTCCGCGGTTTCGACCGGCACAACCAAGACCTCGCGCCAGTCCAGCTCCGGCTTCTCGATCGCCTCGCTGCTCAAGCCGACCAAGGCCAGCGGCCCGCTGGCTAACCTGCTGACCACCTCGGGCAATCAGGCTTTGAACGGCCAGGGCACCACGTCCCGCGACGTGACCCTGACCACCACGATGTCGGGCCGCGTCGTCGAAGTCCTGCCCAACGGGTATCTGGTGGTCGAAGGCTCGAAGAGCGTGGTCATCAACTCGGAAACGCATCTGGTGACGGTGCGGGGTGTCGCAAGGCCGGCCGATATCACGCCGGCGAACCAGATTGCCTCCGACCATCTGGCGCAAATGGAAGTGCGGATCAACGGCAAGGGCGTGGTGAACGACGCCATCAAGAGGCCATTCATCCTCTACCGGCTGCTGATGGGGCTGCTGCCATTCTGAACTTTATGCGCACACTCGCGACATTTCTACTGTTGTTCGAGGCGGCCTCGGCCGCGACCAGGCTCAAGGATCTGGCGGCGGTCGAAGGCGTGCGCGAGAACCAGTTGGTGGGCTACAGCCTGGTGGTGGGACTGGCGGGCACCGGAGACCGGAGCCAGACCATGTTTCCCACGCAGAGCCTGGCCAACATGCTGCAGCGGATGGGCGTCACAATTTCGCCCACCGCGATCCGCGTGGCCAACACGGCGGCTGTCATGATCACGGCGACTCTGCCCGCTTTCGCCCAGCCCGGCTCGAAGATCGACGTGACGGCGGCGGCGATCGGCGACGCGGCGAACCTGCAGGGCGGCCTGCTCATTCTGGCCGAGCTGCGCGGGGCCGATGGGCGGGTCTACGCGGTGGCCCAGGGGCCCGTAGTCACGGGCGGCTTCGTGGCCGGCCGCTCGGGGACGCAGCAGACCGTGAACCATCCTACGGTGGGACGCGTGCCGGGCGGCGCCATTGTCGAGCGTCCGGCGCCTACGCCTCCGCCCGGCCGCAAGCTGCGCCTGCAATTGAAGCAAGCCGATTTCACCACCGCGGCGCGGATCGTCGAGGCCTTGAACAAAACCTTCGCAGCGGCCGGCGCGCCGGTAGCGGCGGCGGAGAGTTCCGCCCTGATCGCGGTGGACCTGCCATCTTCTTTCGCCGAACGGCCGGTGGAGTTCATGGCCCAGCTCGAGAACGTCACGGTGGATGCCGACCGGCCGGCCCGCGTCGTGATCAACGAGCGCACCGGGACCATCGTGATGGGCAAAGACGTGCACATCGCTCCGGTGGCGGTGATGCACGGATCGCTGACCGTGGAAGTGCAGACCACCTATCAGGTTTCGCAGCCGGCGCCGCTGGGCGCGGGCACTACCGAGGTGGTGCCGCAGGTGGGCGTCGGGGTCAAGGAAGAGAAGACGCGGAACATCGTGCTCAAGCAGGGCGCGACGGTGGAAGAACTGGTGCGGGCTCTGAGCGCCATAGGCTCGACGCCACGGGATGTCATCGCGATTCTTCAGAACATGCGCGCGGCCGGCGCGCTCGAGGCGGAACTGGAGGTGATCTGATGGTTGCCAGTGTGGCGGGGCTGGTGACAACGCCGGGCTCGGGCGATCCCCACCCGAAGAACGTCACCCAGGCGGCCGAGCAGTTCGAAGCGCTGCTGCTGGCCCAGATGCTCAAGGGCTCGCACGACGAAACATCGGGCGGCTGGCTGGGCACGGGCGACGATCAGGCGGGCAGTTCCATGGCCGACATGGCGGAGGAACATCTGGCGCAGGCGATGGCGGCGAACGGCGGCCTTGGCCTTACGCGGTTGATCTCCACCGGGCTCAAGCGGGCCGACGCCGCGACGGCCGCCGCGAAGACGGCTGGCGGGCTCAAGGGCGCGAGCGGCGTTCCGTCCCGCTAGGGACCGGTACCGGGGCGCGGCGGGCCCGCCCCCCTACGTCGCGGGCAGCAGGATGACCAGCTCCAACTGAGGGCTCGGGAAATCCCCTGGAACATACGCCGCCAGGTTCCTCGCCCGAAGCACCGCTTCCCAGGGTCCGCCCGACTGGTTGAGGCTGAAATACTGGCAATTGAGCTTTACCGGAATCGAACTGGGCGGCCGCGCCACGTGTGTCAGCGTCAGGCCGGGCAGGGCCTGGCGGACCAGGTGTTCGATGTGCGTCGCGGAACAGACTTTGATCAACGACGGGGTCTTGTTGATCAGCTCCGCCTCGTTCATTTCCGCCTGAATGGCGAGGTACATCCGCGTGTTCTTGAGATACTTGTCGTCCGAGAGCGCGGTGGCGTAGATCGACGGCTGCACCAGCTTCAGCGGCAGCGAGACGAAGTTGCTCGGCACCACCGTCTCGAGCAGGAAGCGCAGTTTCTCGTCCAGGCTGGTGAAGCACGCCTCCAGCTCTTCGTGATCGTAGGCCGGCAGGTCGCGCGGATGAACCTTCAGCGAGAAGGTGGTCAAAGCTCCCGCCAGCGACAGCATCGAGGCGTAGAGCCGCTCCGGATGTCCCTTGGCGGTCTCGAAGATGTGCCGGAACAGGGGGAAGTGCGTGTTCACGGTATAAAGCAGCCAGAAGTTGGCGATGTCGGACGCCGTGAAGTCGGCCAGGCTCTGGTTCTTCTGCCGCCTGAGGCCGGCCAGCAGGGTGCTTTTGGCGGAGAGGATCTCGACCAGGCGCCGGCTGATGGCCACCAGGTAGTCGCTGGCCGAGATGTCCAGCAGCGGCGGCACGAAGTGCGGGTCCAACTGGTAGGAGCCGGCCGTGGTCCGGATCACGCGCGCCACCCGCAGCGACGAGACACCCTGGCGGCTCTCGCCCTCCACCAGCAGGCGGAAGTTCTTGCGGGCGATCTGGATGGGCTTCTCGGAGACCCCGGTGTTCTCGTCGCGGACGACCGCCACCTCGGCCAGGAAACGGGTGTCGGCGCCCTGGCGGCTCACCGAAACATTCAGGCCGCGTTCCCGATAGTGGGGAATGGACAGGTAGACGTCGAGGCTGGTCTGGTTCGGCTCAAAGTGCTGATCCAGGGGCTTTGGCGGCGGAGCCGGATCGGCATCCGGGATGTCGAAAGGCATGCCCTCCGGGAACAGCCCCGTGGCAGCGTTGATGGAAAGAACCCCTCCGGCCAGCGCTTCCTGGTTGACGCTGAGCCGCCCGAAACCCCAGGGGCGGTAGTTGAGCGAGCCGAGCGTAAACCCGAGCGTGTCCTCGATGAATCGGTCCTGTATCTGGAGATGCTGGGGGGTGAGGAACGTCCCCTTGGCCCAGATTACCGGCTGGAGTCGCTTCATATGGACACAACAGTATCAGGAATGCCGGCGGACGTAAAGGCTTCAGAATCCAGGGACCCCGGACCGCCCCGTTCGGGTCGTGGCCGGTTTGGGACGTAGCCCCGTAGAATCCCATTGAAAAAACGTAACGATTGGAGTACAACTGTTCCTAGTCCTGGTAGTACCGCGGTTCCGGACACCAGGGGCCTGTGTGTAGGGCCCCAACGACGAGGGAAAAGGGAGTACAAATGCCCAAGGAAAGCATTCACAAGAAGTTGGAACGAGTTCGGCCTCCACGCGTTCACATCACTTACGACGTGGAAGTCGGCGACGCCATCGAAGTGAAAGAACTGCCCTTCGTCATGGGCGTTCTCGCCGATCTGACCGGCCAACCTGAACAACCCCTGCCCCGCCTAAAGGACAGGAAGTTCGTGGAAGTCAACCCCGACAATTTTGACAGTGTTCTGGAGGCGATGAAGCCTCACCTGTCATTCTCCGTTGAGAACAAGTTGAGCGAGGATCCCGACGCCGGCCAGCTGAAGGTCGACTTGCACTTCAAGACCCTCGAGGACTTCGAGCCCGAGCAGGTCGCCCGGCAGGTGAAACCGCTGCGGGATCTGCTGGACTTGCGGACCCGGCTCTCTGACCTGCGGGGTAGTCTGCAGGGTAACGACAAGCTGGACGAGCTCCTCCAGCAGGTTGTCCGGGACAGCGACAAGCTCGGCAAACTGAAGACCGAGATCGAAGGCAATGGAGGCTCCAATGGCTGACCAACAGTCCGCAAGTGCGCCGAAGCCGGCTGAAGAGCAAGTAGTCGAAAAGGGCTTGCTCGATCAGATCGTGGACGAAGGGCGAATGGCGCGCGATCCCGCCGCCCGGGAGCGCGGCAAGAACCTGGTGAAGGAGTTCGTGAGCCAGGTTCTCGAAGGGGCCATCACGGTGTCGCGCGACACCGAGGCCATGATCAACGCGCGCATCGCTCAGATCGATCACCTGCTCTCTATCCAGTTGAACGAGGTCCTGCATCATCCCTCGTTCCAGAAACTGGAGGGGACGTGGCGCGGGTTGCGCTACATGATGGACCAGAGCGAAACCAGCGTGATGCTGAAGATCAAGGTGATCAACTGCTCGAAGCGCGAGCTGCTGCGCGATTTGCAGCGCGCCGCGGAGTTCGACCAGAGCGCGGCCTTCAAGAAGATCTACGAAGAGGAGTTCGGGATCTTCGGCGGCGACCCGTTCGGCGCGCTCGTTGGCGATTTCGAATTCGGCAAGCACCCGGAAGACCTCGAGCTGCTGGAGAAGATGTCCCAGGTGGCGGCCGGCGCCCACGCTCCGTTTTTGACCGCGGCCGGAGCGGACCTGCTGAACATGGATAGCTTCACCAACCTCGATCAGCCGCGCGATCTGGCCAAGATCTTCGATACCACCGAGTACGCCAAGTGGAAATCCTTCCGCGCGAGTGAAGACTCGCGTTACGTCGGGCTGTGCGTGCCGCACGTGTTGCTGCGGTTGCCGTACGGCAAGGACACGAAGGTGGTGGACGGCTTCAACTACGAAGAGGGCGTGGACGGAAGCGATCATTCCAAGTACCTGTGGGGCAACGCGGCGTGGGCGCTCGGGGCGCGGCTGACGAACTCATTCGCGCTCTACGGCTGGTGCGCTTCGATCCGCGGGGTCGAAGGTGGCGGGCTGGTCGAGGGACTGCCGGCGCATACCTTCAAGACCGACGACGGGGACATTGCGCTGAAGTGCCCGACCGAGATCGCCATCACCGACCGCCGGGAGAAAGAGTTGGCCGACCTGGGCCTGATCCCGCTGGTCCACTGCAAGGGGACCGACTACGCGGCGTTCTTCAGCGCGCAGTCCGCGCAGAAGCCGAAGATGTACGACACCGACTCGGCCAACGCCAACGCCCGGCTCTCGGCGCAATTGCCGTACCTGCTGGCCGTCGCGCGGTTTGCGCACTACCTGAAGACCATCATGCGCGACAAGATCGGGAGCTTCATGTCCCGTTCCGATTGCGAGCGCTTCCTGAACCGGTGGATGATGCAGTACGTCACAGAGGACGACAACGCCTCCCCGGCAACCAAAGCGCAGTACCCGTTGCGCGAGGCCCGAGTCGAGGTGGCGGAGGTTCCCGGCAAGCCGGGCGTCTACCGGGCGATCGCGTTCCTGCGTCCGCATTTCCAACTCGACGAGCTGACCGTGTCCCTGCGTCTGGTCGCCGAGCTGCCGAAATCGGCGCGAGGCTAACCAGTTGACTGAGCAATGCGGGCGCCGGACGGGATCGTGACGGTCCGGGGTCCGGGTGCGCGCTATGGGCAGGCGCGCGGGCCGGGTCGGCACGAAGCCGGCCCGGTAGCGATTTCAAGACCGAATAGGAGGGTTTTCAGATGGCGCTAGTTGACTATTTCCTGAAGATCGACGGCATTCCCGGAGAGAGTCCGGACAAGACGCACAAAGCCGAGATCGAGATCGATTCTTTCTCCTGGGGTGAGACCAACACTGGGACGGCTCTCCAGGGTGGCGGCATGGGATCGGGCAAGGTCCAGATGCAGGACTTCCATTTCGTCATGCGGGTAAACAAGGCCAGCCCGCTGCTGTTTCTGTGTTGCGCCAACGGCGAGCATATCAAGAGCGCTACGTTGACGTGCCGCAAAGCGGGCAAGGAGCAGCAGGAATACCTGAAGTACACCTTCTCGGACCTGCTGGTGTCGTCTTACCAGACAGGCGGTTCCGCCGGTAACGTGATTCCGCTCGACCAGATCTCGCTAAACTTCACCAAGGTGGAGTTCGAGTATAAGGAGCAGAAGGCGGATGGTTCCCTCGGCGGCGCTGTCAAGAAGTGGTACACCATCAAGGAGCAGGCGGGCGGGTAGCTGCCAGCCGGCAGGCTTTAGCCATCAGCCATCGGCCGTCCGCCGCCGGGCGGGATGCGGTTCCCGGTCGTCAGGGAATCGCGCGCGCAGGCAAGCGGACGGTCCGATGGCCGATGGCACGCAAAGGAGCTTTCCATGAATGCCAAGGAGTTGTTCCAGGCGGGAAAGCTTACGGAGGCCGTGCAGGCGCTGGGCGCCGAGCTTCGCGAGAATCCTACCGACGCGAAGCGCCGCACCTTTCTCTTTGAGCTGCTGTGTTTCGCCGGCGATTACGACCGGGCGGAGAAGCATCTCGGTGTGCTCGCGCAGGCGAGCCCGACTTCCGAGATGGGCGGATTGCTCTACCGCGGCGTGCTGGCCGCCGAGCGCGCCCGCCAGGAAACATTCGACAAGCGCGAGTACAACATGATGCCGCCGGTGGACGCCGTTCCGCTGAGCGGGACCCTGAACGGCAAGCCGTTCACATCCCTCACCGACGCGGATGGCCGGATCGGTCCGCGCCTGGAGACCTTCTCGGCGGGCACGTATCTGTGGCTGCCATTCGCGCACATCGCCTCCATCCGCATCGACCCGCCGCGTCGGCTGCGCGACCTGTTGTGGCTCCCCGCCAAGGTCCTCACCGGACCGGCCTTTAAAGGCACCGCACTGGGTGAGATCCTGATCCCGGTGCTCTCTCCGCTCTCCTGGCGAAACCCCGACGAGGAAGTTCGCCTGGGGCGAGTGACCGTTTGGGACGAAGGCGAGGACGGTGAGGAGATCCCGTTCGGCCAGAAGATGCTTCTGGTGGACGGAGAGGAGATACCGCTGCTCGAGGTGCGCAGCCTGACGGTGAACGCCACTCCGGCCGAAGCGGCGGAAGCCAACTGATGCCTCTGCGCGAAGACATTCTCAACCCGATCCCAGGCGATAATCCAAGCGGCGAGAACCTTCGCTACGCGCCGGTCTACGACCAGATCAAGGAGGCGCGGCGCGAGGACGACGATGTCCCGCAGGGCGACTGGCAGATCGCGGTCAAGAAGGCGGATTGGGTGCTGGTGATCAAGCTCGCCAGCGACGCGCTCGCCACCAAGAGCAAGGACCTGCAAATCGCAGCCTGGCTCACCGAGGCGATGCTGCAGCGCGAGGGCTACGCCGGCCTGCAGGCGGGGCTGGGCCTGCTTCGCGGCCTGATCGAGAACTTCTGGGATACGGTTTACCCGGACCTCGAAGACGGCGACGCCGAACTGAGAGCGGCTCCGCTCGATTGGGTCGGCTCGCGGCTGGACAAGCCGGTCAAGAACGTGGCGCTCACGCGTGGGGGACTGGACTGGTTCAAGTACAAGGAATCGCGCACGGTTCCCTCCGAGGATGAGGCGGCGGCGAACGAGTCGCGCCTGCAGGCACGAACCACGGCGATCGAAGAACACAGGCTCACGCCGGAGGCGTTCGACGCGGACTTCAACACCACGCCCGCTGGCGCCTACGAAACCTGGGAATCCCAACTCGCGGGTTGCATGGAAGCGACGTCGGCGCTGAAGACCGCCGTCGAAGAGAAGTTCACAGACTACGTTCCCAGCTTCAGCGACCTGGAAAGAACTCTCGAAGAAGTCAAGAACACCGTTCGAATCCTGAGGCTGAGGAAGGGCGGGGGACAGCCGGCGCAGGAAGCGCCGACGCAGGAGGAGGATTCCGCGCCTGCCGCCGAACCGGTGGGCTACGGGGCTGCCGCTGCTCCGGCTCCGGCGCGCAAGAGAACGTCTGGGCCGGAACCGGCCGACCGGGAAGACGCCTGCGAGCGGGTGGCCGCCCTGGCGCGCTACCTGCGCGAGCAGGACGCTGGAAATCCGGCGCCGTATCTCATGCTGCGCGGCCTGCGCTGGGGCGAGTTGCGAGCGGCCGGTGAAGGCTACGATCCCGATTCCGCGTTGCTCGAAGCGCCATCGACCGCGACCCGGCAAGCGCTCAAGCGCCTCGCCGGCGAGAGCGAATGGCAGCAGGTTCTGGACGCCGCCGAAACGGCAATGGGTACGCCGTGCGGCCGTGCCTGGCTCGATCTGCAGCGATACGCCGCGACGGCCTGCGACAACCTCGGATACTACGCGGCGGCCTGGGCGATCAAGAGCGAGGTGCGCGCTCTGGTTGGTGACCTGCCGCGTTTACTCGACATGTCCCTCAGCGACGACACGCCGGTGGCCAACGCGGAAACGCGGAAATGGTTGAAGGAGTTCCTGACGCCGGCTGAGCCTTACTCCCAGTCGCCGGCTCGGGAGGTTTCCGACGAGGAGACGTTGGGAACGGAAGATGCTCCCGACGCTTTCCAATTGGCGCTCGACGCCGCGCGCTCGGGCCAGGTGCGGGATGCGATCGAGATTCTGAATCGCGAAGCGGCGCAGGAACCCTCGGGTCGCGGCCGCTTTCGAAGGCGGGTCCAACTGGCGCAGGTCTGCATGGGGGCGGGCGAGGAGGCTATCGCCCTTCCGATTCTCGAAGAGCTCGCGAGCGAGATCGAGCGGCGCAAACTCGAGGAGTGGGAGCCGCCCGACGTGATCGCGCAGGCGCTATCGTTGCTATACCGCTCCATGGACAAAAACAATACCAACGCGGAGGAGAAGCAGAAAGTCTACGGCCGGGTATGCCGCCTCGATCCTGTCGAGGCGCTGGCGCTGCGGAGGTAGGGGATGGCGCGCTCCGGCCCGGATCCGAACGTCACGCTCTCGCTTCTGGACCGTCTGAGCGACCAGGAGCTCTCGCTCAAGACCGATCCACCGCATGGCCGCGCTCAGTCGCTACGCCAGCTCAAGACGTGCTTGCGCCGGGACATCGAGTGGCTGCTGAACACCCGCCGCAGCATCGAGGCGGCGGAGGTTTCGGCCGAAACCGCGAAGTCCGTGTTCAATTACGGGCTGCCGGACATCACCTCGCTCGGCGTGCGCTCCACCCAGGACCAGAAGCGGCTATTGTGGATGATCGAGTCGACCATCGCGACCTTCGAGCCCCGGATCAAGGGGCCGCGAGTTACGATGGAGCCGGTCGCGGGCAGCGCGCGCATTCTGCGCTTTCAGATCCAGGGCCTGCTGCGGATCGATCCGGCCCCGGAGCGGGTCACCTTCGACACCGTGCTCGAGCTGACCAGCGGCGAGTACCAGGTTAAGGGAGACTGAACGGGTGCGCGACGAGCTTCTCGACTATTACGAGCGCGAACTGACGTTCCTGCGGCAGATGGGCGCCGAGTTCGCCGAGAAGTATCCCAAGATCGCCGCGCGCCTGCAACTGGAGCCGGACCGCTGTGAGGATCCGCACGTCGAGCGGCTGATCGAGGGGTTCGCCTTCCTGGCCGGCCGCGTTCACCTGAAGATCGACGACGAGTTTCCGGAAGTCACCGAGGCCCTCCTGGGCATCCTGTTCCCGCACTACACGCACCCGGTTCCGGCCATGTCGGTAGTGGAGTTCCACCTCGATCCCGAGCAGGGCAAGCTGACTACGGGCCTGAAGGTTCCGCGCGGATCGGTGTTGTACTCCCGGCCGGTGGATGGCGTCCCGTGCCGCTTCCGCACCTGCTACGACGCCACGCTGTGGCCGCTGACGGTGTCCGAGGCACAATGGACCACGCCTGACCGCATCCAGCCTCCCGTCAAGGGCGGGAGCGCCGTGGCGGCGATGCGGTTCGACCTGGCGTGTCTGGCCGACGTGTCGTTCGACAAGCTGGAGATGGGCTCCCTGCGCTTCTATCTGAACGGCGAGAGCAACGTGGTGCACGCGCTCTACGAGCTGCTGCTGAACAACTGCGCGCAGATCCTGGTGCGCGATCCGGCGAACCCGCGGCTGCGGCCCATCGAGCTGCCGGTAGGTTCGATCCGGCCGTTCGGGTTTGGCGAAGACGACGCGATGTTGCCGTACACGCGCCGGTCCTTTGCCGGATACCGGCTGCTGCAGGAGTACTTCGCGTTTCCCGAAAAGTTCTTCTTCATCGAACTGGACGGCCTCAAGGCGCTGGCCGCGGCGGGATTCAAGGAGCGGGCGCAGTTCATCTTGTTGATCTCGCCGTTCGAGCGAGCGGACCGCCAGCAGATGCTCGAGCTGGGCATTTCGGCCAAGACGCTGCGCCCGGACACGACGCCCATCATCAACCTGTTCGAGCACACCGCCGAGCCGATCCTGCTCGACCAGTTGCGGCACGAATACCCGGTGGTGCCCGATGTCCGGCGCCAGCACGCGCTCGAGATTTTTTCGATTGAGGAGGTGGTGAGCGCCAACCCGCACACGCAGGAAGTGGCGAAGTTCGAGCCGTTCTTCTCCTACCGGCATGGTCGCCTGCGGGACAAGAAACAGACTTTCTGGCACGCTGAGCGGCGCGCCTCGGCCAAGCGCGGCGACGACGGCACGGACATCTACCTTTCGCTGGCGGATCTCTCGGGGCAGCCGGCGAAGGTGAACGTGGAAACGCTCACGGTCCGCTGCCTGTGCACCAATCGAGATCTGCCGGCGCGGCTCCCGTTCGGCAGCGACGCGGGGGATTTCGAGCTGGAGGGCATGCCTTCGATCCGGCGCATCGTCACGCTGAAGAAGCCCACGCCGACACTGCGGCCCGCGGTGGGCAAGGCCGCGCTCTGGCGGCTGATCTCCCAACTCTCGCTGAACTACCTGTCGCTGGTCAGCGAAGGGAAAGAGGCGCTGGCGGAGATCCTGCGGCTCTACAACTTCAGCGACTCAACGCACCTGGAAAAGCAGATCCAGGGCATCCGGCGCATTGACGGCCAGCGGCACTTCGCGCGCGTCATTTCCGAAAACGGAATCTCGTTCGTGCGCGGCACCCGCGTGGAGATGACGTTTGACGAAGAGCAGTTCGTGGGCGGCGGCGTCTACCTGTTCGCGAGCGTGCTGGAGCACTTTCTGGGCCTCTACGTCTCCATGAACAGCTTCAGCCAGCTGGTCGCGCGAACCGAGCAACGCAAAGAGCCCATGAAAGAATGGCCGCCAAGGGCCGGACAGGCGGTGCTGCTATGAAAAGTCGCGCCGAACAAAACTATTGGCCACGAATGAACACGAATGAACACGAATCGAAAAACCCTGATTTATTCGTGTCCATTCGTGTTCATTCGTGGCCAATTGTTTTTTTAGTCTTTGGGTGGGGGTGCCTATGACCCCCGTGGCCGAGCGGCAGGATCTGGAGAGGATGATCGGCCAGGAGCCGTACCAGTTCCAGTTCTTCCAGGCCGTGCGGGTGCTCGAGAGATTGCTGCGCGACCGGAACGCACCGGGGCGTTTCGCCCATCCGCAGACCGAGGCGGTGCGGTTCGCGGCGCACAATTCGAACGCGTTTCCGGCCAGCGAAATCCAGTCGCTCCAGTGGCGCGACGGGCGCGCGCCGCTGATGGTGGTGAACTTCATGGGCCTGACCGGGCCCGAAGGTGTCCTGCCGCTTTATTACACACAGTTCGTGGCCGATCGCGTTCGTGCGAAAGACACGGCGCCGCGTGATTTCCTGGACATCTTCAACCACCGCATGATTTCGCTGTTCTACCAGGCCTGGGAACGATACCGCTTCACGGTCCAGTACGAGCGCGGCGGAGGCGACCGGCTGTCGCAATATCTGCTGGACCTGATCGGCCTGGGCACCAAGGGTCTCGGCAATCGCCAGGCGGTTGCGGATATTTCGCTGGTCTATTACGCGGGTCTGCTGGGGCAGCGGCCGCGGTCGGCGCAGGCGTTGCGGCAGTTGGTCGAGGACTACTTCGAGGTGCCCACCGAGATCGTGCAGTTCGCGGGCGCCTGGTACCGGCTCGACGTGCCGACGCAGTGCCGCCTGGGAACCACCGCGAACGAGTCCGAGCAGCTGGCGGTGGGCGCGGTGGTGGGCGACGAGATCTGGGACGAGCAGTCGCGGGTGCGCATCCGCCTGGGCCCGCTCTCGATCGACCAGTATCAGGATTTCCTGCCGACCGGCACGGCATATGAGCCGCTGCGTGCGCTGACGCGGTTCTTTGCCGGCAACGAGTTCGATTTCGAAGTGCAACTGGTGCTGAAGCGCGACGAAGTGCCGGTTTGCGAGCTGGGGCGCGAGGACGAGACGGCGCCCCGCCTGGGCTGGATCACGTGGGCGAAGTCGGCCGCCATGGGGCGCGACCCTGACGACACACTGCTGGAGCTGTGATAGGGAGGACTTATCTATGAGCGTGAATCTCAAATCCTTGATCGGAAAACTCAACGACGCCACGCGGAACGCGCTCGAAGCGGCAGCAGGTCTCTGCGTCTCGCGCACCAACTACAACATCGAGGTAGAACATTACCTGCTGAAGCTGTTGGACGACACCGGCGGCGACCTGGTGCGCATCCTGAGGCACTTCGGCGTCGATGCAACGCGCTTGCAGCAGGAGGTCACCCGCAGCCTCGACAAATTGAAGCGCGGCAATGCCGGCCGGCCGGTCTTCAGCGTCTCCCTGGTGAACATGCTGAAAGAGGCGTGGGCCATCGGGACCATCGATTTCGGCGCCGGCCAGGTGCGATCCGGTTTCACCATCCTGGCCCTAGCCACCCACGACGACCTGGCGCGGCTGATGGGCGAGGTGAGTCCCAAGGAATTCGGCAAGATCCAGCCGGACGCGCTCAAGAAGGATTTCCAGGCCATCGTGGCCGGTTCTCACGAGGACTCTATCGCGGCGCTCGCCGAGGCGAACGCGATGGAAGGAGCGCTGCCGCGCGCCGCCGGGGCCGGGGCGGGGAAGACGGCGAACCTGGATGCCTACACGGTGGACCTCACCGCGAAAGCGAAAGCCGGGAAACTCGACCCGGTGTTGGGACGCGATCACGAGATCCGCCAGATGGTGGACATCCTGATGCGGCGGCGCCAGAACAACCCGATACTGACCGGCGAGGCCGGCGTGGGGAAGAGCGCCGTGGTCGAAGGATTCGCCCAGCGCGTGTCCGCGGGCGACGTGCCGCCGCCGCTCAAAGGCGTCAGCGTCCGCACTCTGGACCTGGCGCTGCTGCAGGCGGGCGCCGGCATCAAAGGCGAATTTGAGAACCGGCTCAAGGGGCTGATCGAAGAGGTAAAGGCATCGCCCACGCCCATCATCCTGTTCATCGACGAGGCGCACACCATGATCGGCGCGGGCGGTCAGGCGGGGCAGAACGACGCCAGCCAGTTGCTCAAGCCAGCCCTGGCGCGAGGCGAACTGAGGACCATCGCCGCCACCACCTGGTCGGAGTACAAGAAGTATTTCGAGAAGGACGCGGCGCTGGCGCGCCGTTTCCAGGTGGTCAAAGTCGACGAGCCGACCGAAGCGCAGTGCATGGTCATGATGCGCGGCATCGTCCCCGCGCTCGAGAAGCATCACAAAGTGCGCATCCTGGCCGACGCGATCGCGGCGGGCGTGAAGGTCTCGCACCGGTATCTCGCGGGCCGTCAGTTGCCGGACAAGGCCGTGAGCGTGCTCGACACCGCCTGCGCGCGACTGGCGCTGGGACAGAACTCCATTCCACCGGAGATCGAGGACGCCACCCGCGAGCTTGACGACCTGGCGGTCCAGCAGGGGATTCTCAACCGCGAAGTGGAGCTGGGCGCCGATCACGGCGAGGCGCTGGCCGCGATCGCCGAGCGCAAAGCCACCGTCGATGCAAGCCTGGCGGCGCTGAAAGAGCGCTTCGAGAAGGAAGCCGCACTGGTGACGCGCATCCGCGAGATTCACTCGCAGATCGAGGGCGGCCCGGCGCCCGCGCCTGCCGCTCAGCCCGCCGCCGGAGAAGCGGCCGCCGCGGCCCAGCCCGCTCCGGACCCCGCCGCGCTGCGCGCCGAGCTGGCCAAACTCGACCTCGACCTGGCCGCCCTGCAAGGCGACGCGCCGCTGATCCAGGTCTCGGTGGATAGCAATACCGTAGGCGCGGTGATCTCCGGTTGGACCGGGATCCCCGCCGGCAAGATGGTGAAGGATGAGATCCAGATGGTGCTCGAGCTGCCGTCGATCCTCAAGCGGCGGCTGATCGGGCAGGACCACGCGCTGGAACTGATCAGCCAACGCATACAGACCTCGCGCGCGAGCCTGGACGATCCCAACAAGCCCGTGGGCGTCTTCATGCTCGTAGGGCCGAGCGGCGTTGGCAAGACCGAGACCGCGCTGGCGCTTTCCGACCTGCTCTACGGCGGCGAGCACAACATGATCACCATCAACATGTCGGAGTTTCAGGAACCCCACACGGTCTCGACCCTGAAAGGATCGCCTCCCGGATACGTGGGCTACGGGGAGGGCGGAGTGCTGACCGAAGCGGTGCGCCGCCGGCCCTATTCGGTGGTGCTTCTGGACGAGGTCGAGAAGGCCCACCCGGACGTGCTGGAGCTCTTCTACCAGGTCTTCGACAAAGGAATGATGGAGGACGGCGAGGGCCGCGAAATCGACTTCAAGAACAACATCCTCATCCTGACCACCAACGCCGCTACCGACACGTTCATGAAGCTCTGCGCGGACCCGGAGACGATGCCGTCGCCCGAAGGGCTGGTCAAGGCGCTAAAGCCGGAGCTGAACAAAATCTTCAAGCCTGCGTTTCTGGGCCGCATGGTGATCATCCCGTATTACCCGATTCGGGACGAGAATTTGAAAAAGATCGTAGTGCTGAAGTTGGGCAAAATCAAGCGCCGCCTGATGGAGAACCACAAGATCGAGCTGGCATACGATGACGCCCTGGTGAGCGAGGTGGCGCGGCGCTGCACAGAAGTCGAGAGCGGCGCGCGCAACGTGGACAACATTCTGACCAACACGCTGCTTCCGGAAGTCTCGCGGCAGTTGCTGGCGTGGATGGCCGAGGGGACAAAGGTGCAGGCGATCCATGTTGGCGTGGGGGAGGACGGGAAGTTCGTGTACGCATAGGGTTTTGGAGTACGCTGTGTTCGAGGAGGAGGGTAACTATGCCTGCGGCTGCCAGACCTACGGATCCGGTGTCGCACCCGCTGCCGCCCGTGTTGATGCCCGGTCCCGGCAGCCTGACCTGCATGATCGGGTTCCTGCCGGCATGGCGCGGGGTCCCGCTGGCGGCGGTGGCGGGGCTTCAGGCGGCGCAGCAGGTGGCGCAGACCGCGATCCAGACGGCGGAGGCCGCGACCGCCGCCGCGGCCGGCACTCCGGGAGCGCCGGCGGCGTACGCGGCCGAGCAGGCCGTCAAGGCCTCGATGCTGGCGTCGATGTCGAGTATGATCTCGGGCGCCAGCGCGGGGGCGGATATTCACTTGTGCACCACGCCGCTGCCGGTTCCGCCGCACGGCCCGGGAGTCGTCATCACCGGCTCGGCCACCGTCATGATCGACAATCTTCCCGCGGCGCGGCAGGGCGACACTATCCTCGAAGCGGTCGGACCTTCGAACAACATCTCTATGGGATGCCCGACCGTGCTGATTGGAGGCTGATATGCCCGAGTGGACCGAACAGCGCCGGTTTTTGAACCTCCTGACTTCGCTGGGCGACGACAAGTTCCTGCTGCGCTCCTTCAGCGGCGAGGATGGCATTTCGGAGCTGTTCCATTACCATCTGGACCTGCTGTCAGAGGACTCCGGCGTCAGCTTCGATGACATCATCGGGAAGAACGTGACCTTCTCGGTGCGGCTCGCCGTCACGGATAGCGCCCGCTACTTCAACGGGTACGTGAGCCGCTTCGTTCAGCTGCCGGGCGAGACACGCCTGTACCACTATCAGGCCGAGGTGGTGCCGTGGCTGTGGTTCCTCACCCGCACCGCCGACTGCAAAATCTTCCAGAACATGACCGTGGTGGATATCGTGCAGAAGGTCTTCACGGACTTCGGTTTTAAGGACTTTTCGGTTCAGACGCAGAAGACATACCCGACATGGGAGTACTGCGTTCAGTACCGCGAGACGGCGTTCAATTTCGTGTCGCGGCTCATGGAACAAGAGGGCATTTTTTACTTCTTCAAGCACGAGAATGGAAAGCACACGCTGGTGATGGGTGACGTCCCCTCCGTGCACCCGCCCTGTCCGGATGTGTCGCGCGTGATGTTCGACCGCAGCGCCATGCTCGAGATGCGGCACGACGAAGACGTGGTGTATGGCTGGAAGCAGGAACAGGAGATGCGGGCGGGCAAGTTCGCGGTCTGCGACTACAATTTCGAAACTCCGTCCACCCGGCTCGACGCGCGGGTGGACAGTTCGATCAATCAGGGCGGCAACCACCGCTTCGAGATCTACGATTATCCCGGCATTTACGATAATCGCGGCGACGGCGACACGCTGGCCAAAACCCGCATCGAGGAACAGGAATCCGTCCACACTGTGTTTTTCGGCGAGAGCGATTGCCGCACCCTGGAGTCGGGCTTTAAGTTCGAACTCTACGGCTACGAGCACCAGGACCAGAACGACAGCTACGTGTTGACCCACATCGCGCACCACGGCGAGGAAGGCGGCTTCTATTCCGGCGCCGGCAGCGACACGGACTCCACATACAAGAACACCTTCACGGCGATCAAGGCGACGGTGCCGTTCCGGCCTCCACGCGTCTCTCCCAAGCCGCTCATTCACGGTACGCAGACGGCGGTGGTGGTAGGCCCCGCGGGCGAAGAGATCTACGTCGACAAGTACGGGCGCGTGAAGGTGCAGTTCCATTGGGACCGCCTTGGCACGCTCGATGAGTCCAGCTCCTGTTGGATCCGCGTGGCGGAACCCGTGGCGGGCAAAGGTTGGGGAGGCGTGTGGCATCCGCGGATCGGCCAGGAGGTGGTGGTCAGCTTCCTGGAGGGCGATCCGGACCGGCCGCTCATCACCGGCAGCGTCTACAACGCCGTCCAGATGCCGCCGTACGCGTTGCCGGCCGAGATGACGAAGAGCACCTTCAAGTCCTATTCGTCCAAGGGCGGCGGCGGCTTCAACGAAATCCGGTTCGAGGACAAGAAGGGCAGCGAGCAGGTCTTCGTCAACAGCGAGAAGAACCTCGACATCCGTGTGAAGGCCGACCGCTTCGAGACCGTGGGCGGTGAGAGCGACCTGATTGTGGGGGCGGACCAGCTCGAGCTGGTCAAACAGGACAAGCACCTGCACGTGAAGGGCGACCAGAATGAGAAGGTCGAGGGTACGGTGTCGCTCAATGCGGGACAGAACATCCAGATCAAGACCGGACAGAACTACGCCGTCGATGCGGGAACTGAGATTCACCTGAAAGCCGGCATGAACCTGGTGATCGAGAGTGGCACGAACCTGACCCTGAAGGTGGGCGGCAATTTCATCAACCTCAACCCTGCCGGCATTTCCATCAAGGGGACGATGGTGATGATCAACAGTGGCGGTGCGGCAGGCTCGGGCGCGGGGAGCTCGCCGACGGCGCCCAAGGAGGCAAAGGAGGCCGACACCGCGAAGCCGGGCGACAAGGCGCCTCTGCCGCCTCCTCCGCCGCCCCCCACGCCAGTTTCCTACAGCTCCCAGGCGGTGGTGCTAAAGCAGGCGGCGGAAAGCGGCGCGCCTTTCTGTCCCACTTGACCGCACTAGTGACGCCTGCCCGTGAGGCAGGCATAGGACGATAGGGAACATGGCCGAAAAATTCGGGACGTATCTGTTTGCGGACAAGACGATGAACGTCTTTGTCGTGCTGGACGGCGCATCCGTCCCCGAGTTGCCGCAGAAGCTGTACCGTCTCAAAGTGGAGTCCGAGTGCCTGTACCGCGGCGATCTGAAGCCCGACCTTGCGGAGGTCGCGCCGTACCTGGTGCGACTGGAAGCCAACTCGGAAGTGGCGGATTGGGTTCTGCGCGAAGGGTGGGGCAACCATTGGGGCATCTTTGCGTTGAGCGGTGAGGATCTGCGGTCCATGCGGCAGCATTTTCGGAGATTCTTGATGGTGTATGACGAGGGCGGCAACCCCATGTACTTCAGGTTCTACGATCCGCGTGTCCTCCGCACCTACCTGCCGATCTGTAACGGCGGGGAAGCCGCGGCGCTTTTCGGCCCGGTAACGGCGTACCTGTTGGAGGCGGAAGAACCCAAGCGGGCGCTGCGGTTCCGCATGGAGCGCGGCGCACTCGTGCGAACCGAGGAAGAGATCGCCTAGGGAAAGGAGATGTGTCAAACGTGAACATCCGGCCTGCCAGCGGGCACGACGTGTCCGCCGCCATCTCGCTCGGATCCCAGATGCACCGGGAGAGCGCCTACGCTTTCCTGCCCTTCGACTGCGAGAAGGTGCGCCGTTTCATCCTGAGCCACATCGAGCATCCGGAAAGCCACTGCGCTCTGGTGGCGGAGGACCAAGGCGCCGTCATCGGGATGCTGGGCGGCTACGTTTCCGATTACTTCTTCTGCGACGAAAAAGTGGCGTGCGACACGGTGTTCTTCGTCCACCAGGCACACCGCTCCACGGCCGCCGCGGCCGGACTGGTGCGGGCTTTCCGCGAGTGGGCTGAGGCACGGGGCGTTCGGGAGATCTGCCTGGCCATATCGAGCGGGACGCGGGCTGAGCGTACGGGACGGTTTTACGAGCTTCTGGGTTTTCGCTGCGTAGGGGGTGTCTACAAGCAGCGCTTGGGGGAGAGTCCGGCGGGAGGCGCCTGATGTTGATCATCCGAAAAGAACAGATGGACGTATTCGAGGCGGAGGCCGTCCGAAGCTTCGAGGCCCGCGTGGCCGAGCACCTGAAGAAGAAGTTTCCGAAGCACTGCGAGGCGATGGGGGACGAGGCGTTGACCAAGGTGGTAGAGAGCGGGCGTGAGCGGGCCGCAACCTACGGTCTTCAAGGCGAACGCAGCGTGCGGCTGTATCTTGAGCTGATGCTGATGCTGGGCAGCGGCTTCGATCAGGACCCGCAGCTACCGTGGGCGGCCGCCGCGCTGGGGAACCGGGAGTTGGGTGACGAGTCGGCGCGCATCGACGCGCTTTACCGGCAGGTCGGCGAATTCGCCATCCGAACCGCCGGGCCCAACAACGAGTACCTGAACCGGACGCTCTCTGCGCTGCCTGAAGAGCGGCCGGAAGGCTACGTCGGCTCCGGCGCGTCGAACTTCGAAGACTACATGCTGCACCGGCTGACCATGCTGTATCCGGAGAAGGTGGAAGCCGTGGGCAGGGAGCCTTTGCGAGTCCTGATCCGGCGAGGCGTCGCGGGCGCGCGCCGCACCGGCCTGACCACGGAGCCGGGCGTGATTCTCTATGTGTGCCTGATGTTCTTTCTGGGCGCCGGGTTCGATGGCGATCCGCAGTTCAAGTGGGCGGCTGATATTCTAAACGACAAGACCCTGGAGGAGCCCGACAAGAAAGCCGCGCGGCTTCGGGAAGCTGCGACCGCCTTTCTGAAGCGGTTCTTAGCTTAGCGGCAGCAGGAGGAGAACGCGGTCATGTGTTTTTCAGGATCCTCGCCACAAACGGTTCCCCCGCAATGTCCGAACCCGTCCCCGAGTGCGAAGCCACCATGCCCTCCCTCGAGCACCCCACGGCGCCTGCTCACGATCCGCTGGAACCAGCCGGAGGCGTGGTGCAGCGAAACGGCCGTGACCAGCGGGACGACGGAGAACTGGACGGATGGCGAGACCGTAGCGATCAGCGTGGTGTACGCCAATCCGGGCACCCCGGTGACCAACTTTACCGAGCCGGTGAGAGGCAACAGCTTTTCGCACAGCTGGCAGGTTCTGGACGTGCTGCCGCCGCAGAAAAGCGGCCATTACGTGGAGGAACAACCGGTGAACGCAGAGGCGGAGGGGAAGGTGACTCCCACGCCGCTGAAGCTGAAGTTCGTTCCCACGCTTCCCAAGACGCATTATGCTTCCGGCTACGCGCACTTCGATTTGTCGGCGGAGGACTACGTCATCAAGATCGAGAGCGACATCGAGTTTGTGAAAGGCTGGGGGGCCTCGGTCGTGAAACTGGGTGCGGCTGTCCCCGCCGCCACGGGCGGTTCGTTCACTATGTTTGGACCGGGGTACCGCTGGATGAAGCTGGTCGGGACGACGCACAAATATTGGGACGGCGCGGCATGGCAGGATCTGCCGGCGACTTTCGTGCTGGACGACAGCAACAACGTGTGCGTCGGCTTCTACAAAAGCGGCACCTCGTACGTGTGCCAGTATGGCGGCAACTGGCCGGAGAACTTCACCGACTGGACCGTGGGCACAAAGCAGGCGAAGATCGACAAGTGGCGCGATACCATCAACAGCACCTGGACCGGCAAGTTCCCCATCAAGCGCAAGGAATGCCGCAGCAGTGCGGGCGCCTGTTGCAAATACTCGGTGAAGACGAAGGCGCAGTTCACGGAGAAGACCACTTTTGCGACCGGGATGCTGATCATCGCGGATGGCGATATACGGGCCAACTCCGCACTCTGGTTTCTCGATGACCCCGACGTGCCGACCCCGGCGCACGAATTCGGGCACCACTTAGGGAACCCGGACGAATACGCTGGAGCGGACCTGGACACGTCGCTCAACAGCGATGGCGCGGTGAATGGGATCGACGCGGATTCGATCATGGGACAGAACATGACCAAGGTTAAGAAGAGGCACTTCAAGACGGTGTGCAAGCATTTCGCCAGTATGGTCCAGACGAAAACGGGCAAGTCGTACACCTACGAAGCCGTTTGAGAGGACTGGTGGGGGCGACACTGGAGGGCGGGGCGAGGCGCAAAGCGCTGTGTTTTATCGTGCTGCTCGCCTGCGCGGCGTGGGCCGCCGGAAACGAGTTTCGAGGAGGCATTATGACAAGCACCGCCGCCGTTTCGGGCCAGGGATACAAGCTGGAGTACTCATCCTATGGCGGGCGCGAGTTGGGCCCCGGGGTACATGAACGGGAATGGGTGCTGAAGCTGGACAGCGCGGAGGGGTCGGCGGTTCTGGAGAAGCACCGCTCGGATGCCGATCGGGCGGGCGAGGCGATCGGCCTGTTTCAGGGCCAGCTTCCCGCCGAGACGTTCGGGATAGTGCTGCGGTTGACGCAGCAGGTGCGCCTGGAGGAGTTGCCGCCGCCGGCCGGGGGCGGGCCCAACGTGAGCCTGTTGACCGTCAAGCTGCAGCAGGGCGAGACGCGGATGGAGAAGTCGTTCACCAGCCGTAACGTTCCCGCGCTGAACCAGCTTCGGCCACTGCTGGAGCAGTTGAACGGGATTCACGGCGGGCTGACCAACAGTCCGGTGTGTGCGATCCGGACGGTGGTGGCGTACGAGCCGCGGGAGAATCGTTTCCAGTGGGGCGTCGCCAACATCGGCAAGGAGCCGGTGAGTCTGGGGGACCCGCGCTTTATCGCGCGGGGCGAGCCCGAGCAGTGGGCGGGAGTGAGAGTGGCGGAGTTTCCGGTAGAGGTGCCGGGCTACACGTCGCCTCCGCTGCAGTGGGAACAGGTGAGGCTGGCGCCGGCGGTGCAGGCGAGCGGTCTGGCCCTGACGGTGAAGGCGGGGGAGAATCTGACGCTGCCAACCGCGGGGTGGCAGGGGCGTCGCGGGGTGCGGTATATTGCCCAGGCGGTGTGGTCGGACTACAGCGGTCCGCGAGAAGGGCCGGGCGGCTACCGGGTGCGGGGCGCGGCGTTCTCGGAGTCGATTGAATTCACGCTGAAGTAGTTCAACCGCCGCGCAGGCTG
>CAZBQQ010000058.1:0-2262 GCA_964493965.1 uncultured Solibacteraceae bacterium
GCTCGATGTCCGGATAGTGCGTGATCCGGGAGCAATCCGGACGGAGCACTGCACGTAGCGAGACGGAATCGGTGGGTCTATTGCACACCCCTCCCGTAGCCCGCTCTGCCGTCGCCCAGATTGCTCTGGCAGCGGCAGTTGCCCTTCCCGCCCTCACTTTGCGAGCTCGGCTGTCAGCCGGGCTCTGGCCATTTTCCAATCACGCATCACACTTTGAGCGGAAATTTTCAGAACTTCTGCCGTTTCCTCTACGGTGAGGCCACCGAAAAAGCGGAGCACAACCAGTTCCGCCTTGCGCGGATCCACCTTTCGGAGCACTTCGAGCGCATCGTCGATTGCGACCATCTCGCGATCCTTAGACGAGGCAGCGAGCTCCGGGGCGTCGTCAAGATTCAAGAGTAAAGCGCCTCCGCCATGTTTCGCAGCCTCTTTAGCGCGAGCCCGGTCCACCAGGATGCGGCGCATCATATTGGCGGAAACCGCGAAGAAGTGCGCCCTATCCTTCCAATCCACATCGTTCGCATCCACCAGTTTGAGAAACAGCTCGTGCACCAGCGCGGTGGCTCGTTACGTCCTGTTCGTTATCAAGCGCCGGTAACTCCAAACCTGAATGAAGTTCATATGCCCAAATTCTGCACCCAATGTGCAAAGGCATGCCAAGGCGCAGTAGGCCCAATGAAGCGGCCGATCTGTCCCATAAGAATAAGAAACACGCTGCCCCAAATCGTCGCGCGATGAATCTTGTGTGTGGACCAAAGATCGTATGCGGCCAGCAGCACTAGAAAGACATAGGTCGCAGTATAGGCTGCGTGCTGATGTTGAAACAGAATCGGAACGTGCCAGCGAACCAGCGCCGCCCTGGTGATTCCGGCAGTGGCGATGATAATCAGTCGCTTGTGCGCCGCCGCATTCTTTCGCTGCGCGTAGGCAAACCCAGCAAGCACGGCGAATGAGACAGCATCGGTAAAGGGCACGACGAGAAGCGTAAGCAGCGCCTCGGAGTTCGGGGCGGCCTTCGCCCGCCGCGCAAAATCCGCGGCAGTCAGCACCACGGTTACGACCATTCCGCAAGCCAGCAGAAATCCCACCACGCCGAGCTTGCGGTGCCAGTCAACCCGCTTGGCTGAGATCAGGCCCGTCTGCACTACAAGCAGAATCATCCAGGTGCTGAAGACCGCCCCATGAATATGCACAATCCGCGACGGCAGGGGAGCTCGAAAAACACCCGACAGGTAGTACGTCGGCCCAAACCCAATCGCCACGACCGCCACAAGCAGCAAGGTCATCGCAAAGAAGAACCGCCGGTCATACTTACGTCCCGGTAGTCGCTTCGGCAGATTGGCAGAAATCTCTTTGACTGTTGGCACGTCTTCCTCTCAAAGGCGGAGTTGTGTTCACGCCGGCAAATCCTGGGAACTACCTACCTCTGCGCCTACCCTGTGCGACGGCTTGCAGAACAGATCAATCTATGCGTTTGGGGACAACCCCATGGGTTGGCGGTTCGGATAGGCAACTTTACCATTTTGGCGGCGTAGACGCCAAGGACGAAATCCACGATGTGATCCCGTGTGTCGTGCGGAACCCAGACCCCGGTCGGAGTTCCCCAGTCTCCCTTCTTTAGCGCGACGTGCTCCGCCATCAACTCGGCCAGGACCTCGTCCTTGGTCTGGATCTTCCTCTCCAGGTAGGCGATGCGCTCCTGCTCGGCAGAATGGTTGGGGCGTGTTTTCTGCTCGAAGGCAAGTGCCCGTTCTCGAAGAACTCCTTCTGCCAGTGGTAGAAGACCGTGGGCTGGAGTCCCGCTTCATCGCACAGCTTCGAGATGGGCTCCTTGTCCAGCAAATGCCGCCTCACGATGGCGACTTTCTCTTCCCACGTGTAGTGCTTCCGTTGTTTCTTCATACGTTCTCTCCATTACCTTACTGGGAGAACGCTCTCTCCATTTCCATCTGAACCGGAACACCGGCCGTTTCCCGTCTCGATCACTCCAATTGTATTTCTCGATTTGCCCGCACTTCAATCGCTTGCGAATTCCGGTGCCTTGACAACAATCCGCCCTAAGTTACCCTCGTGTCGGTGGGGCCATGTCTTCAGCACCGCGAACCACGCAATTCGCGTTCGTCACTTTTCGCCGTTTTCGACACGGCACCTGCCGGCCCCTGCGGCGCGCGGCACAAAAATGCCGAAAGCAGAAAGTTCACTATGAGCCTGGTCCCACAGACGGACGGCGTGCCGGGAACATCGCCAACCACGCAATTCGCG
>CAZBQQ010000058.1:2362-28853 GCA_964493965.1 uncultured Solibacteraceae bacterium
CCTGGTCCCACAGACGGACGGCGTGCCGGGAACATCGCCAACCACGCAATTCGCGTTCATCACTGTTCGTCGCGTTCGACACCCCATCCGGGTCCGGCCCCGCGCAACAAAGGCGACAAACAAAAAAGTGCAACAGGAACCCACGCGCCATGGTTGGCCGGCCCGGGCGCGCGCGGTGCCATAATGTTTCTCGGGAGCCCGCCGCATGAAACGGAAACCGCTCAACTGGAATGCGCGCCGAGGGTGCGCCGCGTGAGTTCTGACGCCTCGACGCCGCTCATGCGGCAATACCATTCCATCAAGCAGCAAGTCCCCGGCGCCCTGCTGATGTTCCGCCTGGGCGATTTTTACGAGCTATTTTACGAAGACGCCGTGACCGCGGCGCGCGAGCTCGAGATCACGCTGACTTCCCGGAACAAGGAGAAGGGGCAGGCCATCCCCATGTGCGGCGTGCCCTACCATGCCGCGGACGGCTACCTGGCGCGCCTCGTGCAGCGCGGCTACCGCGTGGCGATCTGCGACCAGATGGAGGACCCGCGCTTCGCCAAGAAGCTGGTCAAGCGTGAGCTGACGCGCGTGGTCACGCCGGGCACCGCCACCGAGCCGGGGCTGTTGCGCTCGCACGAAAACAACTACCTGGCGGCGGTCACCGTAAGCGGCCCGCGTGCGGGGCTGGCCTATGTCGACGTCTCGACCGGTGAGTTCCGCGCCACCGAGATGGACGCAGCGGAGGTTCCCGCCGCGCTCGAGCAGCTCGGCGCGCGCGAAGTGCTGGCGGCCGCGGAAACGGCGCTGGCGGCGGGCGCCTGTCTGCGAACGGAAGTGGAGGGCTGGGTCTTCGGCTTCGACCATGCCGAGCAGAGCCTGAAGGAGCACTACAAGCTGCGGGCTCTCGATGGGTGCGGCCTCACGCACCGGGGGCTGGCCGTGGGCGCGGCCGGCGCGGTGCTGCACTACCTCAAGGACACCCAGAAATCGGCGCTGGGACACCTCTCACCTCCGTTCTTCTTCGAGCGCAGCGACGATATGATTCTCGATGCGGTGACGGTGCGGAACCTCGAGCTGGTGGAGCCGCTGTTCGCCGCCGATCTGGGCTCCGCCAAGGACGCGACGCTGGCCGGAGTTCTCGACCAGACCCTGACCGGCATGGGCGGCCGCCTGCTGCGCGCGCGCATGCTGCGCCCGGCCTTCAGCCGCCAGGTGATCGAGGACCGGCTGGACGCGGTCGAGGAACTGGCGCGAGCCACCATCCTGCGAAACGAGCTGCGGCAGACGCTGGGCGAGATCCAGGACCTGGAGCGGCTGCTCGCCAAGGTCACGTTGGGGACCGCGGGGCCGCGCGAGGTGCTGGCTCTGGGCCGCTCGCTGGCAAAAGTGCCCCGGTTGAAGGAGCTCATCCTCGCGGCCCAGACGCCGCGGACACAGGGCGTCGCCGAGGGGCTGGACGAAGTGGCCGAGGTGCGCGATAAGATTCTCGCCGCCATCGCCGCCGAGCCTCCGGTGACCCTGGCGGACGGCGGCACGATTCGCGCCGGGTTCAACCCGCAGTTGGACGAGCTGCGCGACCTCAGCCAGAACAGCCGCCGCTACATCGCCGAAATCGAGGCGCGCGAGCGGACTCGTACCGGCATCACCTCGCTCAAAGTCCGGTTCAATAACATATTCGGTTTTTACATCGAGATTTCGAAGGCCAACCAGCATCTGGCTCCGGCCGATTACGAACGCAAACAGACGCTGGTGAACGCCGAGCGCTACACCACGCCGGAGCTGAAGGAACTCGAGGGCAAGGTGCTCGAGGCGGAGGAGCGGATCCTCGATCTCGAGAAGACCATCTTCGCCGAGGTGCGCTCGCTGGCTGCGGCGAATGCCGTCCGCATACGGGACAGCGCGGGCGCGATCGCTCAGCTCGACGTGGCGGCGGCGCTGGCCGAAGTGGCGGTGCGCCAGCGCTACGTCCGCCCGCGTTTTTCCGAATCGGGCGAGATGCGCATCGCGGGCGGGCGCCACCCGGTAGTCGAGAAGCTGGCGGAGCGCGAGGCCGAGCGCTTCATCCCCAACGACCTCTACCTCAACTCGACGTCCGAGTTCATCGCCGTCATCACGGGTCCCAACATGGGCGGCAAGTCGACCTATCTGCGACAGGTTGCGCTGATCTCGATCCTGGCGCAGATGGGATCGTTCGTCCCGGCGGAGGAAGCGCTGCTGCCGCTGGTGGACCGCGTCTTCACGCGCATCGGCGCCTCGGACAACCTGTCGCGCGGCCGGTCCACCTTCATGGTGGAGATGACCGAGACGGCCGCGATTCTCAACACGGCGACGCCGCGCAGCCTCATCGTGCTCGACGAGATTGGTCGCGGGACGGCCACCTATGACGGGCTGGCGCTGGCCTGGGCGGTGATCGAGCACATACACGACCACGTCCGCGCGAAGACCCTGTTCGCGACGCACTATCATGAGCTGACCGAGCTGGCCGAGCAGATGGAAGGCGTGCGCAATCTTCGCGTGACGGTGAAGGAGGCCGGGGACCAGATCATTTTCCTGCGCCGCGTGGAGCCCGGCGCGGCCGACCGCAGCTACGGGATCGAGGTGGCGCGGCTGGCGGCGCTGCCCGCCAGCGTGATCGAGCGGGCGCGGCAGGTGCTGGCGCTGCACGAAAAGACCGAGCACGAGGTCACGGGCGAGCTCACGCCCGGGGCGCGCACGGAGCCGGTGCAGATCTCGCTGTTCGAGCCCGTCAACTACGAAATCGCCTCGCGCATTCGCAACCTGAACGTGGACGAGCTGCGTCCGGTGGAGGCGCTGCGCCTGCTGGCCGAGATCCAGGAGGAGTTGAGGCGCCATTAGCGGCGCAAGGCGCCGCTAATGGCGCAGCTATCAGCGATCAGCTGTCAGCTCTCAGCCCTCGGATCGCGGCCTTCGGCCGCTCTCAGCGCCACGAACGCCCGCGTTCGGCAGGCCTTAGCTGATGGCTGATAGCTGATGGCTGACAGCTATTGGCAGCCGCGGCCCGCGCCGCGGCTGCCAATAGTGTAGACTCCTACGAAAGGCAGGGTGTCTTCAATGCGGGTCGCGGGCATCATGAGTGGGACTTCTCTCGACGGAATCGACGTCGCGATCGTGGACATCGGGAACCGCTACAAATTGACGCTGGTGGCGTTCCACTCCGCGCCTTACCCGCCGCGCGTGCGCGAGGCCCTGCTCGGGGTGTCGAATGCCGCCACGCACACCGCGACCATTTCCCGGCTGAATTTCCTGCTGGGGGAGTTATATGCGGAAGCCGTGATTCGACTCTGCGAAAGCAAGCGGATCGCGCTCGATTCGATCGGGCTGATCGGCTGCCACGGCCAGACGATCTTCCACGAGGGCGCGCCGGTGAGCTTCCTGCGGCGCCAGGTTGCGAGCACGTTCCAGATCGGAGAAGCGGCGGTGATTGCCGAGCGGACAGGCATTCCCGTGATCTCAGACTTCCGGACTCGCGACATTGCGGCGGGCGGGCAGGGGGCGCCGCTGGTCCCCATAGTCGATTACCGCCTCTACCGCCACCTGCGGCTGGGGCGGGTGGCGCTCAACATCGGCGGCATCGCCAACCTGACGGGCATTCCGCCAGGCGCCAAGCCCAGGGACGTAATCGCCTTCGACACCGGCCCGGGCAACATGGTCATCGACGCGCTGGTCGAGCGGCTCACCCAGGGCCGCAGCCGCTACGACCGCAATGGCTGGATCGCCCACTGCTCGAAGGTGAACCGCGCGTTGCTCGAGGAACTGCTCTCTGCCCGCTACTACCGTCTCAAGCCTCCCAAATCGGCCGGGCGCGAGCAGTACGGTCCGGCGTTCGTCGCGCGTCTGGTTTCGACCGGGCTGCCGTTGCAGGACCTGATCGCCACCGCCACCGCCCTGACCGCCGCTGCCGTCGCCGAGGGCATCGCGCGATTTGTCCGGCCCCGGATGCCCGTAGACGAGTTGATCGTTTCCGGAGGAGGCGCACACAATCCCGAGATCCGGAAGCACCTGGCGGCATTTCTGCCACGGGTGGCCGTCTGCACCTCCGCCGACTACGATATGGACGTGGACGCCAAGGAGGCGGTGGCGTTTGCGGTTCTTGCGTTTCAGACCTGGCACGGGCATCCCTCGAATGTGCCGTCCGCGACCGGCGCCCGCCGCGCCGTCGTCCTTGGCAAGGTCTCGGCGGGAACAAGCGTCAAGGCGGGCTCGTCTTCTAAATAGGAGGACGGAAAATGTACTGCACACAATGTGGCAACCAACTCGAGGACGCTCACTTGTTCTGCCCTAAGTGCGGCAAGTCCGCCGTGCCCGGGCAACCAGGCGCGGGGATTCCACGAAAACCGCTCAGCCGTCCCATCGATCAGAAGATGTTCGCCGGCGTGTGCGCGGGTTTTGCGCGCTCCTTCAACATGGATGTCACGCTGATGCGGATCCTCTGGATCGCGGCGACGCTCGTGACCGGAGGTCTGGTGGTGCTGGTGTATATCGGCGCCTGGATCTCCATGCCGAAGGACTACCCCGCAACTCGCACGGCGTAGACCGCTCCCTTGCGGTCGCGGCTCGGTACGGATGACGTCGCGGCTCGGTTCCGGCTTGGTTAGAATTGGTGTTTGAAAGCCACGAAACGCCAGCCTCAGAGCACGCGGAAATCGACACCGGTGAAGACAGCGGAGGCGCGGCCTGCGCCGCCCGCGGAACTGCGGGAACGCGTGTGGTGGATCGCCGCCGCGGCCATCCTGGTGGCGGGAGCGCTGCTGCGATTCTATGATCTGGGGCTGAAGCCGATACACCATGACGAGGGGGTCAACGGAGTTTTCCTGGCGCGGCTGCTGCACGAGGGCTACTACCACTACGACCCCGCCAACTATCACGGGCCGGCGCTCTATTACCTGGCGCTGCTGGTGGTCCGCGTAAATGGCTTCTTCCACGGCGACGGCTTGAGCGATGTCGCTATCCGTGTCATCGCCGCCATTTTTGGCATCGCCACGGTGGCGCTGGTGCTGTGGATGCGGCGCCTCGTCGGCAAACGCGAGGCGCTGGTCGCGGCGGTTCTCATCGCCATTTCCCCAGGCGCCATTTTCTACTCGCGTTACTTCATCCACGAGATGCTGTTCGTCTTCTTCACGCTGGCGATCGCGGTGTGCGGGTGGGAGGCATGGAAGCGGTCCGATCCCGGGTACTTGCCGATTGCCGCCCTGGCCGCGGCGTTTCTGTTCGCAACCAAGGAGACCGCGCTGGTCTCGCTGGTGGTGCTGGCGATTGCCGTCGCGGTGCAGCGTGTTTGGGTGCGGATGAAAGAAGGCGGCCCGGCCGCGCCGCCGTTCCACTGGCAGGGCTCCGCCAGAAATTACTGGCTGCTCAGCGCGGTTGTGTTCGGCGCGGTGTACGTGGTGCTCTATTCGTCGTTCTTCACAAACATGAAGGGGCTTCGCGACTCCCTGGAGACGTTTACGATCTGGACCCGGACCGGGTTCAGCATGGAGTTTTTCCCGAAGTACGCGTACCTTACGTGGATCGGGCGGCAGGAGTGGCCGCTGCTGCTGGTGGCGGTGGTGGGCAGTGTCGTCGCGGTGTGGACCCGGCCCCGCAGCTTCGCGGCCTTCGCCGGCATTTGGGCCGCCGGCCTGTTCGCGGTCTACACGCTGATTCCTTACAAAGAGCCGTGGCTGGCGCTGAACTTCATTGTTCCGGCCGCCATCGCCGGCGGCTCCGGCGCGGTGCGTCTCTGGGAGCGCGAGCGGAGGCTCTGGCTGCTGGGGTGCGGCCTGGCGATCGTGCTCGTTTACCAGACCATCGATCTGAACTTCGTGCACTACGACGACCAGACCGAGCCCTACGTGTACATGCAAACCACACGCGAGGTCAACCTCCTGTTGCATGAGGTTGAGGCCGTAGCCGCGCGCACGCACAGCGGCGTCAAGCTGGCGATCGCGGTTGTCGCGCCGGAATACTGGCCGCTGCCGTGGTATTTGCGGGACTACAAGAGCGTGGGTTACTGGGGCCGGGTCATCGACACCACGGCGCCGGTGGTGATCAGCTCGAAGGATCAGTCGTGGGACCTGAAAGACCGGCTCGGCCCGGCTTACCAGTTCGTCCGCTTCTACGACCTGCGGCCGGGAGTTACGCTAGCGCTGTTCACGCGCAAGTGACACGATCCGGCGGGTCTGGAGACCCGCTGCAGGCGTGGACGCCTGCCCCACGCGGCCGGCCGGCCTTATTTGGCCGTCGTCGGGAGCTTGTACCAGGCCTCGGGAACGCCCGGGTTCACTTTTACGTCGGTTACGGTCATGTCGGCGCCTACTTTGCCGCCCTGCCTGGTAATGATCCGGAACGGCATCTGGACGCCTTGGACGGCGCGATAATCCGAGTAGAACTCCTCGGTCTCCGTCGGCGGGCCCATCAGCGCCGCTGTGTAGCGCTTCATCACGATCAGGTTGGTCGCCGGCTCGATGAAGACTTTCAGCTGGAGCGAACTTGCCGCCTCGCTCACCGCGACGACCTCGGTTGACTTGCCCTCGATCTGGGCCGGGCCAAGCGCCTGCACCGTGTATCCGGGCTTGTCGAAGTTCTGCAGGAGCGCGATGGACTGGCGGAACATGGAGGCGTTGAGCTCGCCCGTCTGCGAGGCGGGCATGGGGCGCGTCTGGCCTCCCATTCCCATCCAGCCCGCCTGGCCGTCGTAGCCCACCGTCATCTCGCCCATGGCGGACTGTATCTTATTTAGCATCTTGCCGGAGAGGCTCATGGTCGATTCGGTCTTGAGGGAGACGTCGCCCTGGGGCGTGGACATGACCGCATCGGCCGTGATGGTGACGTCCTTCACCTTCATGAGTTCCTTGCCACCCATGGCGGCGCGGGCCGCCAGCATCAGCTCCTTCCCCCTGGCCGCCGCCTCCGGGTTCGCGGCCGCGACCGTCTCCTGCTTCGGTTGTGGGATGGAGATGTCGATGGCCGTCACCGCGCCCAGCGAGGAGAGCGGGCCCTCGTACGCTTTTTGCTTGCCCACGACGAGAACCGCGAACTCCCCGGGCGTGAGATACTTTTTCGCCACCTGGGCCACATCCGCCCGGGTCACCTTCTCGATGCCCGCCCGGTAGCGCTGCAAGTAGTCGCGCGGATAGCCGTAATACTCGAGATTCATCATGCGCGTGAGTATCTTTTGCGTGGAATCGAAGTCGAAGGCCATTCCCTTCAGGATGCCGTCCTTGGCGCGCGCGAGTTCATCGGGGGCCGCGCCGTTCGCGGCCAGCTTCTGCAATTGCTCCTGGATGGAACCGTAGATCTTGAGGGTCGTTTCGGGCTTGGTGGAGCCTCCCACCAGGAACGTTCCCGGCCGGTCCCATCCGGCGGCCGCATTCGAAAACACGTAATAGGCCAAGCCTTGCGCCGAGCGTACGTTGCTGAAGAGCCGCGACGCGAAGCCGCCGCCGAGGATCTCGTTCATCACCTCGAGGGCACAATAGTCCGGGTCGTCGCGCCGGCCCGCGAGCTTTCCCATCAGCACCCAGGACTGCTCCATGCTGTCCTTGTCGATCGAGTAGAAGCCGGTGCGGCTTCGGGCTGCATCATCGACCGCCGGGGGCTCGAACTTCGCCCCTCCTCCGCGCGCCCACCCGCCGAAGGCTTTCTCGATCCTGGCGCGCATCTCGGAGGCATTGAAGTCGCCCTCGGCGCCGAAGATGGTGCTCTCCGGCTGGAAGAACCGCTTGTGGAACGCCACCAGATCGTCGCGCGTGATGGAGTCGATGGTGGCGTACTCGGTCATGCGGGCGTACGCGCTGTCCTTACCGAAAATGACGCGGTTGAACTCCCGGAAAACGATTCCGTTGGGGTTGTCGTTGCGGCGGGCGATGCTGTCGCGCACCGCGATCTTGGCCAGGTCGATTTTGTCCTGGGGGAAGGCCGGGTGCTGAAGAATATCGGCCATGATGGCGAGACCGCGGTCCAGGTCCTCTTTCAGCAGCGACGCAAAGGCGCCACCGCTGTCCTCCGAGATGCCGGTTTCGACCGACGCGCCCAGGCGGTCCAGTTCTTCGTCGAGCTGGTCTCCGTTCTGCGTAACGCTGCCGCCGGTCCGCATCACGGTTCCGGCAATGCTGGCGAGTCCGGTCTTGCCGGCCGGGTCCCAGCGCGAGCCTACGCGAACGGTGGCGTGCAGGGAGACCTTGGGAAGCTCGTGGTCCTCCACCAGGTAGACCACCATGCCGTTGGGCAGTTCGAAGCGCACCGGCTCGGGCACTTTGATCTGGTTCAGGGCCGGGTACTTCAGGCTCTTATAGCTCGCGGCGGGCTCTTGTGCCGCGGCCGCCAGCGCGAACAGGATGGCGAAGAATGGCAGAATTCGTGTGCGCATGATTTGAGCTCCCTACTTGGACGCCGCCTGGAGCGGCTCAATCTCGGCGATGGTGCGGTTATCGAAAACGAAGATCGCCTTACACACCCGCTGGATGTCGGCAGGCGTGACAGCCGCCATCTTTCCGAGCCGTGTGAACGCGGTGCGCCAGTCGCCGGTCAGCACCTGGTAGGCGGCCAGCGTTCGCGCCAGCGTGGAGTTGTCACCCAAGCCGCCGATGATGCCGGCCCGGGTTCTCCGCTTCACGCCGTCCAGTTCCTCCTGGCTTACCGGCTCCGTTTTCAGCCGCTCGATTTCGGCCTCGATGGCCTTCTGCACTTCGGCGTTGGTGTGGCCCTGCGCCGTGAACGCGTAAAACAGGAACAGCCCCGGGTACTTCTCGCCGGGGAAACCGGGGAAGCCGCCAGCCGTGGTGGCGATCTTCTTGTCGCGCACCAGGGAGCGGTAGAGCCGCGAGGAGCGGCCCTCGCTGAGGAGGCTGCCGATGGCCTCGTAGACGGCGTTATCGGGGTCGTTGATATCGGGCTTGTGGTAGCCTTCGACGAACACGCGCTGCGATTGCAGGCGCAGCGTGATGCGCCGTTCGCCAGTCTGCGGCGGCTCGACGGTCCGAAGCGGTTCTTCCTTCTGGCCCGCGGGGATCGAGGCGAAGTACTTCTCGGCGAGCTCGCGAACGCGCTGCGGCGTCACGTCGCCCACCACCACGCTGGTGAGGTTGCTGGGCACGTAGTATTTCTTGAAGAAGGCGGCGCCATCGGCGCGCGTGAGGTTCTCGAGGTCGCTCATGTGGCCGACCACCGGCTCGTGATAGGGATGGGCCTTGTAGGCGGCGGCCTGGAACTCTTCGACCAGACGGCCGACCGGCTGGCTCTCGCCCAGGCGGCGCTCCTCCATCACAACGTTGCGCTCCTTGTAAAACTCGCGCAGCACGGGATCGCCGAAGCGCTGGCCTTCCAGGTAGAACCACAGCTCGGTCTCGTTGGAGGGCAGGCTGAAGAAGTAGTTGGTGGCGTCGGAAGAGGTGTTGGCATTCAGGCCGCGGCCTCCGGCGCGCTCGATGGCCTCGCCGAATTCATTGGGCACGACGAAGGCCGCGGCGGCCTCTTGCGCGTCCTTGAAATCCTGATCGAGCTGCTTCAGCGTCGCCGGGTCGGCCTTGTCGCCCTTGCGGCGTTCGTCGCGCAGGGCGTAATAGGCCTGGTCCACCTTCGCCAGGGCTTCCTTCTCCGCCGCGGCGTTGTTGGTGCCGATGTGGCTGCTCCCCTTGAACGCCATGTGCTCGAACAGGTGCGCGAGGCCGGTGTAGCCGGTCACTTCCTGCGTCGCCCCGACGTCGGCGTAGGTCAGGAAGGCGGCGACGGGCGCCTGGTGGCGCTCGAGCACGATGAACTTCCAGCCGTTGGCGAGCGTGAACTCGTTGACGCGGGACTCGATCTCCTTGAATTCGTCCTGGGCCACCGCGGGAACGGCCGCGGCCAGGATGCCCAACACAATCACCACACGGGTGGTGAGGTTCCTCAGGGTCATAGCGCCTCCACTAACAGACTACAGGAATTAAAGAGCGGGTGGCCTGATCGGGAGCAAGTAAAGCTCTACTTCCCGCTTTTACACTTCTTTACAGCTTTCATGTGACGGCTTTACGGATGCGCCGTACTCTAGATATAGGCAACTCGGAGCGAGTCTTTCCACCAGCTGCCGGGTTAGGAAGAGACGGAGACAGACAATGTACAAGATCACGATTCACAAGCTTGCAGTTACTTTGGCCGCGGCAGTCATCATACCGGCGGTGGCGCTGGCCCAGGGCCCCGGGCCTCAGGATGCGGATGGCCCGGACGGTGGAGGCGGCCCGATGGCCCCAATGGGCGAGATGCACCACGCCGGCCGGGGCGAAGACGGCGGGCCAGGCATGGGAATGGGCGGGGGAATGGGAATGCACGGCGGCATGCACCACCGGGGCGGGGCGGGCATGGGGTTGGCGTTCCTGGTCGACAACCCGGAGCTTCGAAAGCGCATCGGGATTACCGATGAGCAGGCCGCGAAGATCCGCCAGCAGTCGCTTGATTTCCGGAAGGCCGAGATTCGCAACCGGGCGGACCTCGAGATAAAGCAGCTCGATCTGCATAGCCTCATGGCGGCGGATACGCCCGACCGGGCGGCGATCGACAGAACGTTGCAGGAGGTGGGCGCGGCTCAGATGGCGCTCGAGAAGAGTGCCGTTGACTTCCATCTGGCCATGCGCAGTGCGCTCACGCCCGAGCAGCGCGAGAAGCTGAAGGCGATGCGGGAGGAGCATGGGCGCGGCGAGGGGCAGCACGGGCAGGGTGGACCTCATCCAATGATGATGCATCCCGGAAGGGAGAACAGGCTGCCGCAGCCGCCGCCAGCGCCGCCGCAACAGTAGGCGGGGCTGGAGACCCGCGGCAGGCGTGGACGCCTGCCCCACTTAGAGTTAGTCTGGAAGTGGATGCAGAGTTCCGCTGGGCTGGTTTTCTCCTTTTTGCTCGCGGGGTCGGCGGCGGTCGGTCAGCCGGCGCCGGCCTCGCAGCCGCCGCAATTCGACCGGCCTGTTTCTCTCAGGCTGCTGCCTTCCAATTTCTTCAGCGATCAGAAGAAGATCTGGCTTTATCCGCGCCAGTTCGCGCATCCCAAGAAATGGATCGCGCCGGCTGCCGTTTTGGGCGTGACCGCGCTGCTGATCGCGGAGGCGGACGCTCCCACGGCTTCTTACTTTCGGCGGACGACCTCGTTTCACGGATTCAACCAGGTTTTCACGGGAACGGCCACAGGTGCCGGGATGATCGCCGCTCCTTCGGCGCTGCTGGCCTTGGGGCTGGCCCGACACGACTCGAAGATGTGGAAGACGGCCATGCTGGCTGGTGAGGCTGCCCTCGACTCCGAGCTGGTGACGACCGTCCTGAAGGACGCGGGCCGCCGACAGTTCCCGGTTTCCGTCCCTGCCGGCCAGAACTTTTCCGATACCTGGTTCGATTCCAAGAGCAGTTGGCTTCGGGGCAGCGGCAGTTTCCCTTCCGGGCACACCATCGCGGCGGTGTCGATCGCCACCGTCATCGCGCGCCGGTACCGGAACCACCGCTGGGTTCCGTACGTCGCCTACGGTGCGGCCGGGCTGGTGGCCTTCTCGCGGCTTACGCTGGGGGCGCACTACGTCTCGGACACGTTCATGGGCGCGGCGCTGGGTTACTCGATTGCACGGTTCGCGGTGCTGCGCCAGTAGCCCGGAACAGCAACAGATCGAGACTGAACGTCACGCGCGTGGCTTGGGCGGGCTCGTTCCGCATGGGCCGGTAGATCGAGAGCAGGACGTCGTGGACGGCGGCGGCGTCGAGATCGGCAGCGGTGGTCACGCGGTGTCGACCGGCTAGCGTGAAGCCTTGCGCGAATGTCTCGATGGTGCGGGCCGTGCGGTCGCGGCCGGCTCCGCGCAGTTCGATGAGATCCTCCGGGGCGGGGAGGGCGACCAGCAGGCGTCCATTGTCGGGCAGGACGCGCCGGAACTCGGCGGCATTCATCCGCGCCGTGATGGATAGGACGATGGAGAACGCGCGGTCGGCATAGGGTACGAAGCGATCGGCATTGGCCACGATCCACTCGCATTCGCGGTAGCGCCGGGCCGCGGCGTCGATGGCCGGAATCGAGATATCGACGCCGTGTGCGCTGCAGGCGGTCTGGCCGGCGAGGGCGCCGAGGTAGAAACCGTCGCCGCAGCCGGCATCGAGCACGACGTCGGAAGCAGATGCGGCCACCATATCGCCGATCGCGCCGAGCAGAGGTTCGGTCACGCCGCGATCATGCAGACGACGGCGCGCTGCGACCGCGGCGAGTGTGTCGCCCGGCTGCCGGGATCGGCGATCTTGCGGCTGAAGCAGATTGACGTACCCGCTGCGCGCGACGTCGAAGGAATGCCCGCGCTCACAGTGCAGCCGCCGCTCCTCCCGCGCCAGCGGCAAGCGGCAGTTGCGCACGGGGCAGAGGAGCATGGTGGCTAGCGAGCCCCGTCTCGCAGGGCGACGAGGCTCAGGTAACGGACCAGCGGGTCGGCCGCTTCCGCGGACTTCTGGAGCAGGGCCACGCCCTCTTCGGTCTGACCAGCGGCTAGTTGCAGGACGCCTTGCGTGAAGACCAGGTCCATGCGAGATCCGTCCGCCGGTATCCTGCTTCGTACCGACTGGACGGCGTCGGCTATGTTTCGCTGGGCATCGCTTCCCGCCAACCTCCAATTCGCCAGGAGCGGGAAGGCGTATTCGATCGAATCGCCGGGCTGCTTCGTTCTGCCGATTTTGGCCCACCTCTTCTGCGCATCTTTGCCGGCCCCGCACGCGCTCTCCACCTCCGCCATGAAGTACTGAAAGTGAGGGGCGTTGATGAAGGGCTCAAATCCGGAGAACGTGAATGGCAGGAGTTTATTCTCCGCGAGCGTCCCCAGGTCGGCCAGGGCCTCTTTGCACGCCCCAATGTGCGACCTCGACATTTGACGCTGCAGCTCGACCTCGATGTACTCGCGACGAACCGCATCAGGCTGCTTCGCTTTTGGGAAGTTGGCGGCGGTAAACAGGGCCTTGGCGCCAATGGGATCGAGAACCGATCGCACCAGGGCGCTCTCGGCAAGCCGGGCCGCGGCCTCGGCGGGGAGATCCAGATCGCGGGCGCTCACCCCTGCCGGGAGGACCCTGCTCAGACGGTTCACGGCTTTCGAGATCTGGGAGTCTTCAGGATCGAGGCGGCGAGCCTCCAGAAGCATCGGAAGCGCGCCCGCGGGATCTCTCTTGAAATCCAAAAGCGCCATCCCCAGGTTGCGGTGAAGCGCAGGAAGGCCGGGGTTGATGGCGAGGGCCTTGCGCCACTCCGCAATGGCCTTGTCCGTATCCAGGGAACAGAAGTACAGGTCTCCGAGGAGGGCGTGCGCGGCGGCATCGGTATCGCTCGAAGCCACGGCGGCCTTGAGCACGGCATAGGAGCTGACACGGCTTGGAAAGACGTAGCGTGTCGAGAGGCTGCTCGCGGCTTTGAAGTCCGCGCCGGGGTCCTGGTGCAGTTTCAGGCGGCAGAAACCGCGGTAGTAGGCCACCAGCGGATCGGCCTGAGGCGCCACAGCGGCGGGCTCGAACTGGCTGGCCGGTACGGGAGGATAGCGCCGGTCGAGGAGCATCAGTGCGTCGTCGAAAGCGCCGAGTTCGAAATACCGGTCCGCGAGGTTGAGAACGCGTTCCGGGTCCGAAGCGAGGTGGCTCCACAGCGACGGATCGTCGGCGCTGCCCAGCAACAGGCTCTCCGCTCGCAACATGTTGTCCGCCGGATCCCGCTCACGCCAGGACTGCAGGCGTTCGCGGGCGGCGTCCGTCCTACCGGCGCGGCGGAGAATCGCGACCTCGAAGGCGCCGGTGCGAACTGCTGCGTGGGCCTCCGCTGCCAGGGGTTGAATCAGCGACACGGCAGCGGGGAACTCACCCGCCCGCGCGGCGATCAGCGCCAGTTGCAGCCTTGCCGCCGCGCCCCAGAGCGGGCTCTGACTGGCGCTCGCCAGAGCGATTCGCGCATCGGCATCGCGTCCGGCGATCGCCAGTGCCGCCCCGTAGTAGTACGCCGCCTCCGCGTTGTCTTCGCCCTTGTTCAGCAACGGTGCAAGCAGGCGGATGGCGTCGTCATTCCGGTTCAACACAAATGCGGTTCGGCCCGCCGCCAGAGCCGAGGCCGCGCTTTCGGGGTACTTTTCGAGCGCGGTCCGATAGTCATGCCATGCGAATGCGAACTGCTCCCGTTGTTCGTTGTATTCGCCGCGGGCGAGGAAGGCAGCTTCGGAGCCGGAGGCAACCGAGGGCACTGCCGGCTCGGGGTCTTTTGCATTCGGGTCGAAGGGAGCAGCGTCGTATTGGCCTTCGACATGGTGGAGGATAACGGCTCCCGATGGGCCGACAAGGTCGACGGTCAAAGGCGGGGGAGCCGCATCCAGCGCTTTCGTGTAGACGACCTTCGGATCGAGGTCGGCCTGCGTCTCGAGGACGGTCCGGGCGCCAGCGGAGACTCGGAGTTGCGCGCCGCGCAGGGCGTGGGTCGCAAGCAACTCAATCAGGGCGCCCTTGTCGGTGCGCTGTAGGTTGAGCACGGCGCCGGGAGTGGCACGGGAGACTCCTCCCAGGCCATGGAATGGGATCCAAAAGTGCGTGAAGGTCTTAACCTCGCCGGGAAGGAGGAAGGCGAATTCCGGCTGCGTTTCGAACAGGCCCGCCTGCATCTCGACATAGGAGTTGAAGTTCCCGGTGAGGTGCTCCGGGACGAAGCGGTCGCCGGTGCCCCACGTCCAGACCTTCTTGCCATGCACCTGGTCCGCGTCGGCGTAGTGAACGACTCCGCTCCGGAAGGCTGGCTTGTAGACGGCCATCCAGGGCTCGCGGGAGGCATGGGCGAACAGTCCCAACTGAGTCTTGCTGTTCGCGACGTCGCTCAGATCGACTCCGGCTTTGTTCACCGGCCACGGAGTCATCGCTCCCGCGCCATGCGCCAGCATCCAGTTCGCCGGATAGACGAATCGAAGGTGGGGATCATCCAGCTCTATGGTTGCGCTGGCCCACCAGTGATAGCCCCGGCGTGCGGGCGAGGCGTTGTGAAGAGTAACGTGCTGTTCGAGGACCGCCGAGCCGGGGCGCAGAATGAACTCAACCCGCCACTCCATGCCGGAGACGCGGTCCGTGTCTTCGACTACTACTGTGCCGATTCCGTCGCGTTCGAAGTACCCGAAATCCACCGGCGAGCTGCTGACTCGGCTGTGGGCGATCGGGAAGCTGGACTCAACTCCAAGAGCAACGAAGCCGCGGAAAAGCGGCATCCCAGTACGGACGGCCGGATTCGCGTAGAAGACCTGGCGACCGGTGGTCTTGTCCAGACAGCTGTAAAGATGGCCGCCGAGATCGGGGAGTACAGTGCAGGCGAGGTATTCATTCTCCAGGATGATGGAATGCCACTGCTTCGTGTGGTGGATCTGGCCCGCGGGTTTCCGGTCCGTGTAAGGGTAGTTCGGAAAAGGGCCGCTGGAAAACGGTGGAAACGGCGGGTAAGGCTCGGCCGCGTCTTCGTCGTACGTCGACAGCGCGATCTGGCCTTCGCGAATGTGGACAGCGGCGTCCTGGGCGCGGAGGGCCAGCGGCGACAGCATCCCCGCGAGCGCGAGAATGCAGCCGCATGTGAATCTAGCCGAGGATCGTCGGGTCCGCATTCTGACCAGCATGCAAGTATACACCGGGCGGCGCCAGCTGATGGTGTTCGCCATACACCACACTGGCGCTATGATGGTGCCATCCAGGGGAGGGGAATCGCCATGACACGTCGATCGTTTGCCGTCCGGTGCGGCCTTGCCGCGGTGTCGGCGCGCCTGCTTCCCGAGATGGCCTACGCGCAGCGCGCCGCGCTCAACATGGCGGACCTTCCCAAGGACATGGCGTGGCTCAACGCCAACGAGAATCCCGCGGGTCCGCCCGAGGCTTCGATCGCGGCGATGCGGGAGGTGCTGGCGACGTCAGGGCGGTATCACTACCAGGAATTCCGCGAGATCTACGCGGCCATCGCGCGGAGCGAGGAACTCGCGCCGGAACAGGTGGTCACCGGGGCCGGATCGAGCGAAGTGCTGCACTCGAGCGTGGACGTGTTCACTTCGGCCACGCGTCCGCTGATCAGCGTGTCGCCCGCGTACGAAGGGCCGATCGAACTGGCGCGCGCGCTGGGCCGGCCGGTGGTGCTCACCAAGCTGCGGGAGGACTACACGGCAGACGTGCGCAAGCTGGCGGAAGAAGCCGCCAAGGCGGGCGGCGGACTGATCTACCTCTGCAATCCCAACAACCCCACCTCCGCCTTCACCACCGGCGCCGACCTCGACTGGCTGGTAAAGAACCTACCTCCGGAGACCGTGCTGCTGGTGGACGAAGCGTACATCCATTTTGGCGAGAGCCCCGAGCTGAAGTCCGCGCTGCCTTACGTGAAGCAGGGCGCGAACGTGATCGTCACGCGCACGTTTTCGAAGATCTATGGGATGGCCGGCCTGCGCGTGGGCTTCGCCGCCGCTAAACCGGAACTCGCTGCCCGGCTGGCGCGGCTGCGAATGAACGTCATCTCGATTGTGAGTGCGCGGGCGGTGGTGGCTGCGCTGGCCTCGAAGGAGACGCTACTACCCGAGCGCCGCGCGTCGCTGGCACGCACGCGGCGGGAGGTGTGCGAGTGGCTGCGCGAGCGGCAGTTGAAATTCATCGAGCCGCAGGCCAATTTTGTGATGATCGACACGGGGCGGCACGCGCGCGAGTTCATCGACGCGATGCCGAGGCTGGGTGTGGCGCCGGGACGGCCGTTCCCGCCGCTCGATAATTTTCTGCGGGTCACCATCGGCACGGACGTGGAAATGGCCAAGTTCCGCGAGGTGTTCTGGAAGGTGTACCGGGGGTAGGGCAGGTTCTTTGGCCTGTGGGCAGGACTGCAACACGGAGGCGGGTCTGGAGACCCGCTGCAGGACTGGAGTCCTGCCCCACGCTGGCGGCCTAGTTGGTGTTCTTCACTACCTTGCCGGCTTTCATCACGAACTTCACGCGGTCCAACACCGTCACGTCCTGAAGGGGATCTCCAGGGACGGCGATGATATCCGCAGCCTTCCCAACTTCCAGCGTGCCTGTCGAGTTCTCGAGGCCCAATAGCTCCGCGGCCCGGCTGGTCGCGGATCGAATGATCTCGATCGGTGTCATGCCCTCGGCGTAGTACGCCTGCAGAACGTCCAGACTGGCCTGCCCTCGGTTCTTTCCGGGCACGGTCAGATACATGTCCGAACCGGCGGCGATTGGGACTTCCATTTTCAACGCCCGCTGAAGCCGGTCTCGATTGCCGTCAATGTAGCCCTTGAACTGCTGTTCCACTTGAGCCCGCTCCCCGGCAGCGGGTTCGCGCCCCCCGAAAACCATTTCCTCCAACTGGCCGAGGGTGATATCGGTCGGCACCAGAAAAATGTGTTTTGCGGCCATCAATCTGAGTACATCGTCAGGCACGACGTAGGCGTGCTCGATCGAATCTACACCCGCATCCGCGGCCACCCGAGTAGCCTGATTCCCTATCGCGTGGGCAGCGACTTTCAGCCCTTCTAAGTGAGCCTCCTCCACAATTGCCTTCATCTCCATCAACGTCACATTGGTGGGCCCGTTGACGATCACCTTGATGCATCCGGCACCATCGTAAAGCGCCTGGCGTACGGCCTGCCTTGCGCTTTGCTCCCCGTTGATGGTGACGTACTCCTGTTCAATCAACCTCTGCGCCTCCGGCGTTAAGCGCCCAAACTGTCCGCCAGGAGGGGCAAGGGCTCGCGTGGAGGGTATGATTCGGGGCCCTTCCGCCCATCCGTTACGGATCGCGGTTCGCAACGCTACGTCTCCGTTTACTCCCGAATTGCCCAGATCGCGAACGCTCGTGATGCCGGCCTCCAGAACTTCTTTTGCCAGCTTGGCACCCAGCAAAGCGCGCTCGGCCGTGCTCTCGGTCGCAACGATTCGCAGCATTTCAAGTTCCTGGGACATCACCTTGGTGCCGTCCATCTGGTTCAGGAGGTGGGTGTGGGCATCGATCAATCCAGGCAGCAGCGTCGCGTCCCCCAAATCGATCCGCTGTGCGCCCGCGGGAATGGCCGAATCCGTCGAGACTGCGGTGATTTTGTCCCCTTCGACGAGAACAGTCGCGTTCTTGAGGAGCTTATCCGTCTTGCCGTCGAGCAGCCTCGCCGCTCGAATCGCGACGCGCCGCGTGGAAGCCGGCTGATTGGGCACTTGGGCCTGACAGATGTCGAAGCACAGGACGCACGAGAGGAGACACGGAACGAGCAGGCGGCTTAGCATATCGGTCGCCTACGCGGCCTTGGCCACCTCGGACAGCTCCTTGACGAGGTCGGTTACAAAAGACTTGGCGTCGCCGAAGAGCATCAGGGTCTTGTCCAGGTAGTAGAGCGGGTTGTCGATGCCGGCGAAGCCCGGGCTCATGCTGCGCTTGATGACCATGACGGTGCGGGCCTTATCCACGTCCAGGATGGGCATGCCGTAAATGGGGCTCGATTTGTCGGTGCGCGCGGCCGGGTTAGTAACATCATTGGCGCCGATGACCAGGGCCACGTCGGCCTGCGCGAAGTCGCCGTTGATGTCGTCCATCTCGAAGAGGCGGTCGTAGGGGATGTCGGCCTCGGCCAGCAGGACATTCATGTGGCCGGGCATGCGGCCGGCGACGGGGTGGATGGCGAACTTCACGTCCACGCCGCGGCGGGTCAGCACGTCGTACAACTCGCGCAGCTTGTGCTGGGCCTGCGCCACCGCCAGGCCGTAGCCGGGAACGATGATCACCGAGCGCGCGGAATCGAGGATCTGGGCGGCGTCTTCCGCGCTGGCGCTGTGAACGGTGCGCTGCTCATGCGGGCCGCCGGCCGTGGTTTGTACCTGGCCGAAGGCGCCGAACAGAACGTTGGTGAACGAGCGGTTCATGGCGCGGCACATGACGATCGAGAGGATCAGGCCGGAGGATCCGTCGAGCGATCCGGCGATGATCAGGAGGCGGTTGCCGAGCGCGAATCCCATGGCGGCGGCGGACAGGCCGGCGTAGGAATTCAGCAGGGCGATTACGGTGGGCATGTCGGCGCCTCCGATGGGCACGATCAGGAGGACTCCGAAGATCAGCGAGAGGCCGATGAAGATGGGGAAGAGCCAGGCCTGCTCCGGCTGGATGGTCAGCCAGACGCCCGCCGCAACGGCCAGCCCGAGGATCGACAGGTTGATCACGTTCTGGTTGCGGTAAGTGATGGGGCGCTGCGGAAGAATCTCCTGGAGCTTGCCGAAGGCCATCATGCTGCCGGTGAAGGTGAGGAAGCCGAGAAGCGTTTCGAAGACCAGGGCGACCATGACGGCGCCGTGCGGGGTGGCGCGGTAATACTCGGCCGTGCCGACCAGCGCGGCGGCCAGCGCGCCGAAAGCGTGCGAGAGGGCGGTTCGCTGCGGCACCGCGGTCATGGGCATCAGGTAGGCGAGCGGCACGCCCGCTATGATGCCGATGACGAAGGCTCCGGCGATGAGCTTGTAGTCCACCACCTCAGGGCGCATGAGCGTGCCGACGATGGCGAGCAGCATGCCGACCGCTCCGGCGAAGCAGCCGCGGCGCGCGGTGGTGGGCGAGCGCATCCACTTCAGGGAGAAGACGAAGAGGGCGGCCGAGAGGATGTAGATGTACTGGACGGCGGTGTCGATCATTGAGCGGCTACCTCCCCTCGCGGGTCTGGAGACCCGCTGCAGGCGTGGACGCCTGCCCCACTGAGGGCTTGCTGGCCTTGCGGGTCTTGAACATCTTCAGCATGCGGTCGGTGATGAGGTATCCGCTGACCGCGTTCGTCATGGAGGCCGTCACGGCGATGAAGCCGAGGGTGCGGGTGAGAGTGCTCGCGTGCGCGGCGCCGGTGATGAGGATCGAGCCCACTACGGCGATGGCCGAAATGGCGTTGGTGAGCGACATGAGCGGCGTGTGGAGGAGCGGCGAGACGCGCCGGATGATCTCCAGGCCGAGAAACGTCGCGAGCATGAAGATGTACAGACCGACTTCGAGATCGGTGAGCATTCGATTTACCTCGTTTGTTCGGATACGGCTTCCGCGGGCGCTTGCGGGATGCCGAGCGCCTGCTGCACGCGGTGATTGACGATGCGACCTTGATAAGTCACCAGCGTTTCGCGGGTGATTTCGTCGGTGGTGTCGACGGAGAGTTCGCCGCCCTTGATGAGGTGGCAGAGGAACGTGGTCACATTGCGCGAGTACATCTGGCTGGCGTGATACGGGATCGAGGACGCCAGGTTGAGCGGGCCGAGGATGGTCACCTGGTGCTCGACCACGGTCTCGCCCGGTCGCGTCAGTTCGCAGTTGCCGCCTCGCTCGGCCGCCAGGTCCACGATGACCGAGCCGGGGGCCATGCCCGCGACCATCTCGCGCGTGACCAGGATGGGCGCGCGCTGGCCGGGGATTGCGGCGGTGGTGATGACGACGTCGTGGCGGGCGATGACCTCGGCCATCTGCTCGCGCTGGCGGCGGTAGAAGTCCTCGCCCAACGCTTTGGCGTAGCCGCCCTGATCCTGGGCCGCGGCGGTCTCGAGGTCGAGGGTGACGAAGCGCGCGCCCAGGCTTTCGACCTGCTCCTTGACGGCGGGCCGGACGTCGTAGCCGCTGACCACGGCGCCCAGGCGGCGCGCGGTGGCGATTGCCTGCAATCCGGCGACGCCCGCTCCGATGACGAGTACGCGGGCGGCTGCAACCGTGCCCGCAGCGGTCATCAGCATGGGGAACATTCGGGGCAGGGCATCGGCGGCGAGCAATGTGGCCTTGTAGCCGGCGATGGTGGCCATGGAGGACAGGACGTCCATGCTCTGCGCGCGGGTGATGCGGGGCAACAGTTCGAGGGCGAAGGCGGTGACGTAGGCGGCCGCCAGCTCGCGATAGGGCTCCGGCGCGGCGAGCGGCTCGGCCATACCGATGAGGGCCTGGCCGGCGCGGAGCAGATGCAACTCGGCTCGGGAGCCTTCGGGATCGGCGCCGGCCGTGCGGACGGCCAGCAGCACGGCGGCTTCGGCGAAGACCTCGGCACGCGTGGCGAGCCGGGCGCCTTTCTGCTCGTATTCGGTGTCGGTGAACCCGGCCTCGGCGCCGGCGCCGCGCTCGATCACCAGGCCGGCACCGCACTTGACAAGCGCGGGAATGCTCTGCGGCACAACGGCGACACGCCGTTCTCCGGGATATTGCTCTTTGACAACGCCTACCAGAATCCCCATGGGCCCTCTCGGCCGCGCCGGTCGGACGCGGCAAGCATCACCTTTATTTTAGATGCGCTTGGGGTGGTTGGGGACGCGGGGGGACACCCAGGCGGACTGGACTAGTCTTCTCAGGCCTGGCTTCGGCGGGTCTGGAGACCCGCTGCAGGACTGGAGTCCTGCCCCACTATTTGAGTTCGGCCTGCAATTCCTTGTGGACGCGGGAATGCGCGGTGGCGGGGAGGAGAGCGAGGCCTTCGGCCGCCGTTGCGCGAGCCTTGTCGGGCTGTCCCGCAGCGCGATAAGCGCTTGCGAGAGTGAGCAGATATGCCGGCTTGCGATGATGGCTCACCTCCACCATGCGCTGAGCGCATTCGACGGCCAGCCCGGGGTCGCGGAACTGCACGGGCACGACAACCGCCAGGCCCGTCGCCACTTGATCCAGGTCGAAGCCCTGGGCGTTTGGCAGCTTTCCTACGGCCTTCAGGATGGCCACCCCTTTTGCCGCCAGTTCCACAGTTCCCTGGGTCTGATGGAGCGCCTGCTGTTGCAGACTCATCCGGATCAGAACGAAGCCCAAGGTCGAGCGCCAGTGAAGATTGTCCGGTTCAATCTGGAGAACATGTTCAAGGAGGATGCGCGTGTCCGACAGAATCTTGAGGGCGCTGACGGCGTCTCCCGGTTGTCCGCGTTCTTCAAAGCACTCCGCCTCATTCTCCAGGACAGCCAACAGGTCGTTTCCGGCGCGAGTATCGTTGGGATCGGCGGCGAGGAAACGCTGGGTGATGGGTTTGACCTGCTCCATGTACGACAACGCTTCCTGATATTCTCCGATCTCCTTGAGCGCCATCCCGGTGCGGCGAAGCACGAGGGCCAGGGTGCGCTGGTTGGTGAGGGTGTTCCTATACTCCTCGGGGAGGGCGTTCAGGCCTTCGACCGCCTTGCGGTAGTCCGGCAGCGCCGCGGCCGGGTCCGTCTCACTCGTTACGTTGGCGATTTTGGCGTGGCTCATGGCGACTCCCCGCCGGGCGCGGACGTGGCCGGGATCGAGCTGGACGATGCGCTCATCGATTTCCAGAGTCTTGCGAAACGCAGCCAGCGCGGCCACTGGATCGCTCAGACTCGAAGTGCCGCTCTGTCCCAACTCGTCGCCCAGGCCCCCATAGGCAGTGGCCGTGTCCATCAGGGCATCCACTTTCGCCCCGGGCCGGGATGCGAGTTCTTCGAAGGTGGCCACGGCCAATCGCATCGTGGCGACCGCTTCCTGCGTTCTGCCCGCTCCCCAGAGCACTTCGCTGCGCGACTGTTGAGCCCAGCCCAGGGCGTGCGCCGCGGCTGCATTTCGCGGCTGTTGCCGGAGTACGGTCCGAGCGATGGACAGGGACTTATCAAGGCTGGTCAAGGCGCCTTCCCAGTCGCCGATGTTCTGGTCGTAGGGATTTCCTTGAACGTTGGCCAATCGCACGAACGCGTTCGCGAGGTCCAGTTGCAGCTGCGGGTCGCCAGCGGCATCCTTGGCCGTGCGGTCCAGATGCTTCAAAACGGTGCTGACGAGAAGTTTTTGGGCGGCGGTCGAGCCGGGGAGCTTCTGAATGGCCTCGTCGATTTCCGATAGCAGGCTGTTGCTGATCGCTCGCAGGTCTTCCGCGCGGGCCTCCGCCCTGCGGCGCTCGGCGTTCGCGATGCGGGACTGCCAGAGCACGCCGGCGATTCCCGCCAGTATGGCTACCGACAGCACCGCCGTGCCGGCGAAAGCGAGCTTATTCCGGCGGGCGAACTTGCCGGCACGATAGCGAAAGTTGCCCTGGTGCGCCGCCACGGGACGGCCATCGAGATAGGCGTCGAGATCGGCAATGAGCTGATCGACGCTGGCGTAACGTTGTTCGGGCTCCTTGCGGAGGGCTTTCAGGACAATGGCGTCGATGTCGGAGTCCAGCGTGCCGGGAGCGGCCTTCTGGCTAGGCCTGGGCGGCTGCTGCCCGCAGACGACGCGGACCAGCTCCGCTGTGGTGAATTCCTTCAGCTCGTACGGCGGCACGCCGGTGGTGAGCACATAGAGAAGGACGCCCAAAGAGTAGATGTCGGATGCGGTGGAGATGGACTGCCCCAGAACCTGCTCGGGGCTGGCGTATTGCGGCGTGTAGGAATGGTAGCCCTGGCGCGTGAACTCGGTGTCCACCAGCACGTCGGCCGGGGTGAGCAGCTTGGCGGTGCCGAAGTCGAGCAGTTTCGGAGTGCCGTCTTCGAGGACCAGGATGTTGTCGGGCTTCAAGTCGCGATGGACGACCAGATTCTGATGCGCAAAACGAACGGCGGCGCAGACGGACTTGAAGAGCTCGATGCGCTGGCGGATCGAGAGAGAGTTTTGTTCGCAGTAACGCTGAATGGGCAGGCCGTTGGCGTACTCCATCGCCAGGTAGAGCTCGCCGTCCTCACTGACGCCGCCATCGAGCAGGCGCGCGATATTGGGGTGGCTGAGGCCCGCCAGGATCTGCCGTTCCAGACGGAATCTTTCGCGAAACAGGTCGCTCGCAAGGGGCAAGCCGATCAGCTTCACGGCCACCTGCTGCTCGAATTGGCCATCCACGCGGCGAGCCAGGTAGACGGCGCCCATGCCGCCGCGGCCGAGGAGCTTCTCCAGTCGATAGGGCCCCACGCGGCGGCCGATGTGCGGGTCCGGGAGCTGCGCTGGATCAGTGGGGACGTAGGCGGCGGTGACGCGCTCCTCCTCGTCCTGGGCATGGAGAAGGGCGCGTGCCTCCTGGAGGAGGTCGCTGTCCCCGGCGCAGAGGGCCGCGAGGCGCGCGTTCCTCTCGTCGTCGGGAGCCTCGGCCACTTCGTGGAAGATGGCTTCGAGGCGGTGCCAGCGTTCTAAGGTTGTTTCTCGCAATTCCTTCTCTAGGTCTGCGTAGATTGCGGGGGGAATGAATCAGTCATGCGTGACCGCTCCCTGGCGGTCGCGGCTCGGTTGCGGATTGCCGATGCGCTGGTAGCTCAGGCATTCCTGACCGCTCCCTGGGTGTCGCGGTTCGGTAACGGATTTCCGATGCGCTGGTAGATCAGGCATTCTCGACCGCTCCCTTACGGTCGCGGTTCGGTGACAACTGACCGATGCGCTGGTAGAGCCAGCTCTTTACGAACTTCACTTCGCGGTCCACCGTGGCCTTCGAGACGTGCATGATCTCGGCGGTCTCCTCGGCCGTGCATCCAAGGAAGAACCTGAGCTCGACGAGTTGGACCTTGTGGGGATCGACGGCCTCCAGTTCATCCAGGGCGCGGTTGAGGTCGATCATGGACTCGCTGCCAATGCGGACCCAAGGGATCTGGTCGTTGAGGGGAACATGCTCGGCGCCGCCGCCTCTCTTCTGCGCGTCGTCGCTGCGGGCGTGGTCGGTCAGAATCATGCGCATGATTTTGGCGGAGAAGGTGTAAAAATGCGCGCGATCCGCCCAGTCCGCCTTTTCCTGGCCGATCAGGCGGAGGTAGACCTCGTTCACCAGGGCGGTGGCCTGCAGCACCCCGGGATCTCTCTCCCGGCGGATGTAGGCGGCGGCCACCTGGCGCAGGTGGGGATAGACCAGCGGCATCAACCGATCGAGGGCGTCGGGCTCGCCTTGCTTCCATTTGTGCAGAAGCAGCGTGATCTCGCCTGAGGAATCCAAATCGGCGCTCCGTTCCGGTCCGGGTAGGTCATAATAGCAGTTCCAGACCTGCAAATGTGGGCAGGTGAGGCAGCTCGCGCGATTCCTGCGCTGACTGTTCCAGGAGCCCTGGAGGTTCCTGGAGGCACTACCATCATGCGCAGCACTAATCGGCTTTCCACGTCCTTCGTTCTCTGGCTGTCTCTCGCTTTGATTTCGGCGGCCACGGCGCGGGCAGCGGGGTTGAAGACCATAGACAATCCCAAGGGCGGCAGAATCATGTATGGGCAGGTGGAGGGGCAAACCACCGAAGTCGGCGCCATAACCTCCATCCTGCGCAACCTGCACAGTCAGTATGGCGACCGGCCGCAGGTGGGGCGGCTCTTCGCGGCCCGCGGCACGCAATCCGTTGCCGTTTTCTTTACGCTCACGCGGCGCACACAAGACAACGGCAAGGTGGCGGGCCTGATCATTGTCGCTAAAGCCACCACCGAGCACGTCGAGGCCGCCCTGCTCACGGACGATGCGAAGCGGTTCGCCAGCACGCTGGGCCCTCTAACGCAGATGCTGTTCGCGGCGTGGCATCCACTGGAAGCCGCCCACACCTCCGGCGGCGGCCGTAGCGCCCCCGCGGCGCCCTTGCGCAACGTGGTGCTACGCGACCAGTCGGCGGCCGTGGGGGTGCCCGAGGGGTGGAGAGTCGTGCCCTCCAGCGCGAACGGCACCGTCGATGTGGTTGGTCCCCGTGGGGAATATGTCGGCCTCAACGAAACCCTTGTGGCGTTCGATACCAACAACCCGTGGGTGCGCCAGCAACAGCGAAACCCGTCCCGCCTCTACTATTCGTTCGGCTCGGATCTGGCCAGGGATTTTCCGGGCTTCTATGAGAGGTTCCGCAAAGCGTGGGGCGTTCGTCCCGCGGAGCTTCAAATCTCGCACGCGGAGCGGGTGCAGGGTTTCCAGGGCCGGCCCTGCGCGCATGTGAGCGGGCAGATGGACGGTCAGGACGGAAAAGGCGTGCAGGAGATCAATGCGATGCTGTGCACCACCTCTCCCAGCCAGGCGGGCAACTTCCTGGTTCTTCTGAGCTACGGTTTGGTTCCGAAAGCCCTGGCCGACCAGGAGCGCGCCACGGTGGGCGCGATGCTGGCCAGTTTTCAGGTGAACAGGGCAGTGACGGGCAGGCTGGCGGCCGCTTTCGCCGCTCCCGAAATCGCCGCCATCGAGACCATCGGCAGGGTCGCCGACATCAGGCGCGCCGCCACTCTGGAACGCAACGAGATTCAGAACAGCAGCTTCTACCAGAGGTGGGACGACAACGACAAGCGGAGCGCGGGGTTCCGGAATTATCAGCTCGGCTATAGCGTGGTGAGGGACATCGAGAACCCGGATGACCACGCCACCCTCTGGAATGAGCACGCCAACCCCCTGGTCCAGGCGTTTCCCGACCGCTTCGAGTACGTTGCCAACCCCGACCTCATCCGGGGCAAGGACTTCTGAGGGGGGATGTCCGGTCGCTCCCGCTCGCGGTTCGGTGCTGGCTTTTGAGGCATTTCAGGTCTTTTTCGCGCTGCCTGTCTGAAGGTCGATAAAACGGAGACTGGCGATGATCCTCAAATTCATGAAGGCTCTGCTGCTGACCATGGTTGCCGGGACGACCGTCTGGGCGCAGTTGCAGTTCATTCCCGTGA
>CAZBQQ010000059.1:0-9575 GCA_964493965.1 uncultured Solibacteraceae bacterium
GGCATCGGCCTGTTCATCGCGCTGATCGGCTTCCGCAGCTCGGGCATCATCGCCGCCAACCCGCAGACCACCATGACGCTCGGTCATCTGAGGGAGCCGGAGACGTTGCTGGCGCTCTTCGGTCTCGCGCTGACCGGTGGCCTGATGGCCCGCGGCGTTAAAGCGGCAATGCTGATCGGCGTCCTGGGAACCACCGCCGTGGGTGCCGCTTTCGGGATGGTGCACTGGCATCCGCAGACGCTCCACTGGTCCGACCTCAGCGCCACGGCGTTCCAGCTCGACGTGCGCGCCGCGCTCCGGTTGGGGTTCCTGGAAGTGGTGTTCGTATTTCTCTTCGTGGATCTGTTCGACAACATCGGCACGCTGATCGGGGTGACCAAGAAAGCCGGCCTGATCGACAGCCAGGGCCGCATCCCACGCATCGACCGGATCCTGTTTACGGATGCGACCGCGACCGTGGCGGGCTCGCTGGCCGGAACGTCCACCGTGGTGAGCTACATCGAGAGCGCGGCGGGCATCACGGCAGGCGGGCGCAGCGGAGTGACGGCAGTGGTGGTGGGCCTGCTGTTCCTGGCGGCACTGTTTGTGACGCCGCTCGCGGGCGCGATCCCGGCCGCGGCCACTGCGCCGGCCCTGATCATCGTCGGCAGCCTGATGGTGTCGGCGGTGGCTGAGATTCCCTGGTCCGATCCGGTGGTGGCCCTGCCCGCGTTTCTCACCATGGTGGCGATCCCGCTCACGGGGTCGATCGCCAACGGGATCGCGTTCGGCTTCGTCGCCTTCACGCTGCTCAAAGTGATCCGTGGCGAATACCGCGGCGTGAGCTGGCTGGTTTACGTGCTCACGGCGCTCTTCATTGCGCGCTTCGTGTATCTGGCGAATGGATGAGATGACAGAGCCAGCCCGCTGGAGGCCGGCCCGTGCGAAGATATGAAGTTCTGCGCGCCTTTCTGGCCGGCCAAGCGCGGGTGGAGCGATCCCGCTGTGCTCCGCAGCGCTGGCCGGCCAGATTCATTTGCCTACTCGTTGCGAAGTTCCTTCAACAGTGGTGGATCTGGCGGCCGGACATTAGGTTGTTCGCCGCACTCTTCGTACACTGCACCGTGCAAGCACAATTTTGTCGACGACCATGGACCTGCTCCTCCGTCCGCCGTCATTTCCTGGTCGAACCGTGTGATGGTTGACCAATCGTCGGAGATCGAAAGGTCCATCGACCCACCGCCTACGATTTCGTCCAGGGCGAACGCTTCGGTGAGGTTGAGGTCCTTGTCCAGCCCGTAGAAACCCATGTCAACGCGAGGGCACGCGCCGCACTGGCCCGAGCCGAACTCCGAGTAGTAAACATTCGGTCCCGACTTGATCAGCAGCGTTCCGTCGGAGAGACGTTTCGTGTCGAGGCCTTCCTGATCGATCGTCTCCCGGAACAGCTTCCGGGTTGTGCCTTTGCTGTAGGCCAGCCGCGGTCCGCAGATCCACTCTCCGGGGCCGACGCTGTGCCAGAAGTGCGCGACGGGACGCACCACGGGCGACAGACCGTCCGGCCCGTAGGCGTAGCCGTGCGCGTAGTTGACCAGGATGAAAGCATCTCTCTGCATTTCGAGAGCCTGGTTGCTCCGGGGGATGAACCATGCCGGATGTTCGTCGCCGTACATGTCCGTGCCGGTGAGGCCAGCCTGACACGGGGACATCTGGAAAACGCGAGGCGGATCGAGCTGAACGTGATTGAACGTGCCGGGCTGTCCCCAGACACGGCCTGGCGATGTGGTGGAAAATGATCCGACTTTCTTGCCTGCAGGCGCGGAGCTGAAGACATCCACCATCAACCGGAGATCGCGAAGCTCGAGCGCCGGAAGGGGAGGGAAATCCGTGTAAGGAATCTGGATCTGGAATCTATAGTGGCCCGGGTCACCCGGCAGGACGGTGACCGTCATCTGCAGCTTGGGCTGTGGCGGTTTTAGGGCATTTGGAGCTAGGCGGCCGGCGATCTGCCCGTATGCGGGCGTAGCGAAGGATTCGATTGAGTAGTCGCTCGTCAACAGCCATTGGCGGACGAAAAGACGCTTCAGGGTGGAGCGATATCGGATCTGGGCGGCCGCCCACTTACGGCACTCTGTCTCGCTCACCTCCACGTTCGGGCCACTCCTCGACTTTTGCCAGTCCGTGCAGGAGCCTTCTCCCTTGGGCAGCTCGATCTGATCGAACTGGTTGCCCCAGCCTATGGGCGGCATCGGAACATCGGCAGTGGCGGCAAGCCACACCTCGATGTGGTCACTGGCAAGAACGGATTCCTTGGTCTGCGCAAAAACAGGAGGCGGGCCGTCCACGATACCCCAGATCCCGAGCGAGTGCCCCAGATTCCGCACCCAGACGCTGCCGTTGCGCGCGCCCTCGCCGTGCGGGATCAGCCGCATGTCCGGAGGTGCGAGCTCCGGCACGGAAATCGGCTGCGCAGAGGAAGCCGCGCCGGCCAACAGCAACAACACCACTGACCGCGCGCGCATGCGGACTCCCTCAGATAGTCATGGCCGTGTAGCCGCCGTCCACCCGTATGATCGCGCCGGTGACAAAGGACGCCGCTTTCTCCGACGCAAGCCACACCACGGCGCCCACCATTTCCGAAGGCTCCCCGAAGCGGTCCATGGGCGTGTGCCCCATGATCTTGGCGACGCGTTCCGGCGTGAGCACCTTTCGGTTCTGCTCCGCGGGGATGAAGCCGGGAGCGAGGGCATTCACGCGCACCTTGAACGGCGCCCACTCGCGCGCCAGGAACTGCGTCAACTGATTGACGCCGCCCTTGGTGATGCTATACGTGAAAACCTTCGAAAGCGGCGGTCCCGAGGACGCCGACGAGATGTTGATGATGGAGCCGCCGTGCCCCGCGTCCACCATGCTCTTGCCGAACACCTGGCAGGCTAGGAACATACTCTTCAAGTTGACGTCGAGGATGCGCTGCCACTCTTCCTCGGTGATCTCGAAGAACGGCGTGGCCGAGTTGATCCCGGCCGCGTTGAGCAGGATGTCCGCGGCGCCGAATTCCTGTAGGACGATCTCGAGCGCCCGGCTGAGGTCCGCCTTGCGCGTCGCGTCGCAGGCGATACCGATGGCCCGGTGGCCGAGCGCACGGATCTGAGCGGCGCGCGCTTCCGCCTGCGCGGCGTTGAGGTCGAGGATCGCGACGCCCGCGCCGGCCTCCGCGAATCCCGTCGCCATCGCGCCTGCCAGCACCCCGCCTCCGCCAATCACCACCGCGGTCTTGCCATCGAGCGAGAACATTTCGTTTGCCATTGCGTTTACCGTTTTACCACGCCGTGGGGCGGACCCCCTGGTCCGCGCGGGTCCCCCTGGACCCGCTTTCTTTCTTTGCTGCGACCAGGCCGACGGGGGCGTCGGCCGCGGACCAGGGGGTCCGCCCCACGCCATCCACCATCAACCATCCAACCGTGCGTTACAATGGACGATTCCGTTTTCAAGGAGACCCCGTGGCCGATATTACGAAGTTCATACTTACCGACAACGAGATCCCGAGCGCGTGGGTGAACGTTCTGCCCTTGCTCAAGCAGCCGCTCGATCCGCCCCTGAATCCCGCGACGCACCAGCCGATCGCGCCCGACGCACTGGCGGCGATCTTCCCCATCTCGCTTCTCGAGCAGGAGTTCTCGCCCAAGCCGGAGATCGATATTCCCGGCGAGGTGCTCGACATCTACAAGCTGTGGCGGCCCACGCCGCTCTATCGAGCCAAGCGCCTGGAGAAGGCGCTCGACACGCCCGCGCACATTTACTACAAGTACGAAGGCACCAGCCCGGCCGGCAGCCACAAGCCGAACACCGCGGTCGCCCAGGCGTTCTACAACAAGCAGGCCGGCATCAAGCGGCTCGCTACCGAGACCGGGGCGGGGCAGTGGGGCAGCGCGATCGCGTTGGCCTGCCGGATGTTCGACCTGGAGTGCACGGTCTACATGGTGAAGGTCAGCTACGACCAGAAGCCGTATCGCCGCATGCTGATGAACACCTGGGGCGCGGAAGTCTTTCCCAGCCCCAGCCCGCGCACGAACTCGGGCCGCGCGGTCCTGGCGCAGCATCCGGATTCGCCCGGCAGCCTCGGCATCGCCATCAGTGAAGCGGCCGAGGACGCCGCCACGCACGGCGATACTAACTACGCGCTGGGCAGCGTGCTCAACCACGTGCTCCTGCACCAGACCGTCATCGGCGTCGAAGCCCGGAAGCAGATGGCGCTCGCCGGCGACCAGCCGGACGTGGTGATCGGCTGCTTCGGCGGCGGCAGCAACTTCGGCGGACTGGCGCTCCCCTACATCGAGGACAAGCTGGCGGGTTCGAAGGTCCGCCTGCAGGCCGTCGAGCCGGCCGCCTGCCCCACTCTGACCAGGGGGCGTTACGCCTACGACTTCGGCGACATCGCCAAGCTCACGCCGCTGCTCAAGATGTACACCCTCGGCCACGACTTCGTGCCGCCCGGCATTCACGCCGGCGGATTGCGCTACCACGGAGCATCGCCGCTGGCGAGCAACCTGCTGGCGAACGGCCTGATCGAGGCCCGCTCGTGCCTGCAACTGCCCACCTTCGAGGCGGCGGTGCAGTTCGCGCGACTGGAAGGCATCCTGCCGGCGCCCGAATCCGCGCACGCCATCCGGGCGGCCATAGACGAAGCGCTGCTGGCGCGCGAAGAGGGCAAGCCCCGCACCATCCTGTTCGGCCTGAGCGGCCACGGCCACTTCGACCTGGCCTCCTACGACGCCTATCTGAACGGCCGCCTGCAAGACTACGAGCACCCCGGCGCCGAAATCGCCGAAGCCATGGAGACCCTCCCGGCATAGGGTTCGTTACCGAGCCGCGACCGCGAGGGAGCGGACGTGTGAGTAGTCCTCCCAAGAGGAGGAACGACATGGATGCGCTTAACATCGTATCGGCCTGCGGACTGATACTTGGCTTCGTCGCCATGAGTGTCGATGAGTTCCGGGCGCTCGCGAGGCCATTCATCTGCCCCAAGTGCAACTTCGTTGTCGCAGATCCGCAGGTAAGAAGGTGGCAGGAAGTCCTGAAAGAAGCCCTGCGAGAATTCCGGGTCTGTCCAGCGGGCCACAAGGCGTATAGAGCATTTTCCTTCGCGGCAGGCTTCGCCCGAGGGGCACTAATGGCTTTGGCTTTGGAGTTTTTTACTGTCGCGTTGGTGGCCCTGGCACGAAACCGAGCCCTCGTCCTTGCATGGCCTATCGGCGCAATCGCGCTGGCTTGGCACTGGCGCGTCCGTGCGCGGGAGCTTTCCGCAAATGGGAGCGGCGGGTCTGAACTCGGTCCCGGCTGGCGTGGCGCGGCAATAGGTTTGCTGGTCGGGCTCGGGGTATTGGCGCTGATCCTGGTGGTGCAGGTTCTGTCGCACTGGAGCGGGCCATGGTTTCGCGGTTCAGCGCCCGGAGGAGCCCGAAAGAATCGTCAACGTTCCAAGGTCACTTTTCGTCGTAAGAATCCGGCGTGCCGTCTGACCACTTTCCGACGGGGATCATGAATACCGTTAACCGGCCCGGAATCTCCACGCCGCCCATCATGGGAGAGTCCGGCATCCCTGCGCCCCAGGACTTCGGTTCCGTTCGTTCGGCCCAGAACATCAAATGCGGATGCCAGTGCCCGGCCTCATCGTCCAGATAGCCTTGCTTCGACAGCATGTAGCACATCGCTCCGGCTTCGAGCGCAGGCAGCTCCTTCTTGTCGAGAGCGGAGTTGATGGAGTCCAGCATCTGGGTTTCCGATTTCCCCGCCAGGGCCAGCCGGGTTCTCGCGATGGTGATCGGGAGGTAGGTTCGCACGGCCGGCGGATTGAAACAGATCGGCCCCCGGATTTTGGGATTCCAGAACGCGGGATCCCCGAACCCTGCCGTCCACGAGCGTTCCACCATACACACGAAACCGTTCGTGCCCTTAACCGCCGTTTTGTATCCTTGCCGCTCCAGGACCATCACCTCAGCATTGTCCGAAATGGCCTTTGGGGCAGCACTTCTCGCCAGGGCTACTTCGGCATTGGGGTCCGCAATCAGGTATTGGTCAAGCGGGGCCATGCTGGGATACGGAGTGTTCGTGCTCTGCGCCTGTGCCAACAGGCTCAGAAGAAGCGCCGCTGGGATCATCCTTAGCATCCTGATCTCCCTCCGTGTCTCTTAGTGTGCCACAAGAAAGGCGTCTTGAGACCCCGAGCGATGAAGGTGGCAAGATGCGCCCGCCTCGCCACGCCTCTACGCACTCTCTCTCGGTCACTCGATTCGAGTCCCGAATGGCGCCATGCCTTGGCCCAGGACGGTCTTCGGAAACTCGCCGGAGCCGCAGATCATAAATGAACCGAAATCCTTGTACCAGTCGCCATCGGGTGCCCATGGGCCAGCCTTCACCCAATCCTGCAATTGGCGCAGATCCTGGAGCGAAATCCGCCGCTCCTCTACGCGGGCAAGGATGTGCTCCCAGACAGACCGCGGAAGACTAGAGAATCGTATCTTCGGCAATGGCGTCGGTCCCGAAAACCGCTCGAATCAGGTCCTTCCCCGCTTCGCCCTTTCGCTGGGGGTCGTCCTCTGACAGGAACCGGCGATAGGTTGCATTGAGATTCTTGCGTGCCGCCACGTCAGCTTCCACTCCACGCTGCGCAAGCTCAACCAAGGCACGGCTCATCGTCAGATGTTTTTTCCTTGCCACACGCTCGACCTCAATCGCCAACTCGGCCGGCATGGTCACGCTCTGCCGAACGGATGGCGCTCTTCGGGTGCGCGCCCTTGACGCCCTTTTCATACACTCAGGATATCAAGCGCACCTACCTGGTGCACTATGCGCTGAACGCCATCGGCGTCGATCTACGGGGACGTAATAAGTCGACTCGTTGATCTGACCGCTCCGCCGCCGTCCCCGATGGATCACGCGCCTTTCGCAAACTGACCCACCGTCACCCTTCTGGGGAAAGACGCCCCCCGCTGGGCCGCCGCCCTCGCTCGTACTCCTTGCGGAGCTCCACGAGATGCCGCTTCCGCGTTTGCATGTCCGTGCATCATCGGTTACATTCTCATTTGACCCAATGGGTCCAATTCTGGTGACAGTTTGGACGACCCAATTCGGGCGAACTTCGAGAGTAAACGGATTAAAGTATAATCGCGGTGTGATTCGCGCCCTTGCCGTCGCGGCCGCGGTTCTCCTGGCGCTGAGCGCGTCAACATGCGGGCACCGCGCCGCGGGGCCCGCCCTTCGGCCTGACTCGGCCGTTACAATCTCGCTCGAGAGGACTGAGTGTTTCGGCACCTGTCCCAGCTACAAGGTCACGATCAGCACAACGGGAATCGTTTTTGAGGGCAAACGGTACGTGGTCGCGCTGGGAAAATACAGCGGGAAAGTGGAAGCCAAAGAGGTTCGAGAGCTTGCGGAGTACTTCCTGGCCGCAGATTTCTATTCCCTGCATGACGAGTACAGGGTGCCGCTCACGGATAGGCCCACTTACATCCTCTCTATTGTCATCGACGGGCATCGCAAGACGGTCGTGGATTACGGAGGCTTCTGGCCGGTAACGCCCTGGGCCGTTATCGCCCTGGAGAAGGACGTGGACAGCGTCGCGCAGACCGAGCGTTGGATTCGCGGCGGCACCGAGCTCGTTCAGGCATTGCAGGCGGAACATTTCGATTTCAGGAGCGACCAGGCGCAGGTCCTCGTGAAACAAGCCGCCAGTCTTGGAAATACCGAAACCGTGCGCCAGCTATTGAGGGCGGGCGTGCCCCTGGCGCCGCCGAAAGGCTCCGACACCGCGCCCTTTGCGGGCGTGGGATGGCTCGCCGCGGCCGACCGTCAACCGGAGACGCTGCGGGTCTTGCTGGACGCGGGGGCGAGTAAGTACGACCAGGGCGATAAGGATGCGGCCCTCGCGGGTGCCGCTGAGGCAGGGGACTTGAAGGCGGTCCGGGCTTTGATCGCGTATGGCGCCAACCCGAATGCGCGCCTTAGTTGCATCACCGACGTGTGGCATTGTCCGGGAACCGTGCTGATCGCTGCCGCGCGATCGAGCAAGCCGGAAATGGTTCGCGAGATTCTGCGGTATCACCCGGCAGCGGATGCGAGGGACGCAAGGGGGAGATCCGCTCTCTACGCCGCGCTCTTCTGCGCCGAATGCGTGCGTCTCCTCGCCGACGCCGGCGCCGATGTGAATGCGCGCGACAAGGACGGCTACACTCCGCTCCACATACCCCGACAAACCGACGTCGTTGAAGAACTCCTCAAGCGCGGCGCGGACGTCAACGCGCGGAACAACTATGGTCAGACGCCGATCTTCCACGCCGTGACCGGAGACCTCATGCGGGTCATGATCCGCCATGGCGCCGATCTCACAGTTCGGGACGAGCGCGGCGAAACGGCTCTCGACTCCGCCGCCAGGAGCGGCATTGCAGGCGACCTCCGCAAGGCAATTCGCGAGGCACGCTGAAACCGCCCACCCCCGCTCTCCCTTCCCCCCACCGCTGCTATCCTACAACTTACAGCCTCCAGGAGGGCCCATCCTCAAGGTCTCCGTCCTCGCTAGCGGAAGTTCCGGAAACGCGACCCTGGTCTCCACCAGCCGCACGCGCCTGCTCGTCGACGCCGGCCTCAGCCGCCGCGAGCTCCGTCGCCGCCTGGCCGCCGTCGGCGAGGAATTCGATCGCATCGACGCCGTCCTGATCTCCCACGAGCACTCCGACCACGTCTCCGGCCTCCCCGTCGTCGCCAAGACCCTGCGGGTTCCCGTCTTCCTGACCAAACTGGCCGCCGCCGGCATCGACTGGAACGGCTGCCAGCCCCGCATCGAGACCTTCCAGGCCGGCGCGCGCATCGTCATCGGCGACCTGGAGATCGACACCTTCACCATCCCCCACGACGCCGCCGATCCCGTGGCCTTCTGCTTCCGTTGCGATGGCCTCAAGGCCGGCCTGGTCACCGACCTGGGCTACATCCCGGACTCGATCAAGTTCCACCTGCGTTCGGTGGACTTGCTGCTGCTCGAATCGAACCACGATCTCGACATGCTGAAAGTGGGTCCCTATCCGTGGTCCGTCAAGCAGCGCGTGATGAGCCGCATCGGCCACCTGTCGAACGATGCCGTGGCTCAATTCATCGCCTTCGACCTGGACTCCATGGTGCGCACGCTCGTCCTGGGCCACCTGAGTGAGCACAACAACCACCCCGAGATTGCACGGCTCTCCGCCAGCCAGGCGCTCGCCGGCCGCGGCCTTGCCACGCGCCTGGTGGTTGCCGGCCACCGCGAGCCGACCGAGACCTTTCAACTATAAGAGGACCGCCATGATTGCGCGATACACACGGCCCGACATGGGCCGCATCTGGAGCGACGAGAACAAATTCAGGACCTGGCTCGAAGTGGAGCTGGCGGCATCGGAAACGCTGGCCGAAATGGGCGAGGTTCCTGCGGACGCGGCGAGCCTCCTGCGCCAGCACGCCGGATTCTCGGTCGCCCGCATCTTCGAAATCGAGCGCGAGGTCAAGCACGACGTGGTCGCGTTCACTACCGCCGTTGCCGAATCCATGGCCGCCGCCGGACACGCCGACGC
>CAZBQQ010000059.1:9675-18078 GCA_964493965.1 uncultured Solibacteraceae bacterium
GGGACGTTTTCCCACACGCCGCCCGAAGCCGAGGAGCGCATTTGCGCGAAGCTGGGCCTCCGAGCCGCCCCCATCGCCTCGCAGGTGATCTCGCGCGATCGCCATGCCGCCTACCTTTCGGCCCTGGCCCTGATCGCCGCGCTACTCGAGAAGATCGCGCTCGAAGTCCGCCACCTGCAGCGCACCGAGGTCCGTGAGGCGGAAGAGGCCTTCTCCGCCGGACAGAAGGGCAGCTCGGTCATGCCCCACAAGCGCAACCCGGTCACCTGCGAGCAGATCTGCGGCCTGGCGCGCGTGGTCCGCGCCAACGCTCAGGCCGGCTTCGAGAACATCGCGCTGTGGCACGAGCGCGACATTTCCCATTCCTCCGTCGAGCGCGTCATCCTGCCCGATTCCACCATCCTTACCGACTACCTGCTGGCCCGCACCACCAGCCTGGTGCGCAACCTGCGCGTCTTCCCCGAGCGCATGCGCCGCAACCTGGACCTGACCGGCGGCCTGATCTTCTCCGCCCAGCTTCTCAACGACCTCGCCGCGGCCGGAATGCTGCGCGAGACCGCCTACCGTGTCGTGCAGGGTCACGCCATGCGATGCTGGGAGCAAGGAGGGGACTTCCGCGCCGCGATCGAGGCAGACCCGGAGATCCGGGCCGTCCTCACCGCCGACCAGATCGGGCAGGCGTTCTCGCTCGATCGCCAGCTTCGCAACGTCGGCGCCATCTTCGAGCGCGTGTTTCAGAGTTCATGATCGTCAATCCCGAAATCGAGAAGTACATCCTGAATCTGATCCCGCCCAGGGACGAGATCCTGGCCGAAATGGAGGCCGAGGCGGCGAGGGAAACCATCCCGATTGTGGGCCCCGCTGTGGGTGCGTTCCTGGCCGTCCTAGTACTTTCGTCCCGTGCGAAGCGGATCTTCGAATTGGGCTCCGCCATCGGCTATTCGACCACCTGGCTGGCTCGCGCCGCCGGTCCGGATGCGGAAGTCCACTACACCGACTCCAGCCCGGCCAACGCCGAGCGTGCCCGCCACTACCTCGAACGGGCCGGCCTCGCCGACCGCGTTCACATCCACATTGGGGATGCCCTCACCGCGCTAGCCAACGTGAGTGGTGAATTTGACTTCATATTTAACGATGTAAATAAGGACGGCTACCCCGCTGTTCTCGAGGCCGCTAGCAGGCGCCTGAAGAGGGGAGGCTTGCTCGTCAGCGACAACACGCTGTGGCACGAGCGCGTCCTGAATCCTGCCGATCAAACCTCAAGTTCTATAGTAGAATTCAACAGCAAGTTGTTCAAGTCAAGCGAGTTCATTACGTGCTTAGTTCCCCTTCGCGACGGGCTGACGGTGGGCGTAAAGCGCTAACGCGGGGGTCGAGTCCCCTCGGTACTGGAACAGTGGCAAAGAAATTGCCGTGATTTTTAACGAAGGCTGGGTTAGACTTGAACTGAAGGAAGTCGATGGCGAGTGCTTACCGAAGTCGTGGACTCGATCTAGCTCGAGTCTTGCTGGTCGATGACGACGTGACGTCCCGTCTCACCTTACAGACAGTACTGGAGGCGGGCGGTTACCGCGTCGACGCCGCAGCCTCAGCTGCCGAGGCAGTCGGCAAGCTGGATGACCGCGAGTACGAATTAGTATTGACCGATCTGCGCATGGAATCGCCCGAAGCTGGCCTGAAAGTACTAGCGCACGCCCGCATGATGGATTATAAGCCAGCCACCGCCCTTGTCACCACCTACCAGGATCACAAGCAGTCACGCGCCGAGCGAAGTTCCTCCATGGTTCTGATCGAGCCCGAGGACTTGCCCGGCCTCCTGAGCCGCATCGCCGACCTGATCAGCGGACGAGCCACCCGCAAGGTCGAGCGCGAACTCCGGCACGCCACGTAGATAGCTCTCAGCCGTCAGCTTTCAGCTCCTAACTCTAAGCTGAGCTCCAAGTTCCACTTTGCCCTTCGTGGCGCAGGCACTCCTGCCTGCCGCCTCGACACTCATGTCGAGGCATGCTTTGTCCCTATCTCCACCCAATCTTCCTCCACAGAGCCGCGAACCGCGGGTCCGCGTGCAGGCCGTCGAAGGCCGGGTCCACGTTGAGCGAAAGCATGTCGCCGTCGCGATGGGCGTAGGCATTGTCGAGCGCGTCAAAAGCCCTGTCTTTATCGCCCAACACCGCATACAAGAAAGCCAGGTGATAGTACGGTTTGGGCTCGCTGTGGTCCAACTCCTCCATCAGCTTGAGCGCCTCGTCCCGCTTGCCGATCGAGGCCTCGACGGCGGCGAGGTGGGCCATCGTGTCGGGGTCGCGCGGGTAGTCGGCCAGGGCCGCGCGAAGGGCGGCGGCGGCTTCCGGGTACATCCGCTTCTGCTCCAGGCTGGTTCCCAGCATGGTGTTCGCCTGATAGTAGTGCGGGTTGATCTCGAGCGTCTGTCTGGCCTGCCGGATTGCGTCGTCGTAACGGTGGGCGCAATAGAGAATGACGGCAATGTTCCCACTGACCCGGTAGCTGAGCGGGTCCAGAGCGAGCGCCCGCTTCGACTCCGCCACCGCCTGGTCGAACCGGCCAGCCAGTAGCAGGGCCTCCGAGTACCAGTCGTGCGTCCTGGCGGAGTTGGGGTTGAGCTCCAGGGCGCGGCGCAGTCCCGGCTCGCCGCGCACCCAGTCCCAATCGTAGAAGCACTGAATCCAGGCCAGCACGGCGTGCGCCTCCGCCAGCGCCGGGTCCAGTTCTAAGGCCCTCGCGGCGGCGGCTTTCGCCTTGGCGATGGACTCCTTCTCGGGGACCACCTGGTGATAGGCCACCGTAGCATACACGTCCGCCAGCGCGGCGTACGCGGCGGCGAAGCCGGGGTCGCGGTGGACCGATTGCTCGAAGAACTGTATGCTCCGTCCCAGATCGTCGAGGGTTACGCGTTCCTTGAAATACTGGCCTTTGAGGTAGAGATCGTAGGCTTCCAGATCGGGCCGGTACGCCGCGGCGGTGGTCCGGGCGGGGGAGGAAACATCGAGCGCTCCCGAAACCGCCCTGGCGATCTGATCGCGGATCGTGAACACGTCTTCGGCCGCGCCCGAGTAGGTGTGAGACCAGACGTGAAACCCGTCCTCCGCGTTGATGAGCTGAGCGCTGACTCTGACCGTCCCGCCAGCCGAGGAAACGCTGCCTTCGAGGATCGCGCCAACGCCGAGCTGGCGGCCGGCCACACGGACATCCGGGCTCTTGCCCCGAAACTGGAAGGCTGAGCTGCGGGCGACAACCTGCAATCCCTTGGCCTGGGCCAGCGAGGTGGTCAGCTCGTCCACGAATCCGTCGACGAAGTAATCCTTGCCGGTGTCCCCGGTGAGATTCAGGAAGGGCAGAACGGCGACCGAACGCCGGGTGGCCGGCCAGGGTAACCCCGTCCGGCTGATGATGACCACGCCGATGGCGACCGCCACTGCCAGACCCGCCGCGGCCCAGCCGGCACGCCGCCACGTGAACCAGGCTGGCCGAACGCCGGGCGCGGCAACCGCGGGAGGAAGCGAAGCCTCGAAGACCGGCACGTAACTGCCTGAAGGAAGGTCGAACCTGATCCGGTCGTCCCGGCCCTCCTGGTCGTAGTACGCCCGAAGCTTAGCGCGCAGGTTGCGGACCTGCACCCGGACCACCGAGTCGGCGCGCGGGTCGAAGTCCGGTGCGCGCCCGAACACCTCGACCGCGATCACAGACTCCTTGATTTCCCCGGCGTGCCCGCAGAGGGTCTGTTCGACCAGAAAGGCCAGCAGGGACCGCAGGCGCGGGGCGTCCGCAAAGGCGGGGGACGCCAGCAACCGCTGGAGTTGGTCCCGCACGGTCTCGAATGGCGGACCGGAATTGCCGCCGACGGCTCCAATGACAGGTTGGCCCATTCGCGGATTGACCGTTCGGGCAGCTTAACACAGGTGAAGGCAGCGTGTCAGCAGCCTGCTAGCGTCTTGAATCTACGGGGCGTGCCCGGCCCTGCCGTGATAATAACCCCTTGCGTCTTGAAAAGGCTAAGGCGTAGCCCCTATGCTTGCTCCTCACGGCTCAGGCCTTATAACTCGGGAGGATTAGAACATGGGTCTCGCAACGAGAAGCGCACTGATCGCAATTCTCGCTCTGTTGGCGGCATCCGCCGGTTGGGCCGGCACCGCTTACGACTACGTTTGGAGTGGCCCTACCAACGGAGGAACCTGGGATGGCCAGAACTGGAACCAGGGCCTGTCTACCGGACCGGCCTGCTCCTATATCCCGATTCCCAGCGCCACCGTCTACATTGGGTCCGGGAACAGCGTGACCGTTGGAAACGTCTGCGCGGCAGCCGGCAACCTGACCCTGGCCGCAGGCGCCCAGCTGGTGATCCCCGGGATGCAACCCAATGGTGTGCCTCAGTTCTGGGCCACCTCCAGCGTGAACAATGCAGGAGACATCCAGGTGGGCACCACGACCTCTGGCGCCGGCTCTCTGCTAACGGGCGCGAGCACGGGCTATTCGAACTTCCAGGGTGCCACCTTCGACGGGGGCGGCACGGTCACTCTGACCAACGGCAGCACCATCACCGTGGCCCCCTACGGAATCGACACCAACCATGTGGTACTGACCAACCAGACCATCCGCGGCGACGGGCTGATCTCCGAAACCAATCTGGATATTCAAGGCCCCAGCAAGATCGACGCCAATCACAACGGCCTGACCCTGCTGATGAACTCCCAAAATGGGAACGGCGTCGTCACGAACAACGGCGTCATGCAGGCCAGCAATGGCGGCATCCTGCAACTCGGAGCCAGTCACTGGACCGGCGGTCCCATTCACATCACGCAAGGTGCCGGTGGCGTCATCCAGGCACTGGACGGCTCCACGGTCATGCTGGGCTACATAGTTAACGACCCTAACTACAACTATGACGTTCCCGGTTCCATCACCGGCGGCACTCTCGCCACCTCGGGGAGCGGGCACATCGACGTGCGCGAGGACTTCCTGCTGAACGGCGTGGCCAACGCCGGCAAGATCAACGTCCTCTACGGCGGCATCAGCACCACGAACGGGGTTCAACTGGCCAACACCATCAACAACACCGGGACCATCAACCTGATCGGCGGCGGCATCAATGTCGTAAGCGGCGGCGCCGCGCTGACCGGCGGCGGAACGGTGAACATGGGCGGCAACGCCATTAACGGGTATAACGGCAACGACCCAAACGGAACGCTGACCAACGTCAACAACCTGATTCAAGGCGCCGGATCGATCTCCGCCATCGTCCTCAACAACCAGAGCCTGATCGACTCCAACTCCAGCGGCCAAACGCTCTCGATTGTCAGCAGCACCATCAACAATGCCGGCGGTACCCTGCAGGCCAGCAACGGCGGGATGCTCCAAATCGGCGGCGGAAGCCCGGCCTATGTCAATGGCGGCACCATTCAGGCACTGGACGGCTCCTCGGTGCTCCTCGGCTACACCAATCCCGGCGAGCATGGCAGCGCCGGCACCATCACCGGCAGCACGCTGAAGACAGCCGGCAGCGGCCTCATCCAGGCCAGCAACTATATGGTGCTGGATGGCATCACCAACCAGACCAACCTCAACGTTGTGGCCGTGCCCGGCGTCCAGGGCAACGTCGCCGTGCTGCGCAATACCATCAACAACACCGGAACCATCACCATGGCGGGCGGGAACATCCAGATCGACGGGGCCGCCGCCCTCGCCGGCAGCGGAACCGTGAACCTGAACGGGGGCAGCATTTCCCAGGGATCTCTGACCAACGTCAACAACACGATTCAGGGCGCCGGATCGTTCTCGAGCTTCGGCACGCTCAACAATGCGGGCCTGATCGATTCCAACCAGTCCGGCGGCACAATCAGTGTGGCCGGTGCGGCTGTCACCAACTCCGGCACCATGCGGGCCACCAACGGCGGGACCCTCGTCTTCAACGGCGGGAGCTACACTGGCGCGGCCGGAACCGTCCAGGCCGGCGCCGGCTCCACCCTCACCTTCCAGTCTGCGACTATCGGCGGGACAACCGCTTTCAGCGGGCCGGTCACAGCGTACAACTCGACTCTGCAGAACCTCAACATGTCCGGCAACCTGGTGACGAGAACAAGTACGGCCATCGGAGGTACCTTCACCAACGCCGGCCAGCTCGATGTCTACAACGACGTCACACTGGGGTACAGCGCCAGCGCTCCGCTGACCTTCAACGGGCCCGGCACAACCTGGTTCCACGGCGGGCTCCGTGTCAGCGGTGATAGCGAAGACCCGACGCACCCGCCGGTAACCAACAACAGCACCCTGCGCGGCTCGTTCACACTGGACCTGGGCTATGGCAATTTCATCAACAACGGCACGCTCTACGCCGCGAGCGGCGACACGATTTTTGTCACCGGTGGCTATGGATCCTGGGGAAACGCTTACAGCACCAACAACGGCACGTACCGGGTCGACGCGGGCGGAACCATGGCCATCGGCGAACTGACCAACCACGATGGAGCGACCCGGACCCTGACCGGCGGTACCTACAGCGTCGCCGGTACTCTCAAGCTCGCGGACGACTGGGCTCCTGCCAGCATCGTCAACAACGCCGCCAACATCATCATGGATGGCCCCTCGGCCTCGATGCTCGCGTGGTTCAAGTACACAGGCGAAACATCGGACGCCCTCTCCGGCTTCAATAACAACCTCGCCGCCGGCAGCTTCACCCTCATGAACGGAGCTAACTTCACCGCAGGCGGCAGCTTCTCGAACGCCGGCACGGTGAACATCGGCCCGGGAAGCACCTTCCAGGTCGGCCCCACCGGATACCTCGGCACCTACACCCAGACCGCCGGCAGCACGAAACTGAACGGGACGCTGATCGCCGGCACCGTGAATATCGCGGGCGGAACCCTCTCGGGCGCCGGCACGCTGAATTCCGGGCTGCTGGTGAGCGGCACGCTGAGTCCGGGCAATTCTCCGGGAACGATCATCGTCAACGGGAACTATACCCAGACCGGCACGCTGGACATAGAAGCGGCTATGGGTCTGGCGGACGAGGTGATGGTCAACGGGAACGTGGCACTGGGAGGAATCCTCGACGTCACTCCCTACGGCACCTGGACCGGCAGCGTCGATCAGGATTTCCTGATCCTGGCCTGGACCGGCTCCAAGTCCGGCAACTTCGACCAGATCTTTCTGCCCAACCTGGCTGGATATAACTTCAGCATGGATTGGGAGGCGAACGGCCTGTATCTGGATGTGACAGGCAACGGCCCGACGTCCGGGACGCCGGAACCCACAACGGCAGCGTTCCTTCTGATAGGCTCGATAATGCTGTGGGGCAGTTACAAACTGCGGAGGAAACGTTGAAGCGAATCCTGATAGCGCTGTTGTTGGTGGTATTGGCCGGGGCGGCCGGATGGTGGGCTCGGGGCCGGACGTTGGCGCCCAAGCTGGAGACGCAGTACCAGGCCGTGCTCCTGGTCAACGGGCAGGTGTACTACGGAAAGCTCGCAGGCCTCGGTTCGGCATACCCGGTGATGACCGACGTCTACTACGTGCAGGTGGGCTTGGATCCTGCTACCAAGCAGAGCAAGAGCGTGTTGCTTAAGCGCGGCAACGAGTGGCACTCCCCGGATCGGATGGTGCTGAACGCCCGGCAGATCCTGATGGTGGAACCGGTGACAGCGGGCTCGCGCGTGGCGCAGCTGATCAAGGAATTGACGAAGTAGTCAATCCCGGCCGCATCCGTGGCCCGCTATCCGCCTTCTTCGCGGTGACGGGCCGCGCGTGGCCGGGGAGCCTCACCCGTGGGGCAGGACTCCAGTCCTGCAGCGGGTCTCCAGACCCGCCTCAGCGAGCGCCGTCTTCAACGCTTCGCAAGGCAGACTCCTCCACTTCGTCCAGGCCGCCCGCGAAGAAGTGATCCTGCGCTTCTACCCAGACCAGCCGCTTGGGCTCCGGTAGGGAGTCGAAGAACGGCTGGAACTCCGGGCGCGGGCCGTACTGATCGTGAGTGCTCTGGATGAAGACGCGCGGCACGGTGCAACCCGCGAGCCATGCGGTGCCCATGCGGGGCGGAAATCCGGCGGCCACGACGCGGGAAGCCGTCATCAACTCGCATCCCAGCCGCAGAACGATCCCAGATCCGAATGAGAACCCGGCCAGAGTGTACGGGAGCTCGGGGTATTGGCCGCGCAGCCACTGGAGGCAGAAGCGTGCGTCCTCGACCTCGCCCGGGCCACCGGAGTGTGTGCCCTGGCTCCGGCCTACGCCTCGGAAGTTGAACCGCAGAACCACCGCGCCGGCCCTCCGAAACCCGCGTGACAGCCGGTGCACCACCTTGCTGTGCATCGTGCCGCCGTAAAGCGGATGGGGATGCGCCACCAGCGCTGCGTGCCGCGGCGGGCCGTCCTCCGGCTCCTCCAGCAACGCTTC
>CAZBQQ010000059.1:18178-28688 GCA_964493965.1 uncultured Solibacteraceae bacterium
TTGAGCGGCACCCCGCGCTTGGCGAGCCGCGTTTCGAGGATCTCGGTGATCGCGCGAAGCTTGAACTCATCCGCGCTGGCGAGCAGGATCTTCTTGTCCTTCTCGTTCAGCTCGATGGTCGATTTCGAGTTTTTCAGGTCGAAGCGAACGATGATTTCCTTCATCGCCTGCTGGATCGCGTTCGTGACCTCGTTGAGGTCGATCTTGGATACGACATCGAAGCTGTTGTCTGGCATGTCGATCTATTGTCCCAAAGCTACCAGGACCCGCTCGGTGATCTCGTCGATCATGGCGGGCATGGCGCGATCGAGCGCTACGGTCACAGCGGCCCTGACGCGCTCCGCATCCACCACCATCACGGGAGCAGGCGCTGGAATTGCCTCCGAGATGGCCTCCGCGGGCTCAGCGACGGGGGCCACCGCTTGCTCACTCGGAACCGAGCCGCGACCGCCAGGGAGCGGACCAGGCAGGGCCGCTTCCACGGCCTCCGCCGCCTCGTCTCCCAGCGGCTCGACGCGCGCCTCGCGCTCCGCCTGCGCGGCTTCGGCCAACGGCCGCACCAGCGCCACCATAACGGAAGCTTCGAAGGGTTTCTTCAGCACTGCGTCGGAGCCCACGCGCTCGGCCGCCGCCTCGTCCACCGGCTCGAGCAGGCCCGCGAGCAATACCACGCGCGCGTGCTTGTGCCGTGCATGGCTCTTGATGTACTGGCAGATCTCGTAACCCGAGCGTAGGGGCAGGAAGACGTCGGCCAGCACCACATCCGGGTCCACATCCTTCAGCCGGATCAGCGCCGTCTCGCCGTCGGTGACGGTCACCACCTCGAACCCCTCTTCGCGCAGGATTCTCTCGCCCATGCGCTGGGCATGGGGGCTGTCGTCAGCCAGGAGGATCCGGCTCATTTCTGCGGTGCGGGCTGTTGCGGCGCGGGCGTCGGCGTCGGCGCGGCGGCTGGTTTGGTGGTCCGCGCGTCGGGCTGCGTATCGAGTGCCGAGTTGCCGGTGATCGGGCTGGCCGTCACGTCCGAACCGGCCGCGCCGCCCGCTGCCTCCACCGGAACCGTGACCGGAGTCGCCGGCCGCAGGGAGTCCATGGCAGGCTGGCCGGATTTGGCCGCCATCGAGACGTCCGGACGGCCGCGGAAGACGCCCCAAAAATGACTCATCAGGCTCGCCTTGCCGTGATTCTCCATCTCGTACTTCTGGCGCGCCAGGGCCACCGGATCGGGATCGGGGATCGGCTTCTCCATGTCCTTCAGCCGCTTCTTCGCATCGCCGGCCAGGGAACTGAGCGGATAGTCGCGCACCAGCCTGGTGAAGGCGTCCGCGCTCTGATTGCGGAACTTCGGGCCGAGGTGGGAGTACGAGTCGCCGGCGTCCCACAGCGCGTGATCCGCCTTGCTGAACAGCGGATAGTGGTCGGCCAGGCCCTGGAAGCGATTTGCCGCCGAGTAGTAAACGCCCTTGCCGTAGTAGAACGCGCCCACACGGAATTCTTCGTCCGCCAGCACCTCCTGGATCTCACGCAGGATCTGCTGGCCCTGCGGAGCCCACTTGCTGTTGGGATACTGCGTCAGCAGGGTGCGGCATTCGGCGTCGGCGCGCAGCGCGTGCGTCTGGTCGCGGTCCGCCTTGTCCATCTGCTTGAGCTCGATCTCGCAGACTTTCTCCTGAGCCTCGGCGGCCTCCTCCATCATGGGATAGAAGAGCCCGAAGTCCTTGTACTCGGCCTCGGCCTGCGCCCAGGCGTGCGAGCCGCCTTCGCGGTACCAGCTGTCGGCCAGCGCGAGCTTGGCCTTGGCCATGTACTCGCTCTGGTCGTACGTGTTCATGAGCGTGTTCAGGGTCAGCCGCGCCACTTCGTAGCGGCCGTGTTCGAGGTCTTTGATCGCCGTGTCGAACAGAACCTTGTCGGGCTGCTGCGTGTCCTTGGTGATCGGGTTGTCGTACTTCTTCACCTTGTATGCGCAGGAGCACGTAAGCCCCGCAATCAGGACGAGAATGATGCCGTTCCAGCTTTTTGAAACCTTCATAGATCCTTACAATCCTACACCCTGACGGCGGTTGCGTTCAGCGCGATCTCCCGCATTCGCGCCACGGTCGCGGCCGGGTCGGCACTCTTGAAAATCGAGGCTCCGCTCACCACCCAGTCGACGCCGGCGCGCACGATGTCCGCCACGTTCTCCAGGTTCACGCCGCCATCGATCTCGATGGCGAAGTTCAATCCCAACTCTTTGCGCCGGCGAGCCAGCTGCCGGACTTTCTCGAGCGAATGAGGAATAAACTGCTGGCCGCCGAACCCCGGGTTGACGCTCATTATAAGCACGTAATCCACCAATCCAAGCACGTCGTCCAGCATCGCGACCGGCGTGGAAGGGTTCAGTACGACACCCGCATGGATCCCCTCGCTCTGGATCGACCGCAAGGTGCCGTCCAGGTGCCGCGCCGCCTCCTGGTGGACCAGCACCTGGTCTGCGCCGGCCTCGATGAAGATCGGGGCGTACTTGTCCGGATCGCTCACCATCAGGTGACAGTCCAGGGTCATTTTGGTGATGGCGCGGATGGAGCGTACCACCGGCGGGCCCACGGTCAGGTTCGGTACGAAGTGGCCGTCCATGATGTCGACGTGCAACATGGTGGCGCCGCCCTGCTCAACTTTATGGATTTCCTCCCCCAGGCGGGCGAAATCGGCGGAGAGGATAGATGGAACGATTTGAACCATTTACGAGCTAGTCCGATGTTAACACAGCAGCGAAGAAACCATCTCCGCGATCGACCCCCGGAAGGCGCCGCCACAGCCGCTCGACATGCGCCCCGACGGCGGTGATTACGTCTTCGTTCTCCTCCCGCTCGAGGGAGCACGTCGAATACACCAGACGTCCGCCCGGCGCGAGCCGTTCCAGCGCGTTTGTGAGCAGCGCCACCTGGCGGTAGTGCAGGAAGGAGAAATCGCCCGGTTGAAGCCGCCACTTGATCTCCGGATTGCGGCCCAGCGTGCCCGTTCCGGAGCAGGGCGCGTCCACCAGGATGCGGTCGAACCGGCTTCGGAAAGGAAGCGGCCGAGCGCCGTCCAGAACCACCAGCTCCGCCCCCAGGCCCTTCATGTTGACCAGACGGCTCAGGTGTATGTCGCAGGACACAGCCCTCACCCCACTCTCGAGAGCCTGAGCGGTCTTGTTCCCGGGCGCCGCGCACAGGTCCAGATAGGTTTGCCCCAACTGCAAATCGAGCAGAGGAACGATGCACTGCGACCCGATGTCCTGTATCCGCATGCCTTCGACCCGGCCCGAAGTGACACGGTAGCACCCCGCCACCTCCGTAGCCTCCATCCCCACCACCTTAGTAGCCTCCGTGCCCCCCACCGTAGTAGCCCCCATGCCTTCCACCGTGGCGCAGGCTTCAGCCTGCCGCGTCGGCTCTCCAGCCGACGCTTGGCCTCCCGCGATCCGCACATACGTCTCCGGCGTCAACAGATTCGCCCGAGCAATCCCCTCCGCCGTTTCCCCGCCGTACTGTCTTTCCCACCGCTCCACCATCCACTCCGGATGCGCCAACTCGACCGCCCGGTCCGGCCACTCGACCGCCTCTCGATCCACCTTCCGCAGCACCGCGTTCACCAGCCCAGCCGCCGACCGCTTGCCGGCCCGCTTCACCAGCTCGACGCTTTCGCTCACGGCGGCGTGCGCCGGCACGCGGCTGAGATACCGCAGCTGATAGATCCCCATCCGCAGCGCGATGCGCACTTCCGCGTCCAGCCGCCCCGCGGCCCTGCCGGACAGCCGTTCCATCAGGAAATCGAGCTGGCTCCGGAAGCGCAGCGATCCCAGCACAATCTCCGACGCCAGGCCCGCGTTGCGCGCGTCGAGGCCGGCTCGGCCATAGAGGAGATCGGACGCGTAGCCGCCCTGCTCCACCAGGCGGAGGATGTCGAAAGCGGCCGTGCGTGCGGGAGAGACCACCTCCCTATAATAAATTGTGGACATCGAGAAGACTCTGCTCAAGAAAGTCGGCGAGGCCGTCGGCCGCTTCAAGATGATCCGCGACGGCGACCGCGTGGCCGTGGCGCTCTCCGGCGGCAAGGACTCGCTGACTCTTCTGCATGCGCTCCTGCTGCTCGCGGAACGCGCGCCAGTCGATTTCTCGGTCTGCGCCTTCACTGTCGAGCAGGGCAAATTCCTGCGTCCCATCGAACCGCTGTCGGACTACCTGAAAGCCAAAGGCGTGGCCTGGACCTACTTCCGCGACGCGCCGTCGCTGCAGTTGCTGGAGGACCAGCCCGAGCACGGCTGCGATCTGTGCAGCCGCTACCGCCGCCGCGCAGTCTACGAAGTGGCGCGCGGACTGGGCGCGAACGTCATCGCCTTCGGGCACACCGCCGACGATTTCTGCGAGGCCCTGCTGAGGAACGCACTTTTCACCGGCAAGCTGAGCGCGCTCCCGCCGGTGACCCATTCGCGCGACAAGCAGTTCCGCCTCATCCGCCCGCTGGTGTTCGTGGGCGAGGACGTGACACGTGCCTACGCGGAGGCGACGGGCGCCCCCCTGGTCCCCTGCGGCTGCTCGCAGAAGACCGGAACGGTCCGCCGCACCTTGCGCGACATGTTCGCCAACCTGGACCGCCAATATCCCCACCTCCAGGAGCACCTCCTGGCGGCCATGTCCAACATAGATCCCTCGCGCCTCCTGGACACGCGGTATCTCCATCTCGAAGGCGGCAGCGCGCAGCAAGCAGCATTCCCGATCCTCGACGAGCGCTAGGCCTGCCTCCTCCTGTCTCCTGCCTCCTGTCTCCTGACTCCTGCCTTCCGATTGTTACGGCCATCCGATTGACCTGCTCTTTCCGGTAGTGAGAAAATACTCATCTCTCCGGATTACGAACCAGATGAGACTACTACCACGCCAGGAAAAATTCTTCGCCTCGTTTTTGGGCCAGGTCCACCTGATCACCGAGGCGTCCGGCATTCTGTACGACGCGGTCAAAGAGGGCAACTCGCACCTCTCCCGCGCGGCCGCGCGTATCCAGCAACTCGAGCACGAGGGTGACGAGATCATCCACGACATCTTCACGCGCCTCAACCAGACCTTCATCACGCCGCTCGATCCCGAAGACATTCACGCCCTCTCCTCAAGTCTGGACGACGTGCTCGACGGAATCGAGGACGCCGCCTATCGCATGGTGGCCTACCGCCTGGACCCCATCCCGCCCACCGTGGTCGAGCTGTGCGAGGTGGTGCGCGATTGCGCCAAGGCGCTCGAAAGGGCCTTCGAAAAGCTGGACAAGGACGAGAAGCTGCTCGACGACTGCATCGAGGTCAACCGCCTGGAGGACTACGCCGACCTGCTGGTTCGCCGGGCCGTAGCCGAACTGTTCCAGCAGGAGAAGGACCCCATCGCCCTCATCAAGCACAAGGAGATTTACGAGTTCCTCGAGGACACGACCGACCGCTGCGAGGACGTGGCCGACGTCCTGCAGAACGTGGTCGTGAAAAACAGCTGACGTTCCCCGACAGGCTCAGGCTCTGATGTCCTCCGCGCTCATTCTGGTCATCGTCATTACGGCGGTCGCGCTGGTTTTCGATTTCCTCAACGGATTTCACGACGCCGCCAATTCCGTAGCCACGGTCGTGGCCACCCGCGTTCTGACGCCGCTCCAGGCAGTCATCTGGGCGGCCGTGTTCAACTTCATTTCCGTGTTCACCTTCGGCACCGCGGTGGCGCACACGGTGGGCGCGGGCATGGTGGACCTGCACGCGGTCACGGTCTACGTCATCCTGGCGGGGCTGATCGGCGCGATCTTCTGGGACCTGGTGACGTGGTGGTTCGGACTTCCCACCAGCTCGTCGCACGCCCTGTTCGGCGGCTACGCCGGCGCCGCGATGGCCCGTGCGGCCTTTTCTCGTGGCTTCGCGCACAGCTTCGAGGTTCTGATCTGGAGCGGCTGGATCAAGACCCTGATCTTCATGATCCTTTCGCCGATCATTGGCCTCGTCCTGGCCTACGTTTTGATGACGGCCGTCTACTGGATGTTCCGCCATTCCACGCCCAAGAAGATGGACGTCTACTTCCGGAAACTTCAACTCGTCTCCGCGGCGATGTTCAGCTACGCGCATGGGACTAACGATGCGCAGAAGACCATGGGCATCATCACCGGCGTCCTGATGACGACGGGGTTTCTTCACGAGTTCCACGTTCCGACGTGGGTGATCGCCGCGGCCGGCTCTGCCATCGGCCTGGGTACGCTCTCGGGCGGCTGGCGGATCGTGCACACGGTGGGCTCGCGGATCACCAAGCTCAGGCCCCGCGGCGGCTTCTGTGCGGAGACGGCGGCGGCCCTGTCGATTCTGATCGCGACGGCAGTGGGCGTGGGAGTTTCCACCACCCACGTGATTACCGGCGCCATCACCGGAGTGGGCTCGATTCAGCGCATGAAGGCTGTCCGCTGGGGCGTCGCGACGAACATCGCCTGGGCCTGGATCCTCACCATCCCGGCCGCCGCGGTGGTGGCCTGGATATCCTACTCGCTGCTCTACTCAGCCGGCCTCGACCCGCGCTAGGGGCTGCGGCATTTCGCCCACTTCCAGGCCAATTGTAAAAGTATTGTTCACATTCCGAATTTTATTGGCCCTCTTTGCGCCTGGTCAAAGTCGGCATATTCCTCGAAACCTAGACTCGCTTTAGCTGGACTCACTCCGGAGGAAACATGCTAGAGCACCGCGCGCTTCGTGGCGCGCTTTTCTGCCTTGCTGCATTCACCACGGCGATGCCCGTTTGGGCGGGGTCGTGGTCCACTCAGGTCGTACTCGCCGACAACGGCTACTCGGGCAACATCGCCTTGGACGCCGCGGGCAATATGGTTGCCGTATGGAACCTCGACACGCCCACCACCAACGAAATGCAGGCCAGCACCGCGGCTTTCGGCCACCCCTGGTCCGCGCCGGTCAACCTGACTGGAACGATCACCGGCGCTGGTAACCCGGCAGTCCATAGCAGCGCTTCCGGCAACTCGACCGCCGTGTTCACCAACACGACCACGCAGTTCGCCGACCATCCGCATGGCGGCAGTTGGAGCGCGCCGGCCAACATCACGAATGCCACCAACCAGTTCTTCGTGGGCAATGACAACGGGGACCTGGCCCTGGCTTGGGGAACCGGCTCGGCCCGCACGTCGAATACCATCGGCGTCGTCAGCCGTCTGGCGGGCGGCGCCTGGAGCGCGGCCGTTACGCTTGCCTCGGGCTCGCACTTCGCCTTCGACGGCGCGGTGGTGGGTCCGGACGGCACGATGGCCGTGGCGTGGGAGAGTTACAACGCGACCTGCGGCTCGCGCGTCTGCACGACCTCCAACTGGGTTCTGCATGTCTCCACTCTGGCCCACGGCGCGACAACCTGGGTCGACTCGGGACCGCTGCTCGGGCCTGACGCCACCCAGCATTTCACGCAACTCGCAGCCGATGGCGTGGCCGACCTGGGCGCGATCGCCCTGCATGGCGGCAACATCGTCTCCCTGGTCAGGCACGGCAGCGTCTGGAGCGGGCCCGCGGTGATCGCCTCGAGTACCGCCGTCCTTTTCAATACCGGAACCGGGCGGGACAATCGCACATTCCACTGCGATGTCAACGGCCACGCGACCCTGGTCTCGTGGGGCCCCGGCCTCTACACCCTCGTGGCAGTGGACGGCAATCTCACCACCAACACGTGGGGCAAGGTCACGACCATTTCAGGATCGGACCAGAATCCGGGCTATTTCCATTACGCGATGAGTTCATCGGGCGCCGCCATCGTGTTCTGGTGGACATCGGACATCAACAGCAACACCACCTGGCGCGCCGCCACGCGCAGCGGGCCCGGAGCCGCCTGGAACGCGCCGGCCACGGCCGGCAAGTCGTTCGATGCGGGCGGACAACCCGAGAGCGTCGCCATCAACAGCGCCGGCCAGGCAGCCGTGATCTTCCACGGATACAGCTCCGACTTCCTGACCTACATCGAGTACAGCAACACGTACCAGCCGTAGAATTTCCCCCGGGCTTCCGGCGCGCGACGCTATTCCCATCGCAGCGAGCGCGCCGGATCCACCCGCACCACGCGCCGCGCCGGCACCCAGGCGGCAGAGATCCCGACCGCGAGCAGCAGGGCGCACACGCCGGCGAAAGTCAGCGGATCGGCCGGCCTCACTTCGTACAGCAGCGAGGCCAACAAGCGAGTGAGCGCAAGCGCCGCGACGAGCCCGGCGACGATTCCCGCCAGCATGAGCCCGAGGCCATCCCGCACGACGCCGCTCACGAGGCGCCCCGCGTCCGCACCCAGCGCCATGCGAATGCCGATCTCGCGCGTTCGCTGAGCCACCGAGTAGGCCAGCAGACCATACAGCCCGATGGCCGCCAGCACCAGCGCCAGGACGGCGAAGACTCCCAGCAGATAAGCCTCCAGACGGGGGCGGGCGACCGACTGCGCCACCACTTGCTCCATGTTCTCGACGTCCGTGATCTCCTGGTCCCGATCGACCGCGTGCACGGTTCGCTGTACGGCGAGCGACAGCGCGGCGGGCGAGGAGCCGGTGCGGACCACGAGCGCGGCGAAATACATCGGGCCCTGGGCCTGCTCCAGGAACAGGGTCGGCTGCGGCGAAATCGACAGGCTGGTCTGGCGAGCGTTCGCCGCGACGCCGACAATGACGCCATGCTCGACGTTCCAGTTCAGTCCGAGGTGCTTGCCGAGCGGGTTCTCACCGGGGAAGAACTTGTCCGCGAACGCCTGATTCACCACCACCGCCGGCTCGGTTGTGATGGTGTCGTAGCGATTGAAATCGCGGCCGCTCAGCAGGGGAATCCCCATCACCGCGAAATACTGCGGGCTGACGATGACGAAATCGGCGGTGGGGCCCGTGCCGGGGGCGGGTTCGGGCCGATCCAGGCGGCGGAAGCCCGAGCCCGAGACGATGCCGGTCATCGGCAGCAAGTTGACCGAACTGGCCGATTGAACTCCGGGCAGGGCTCGCACGCGGCTGAGGATTTCATCCAGGTATCGGGAGCGCCGGTGGTCGTCCCAATAGCGGCTGGGTGCGAAGAACATGCGCATGGTCAGGATGTGGTCGATGCGAAAGCCGCGGTTCACTCCGACCTGATTGAGGAAACTGCGGGCCAGCAGGCCAGCGCCCGCCAGCAACACCAGCGAGAGCGCCACTTCCGTAACCACCAGCATCCGGCGGAAGCGGCTGCTGCGGAGCGTGACCCGGTCGAGGCCGGCCTTGAGGGCGGCATTGGCGCCGGTTCGCGCGAAGGCCATTGCGGGCGCGAGGCCGAATACCAGAGTCGTCAGGAAAGAAAGCGCGAGGCTGAACGCGAGCACGCGAGGATTGATGCCGACGCCCTCCAGACGCGGCAGCGCCAGGGCGGGAAGAGAGGCGACGGCGGCGCGGAGTCCGAAGACGGCCAGTCCGATACCCACCACGCCGCCGGCGAGCGACAGCAGCAGGCTCTCGGTCAGCAGTTGACTGACGATGCGGAAGCGGCTGGCTCCGAGCGCCGCGCGCAACGCGATCTCGCGCTGCCTCTCGGTGCCTCGCATCAGCAGCAGGCTGGCTACGTTGCCGGCGGCGATGAGCAGCACAAACGTGACGGCGCCGAACAACAGCCAGAGAGCGGTCGATACTTCGCCGGTGGTCTGCTCATACAGGGAGATGATTCCGGCGCTCCAGCCGCGGTTGGTCTCGGGCCGTTCGGCGGCGATCTGGCGCGCGACGTTCTCGAGATCGGCCTGAGCGCTGGCCATCGAGACCCCGGGCTTCAGCTTGGCGATCACGTCGATGTAGCGGCCCTGGTCCGCCGCGGTGGCCGGTGTGATGCGTGCCGGTGCCCAGAAGTCGGAGTGAGCGAACGCCAGGTCGAATCCTTGCGGCATGACGCCGATGATGGTGTGCAACTCGCCCAGGATGGGCATCCTGCGGCCTTCAACGTGCGGGTCACTTCCGAACCGGCTGCGCCAGAGTTCATAGCCGAGCACGACAACGCGCCGCCCCTTGGGGACATCTTCACTCGCGTCAAATGTGCGCCCCAGGAGAGGACGGACGTTCAATATCCGGAAGAAGTCCGCCGATACCACGGGGCGGTTGATGGCGGCCATGGCCTCGAACGAATGCGTGCGGTCCCGCCAGGCCAGGAAGTTCGAGGGGCTTGCGGGATTCTGCTGGTTCCGCGTTCCGAGCGAGGCGGTCACGATTGTCTTCGGAGGATGTTCCCAGAGCATCACGATGCGGTCGGAATCCGGGAAGGGCAGCGGCTTGAGCAACACGGCGTCCAGCACGCTGAAGACGGCCGTGTTGGCGCCGATGCCGAGCGCGAGCGTGGCGACGGCGGCGGCCGTGAACAGCGGCGCATGCCGGAGCGCACGTGCACCCGTGCGCAGATCGCGCAGGATCGATTCGAGGAGAGGGAAGCTCCAGACCTCGCGGCTCTGCTCCAGGAGCGACGTGCGGTTGCCGAACTGGGCGCGGGCGGCGAGCAGGGCGTCGGCGG
>CAZBQQ010000060.1:0-14145 GCA_964493965.1 uncultured Solibacteraceae bacterium
TGAGGATGCGGACCGGGCATGCCGACGGCGACCCTGGTCCCATACCAGGAGGTCGCGATGAAAGACATTACGCGCAGGGCCCTGTTGCGAAGCAGCCTGGCCGCGCCGGCCGTGACGGCGGCGACGGGAATGCTGGCGGACGAGGCCGGACAAACGCAAACACAAACGCCGGCGCCGGACGCGCCCGTCTCGGGTGGTCCCCGTGAGCGGATGCTGCTCGATTTCGGTTGGCGATTCCACCTCGGCCACGCCTCCGACGCGGCACAAGATTTCGGTTTCCACGGGAATTTCTCAAAGACCGGCAACTTCGGCGCTGCCGGCGCTCAGTTGTTCGACGATGCGGACTGGAAGCCGGTGGACCTTCCTCACGACTGGGCCGTCGATCTGCCATTCCAGAACGATCCCGCCCTCGCCAGCAAGGGGTTCTACCCGCTAGGGCGAAGCTATCCCGCGACCAGCGTCGGGTGGTACCGCCGCATTTTCGAGTTGCCGGCCTCTGACGCGGGCAGGCGCATCACGCTCGAGTTCGACGGCGCTTATCGCGAAGCCCTCGTCGTCCTCAATGGCTTTTACATCGGCCGGCACATCGGCGGATACGATCCGTTCAGCTTCGATGTCACCGACTTCGTCCTGCCCGGAGGCCGGAACGCGTTGGTGGTGCGCGTGGATGCAACCCAGAGCGATGGCTGGTTCTACGAAGGCGCGGGCCTCTACCGTCACGTCTGGTTGGTGAAGACCGCGCCAGTCCACGTGAAGAAATGGGGCACCTTCGTGCGCTCCGAGGTGCGCCCGGGCCAGGCCACGGTGAAGATTCGAACCGAGGTGGAGAACCACGGCAAGGGCGCTCAGAACTCTCGCGTCACGTCCAGGATTCTCGATCCCGCGGGGAAGGTGGTGGGCGAGGCCGCAACCAGGCCGGCTTCCATTCCCGAACTGGAAGAGCACACGTACGAGCAGGAGGTGGCGGTGAGAGCGCCCGCTCTGTGGTCGCTCGACCGGCGCAACCTGTACAAGCTGGTGACCGAGATCGACACCGGCGGCGCCATCACGGACCGCTACGAAACCACTTTCGGAATCCGCACCTGCGAGTTCGACGCGGGGAGGGGATTCCTGCTGAACGGCAACCCGGTCAAGCTCAAGGGAACCTGCAACCACCAGGACCACGCAGGCGTGGGCGCGGCGTTGCCGGATGCGGTGCAATCCTTCCGCATTCGCAAGCTGCAGGAGATGGGCTGCAATGCCCTGCGCACCTCGCACAACCCGCCGACCCCGGAGCTGCTCGACGCCGCCGACGAGCTCGGCATGCTCGTGTTCGACGAGACGCGCATGATGTCGTCGAACCCCGAAGGCCTGAGCCAGTACCGCAACCTGGTCCGCCGCGATCGCAATCATCCCAGCGTCTTCCTGTGGTCGATGGGCAACGAGGAGTCCACCGCGGCGACCGATAGAGGCTTTCTGATCCTCGCCGCCATGAAAGCCGTTTCCACCGAGGAGGACGGTTCGCGGCTGGTCTCCGTCGCGCCGCTGGGCGGCAGCAACATGGGCAAGTTCGGCTTCGCGGCTTGCGAGGTGCAGGGTTACAACTACGCCGACCCCGAGGCTGACGCGTTTCACAAAGCCAATCCCAAAGTCCCCGTGATGGGGACAGAGCAGGTGAGCGCCGTGGCCACCCGCGGCATCTACGTGATGGATCCAAAGCACGGCTACGTGGGCTCGTACGATCCGTACACCACCACCGGCCGCGCCTCCTGCGAGGGCTGGTGGAGCTTCTGCAACGCGCGTCCCTGGCTGGCGGGCGGATTCATCTGGACCGGATTCGACTACCGCGGCGAGCCCTCCCCTTACGGGTGGCCCAACATCAGCTCGCAATACGGGATCATCGACACCTGCGGATTTCCCAAAGACAGCTTCTTCTATTTCCAGGCGTGGTGGACTGACCAGCCCGTGCTGCATTTGTTCCCGCACTGGAACTGGACCGGTCTCGAAGGCCAGGAAATTGCGGTCTGGGTATATTCGAACCTCGATCGCGTGGAGTTGTTCCACAATGGGCGCAGCCTGGGCGCCAAGGACATGAAGAAGGACTCGCACCTGGCGTGGAACGTGAAGTACGCGCCCGGCACGATTGAGGTACGCGGCTACAAGGACGGCAAGCAAGTGATGACGGCGAAGCGCGAGACCGTGGGTCCGGCCGCGCAACTCGCACTGACGGTGGACCGCAATCGGATCTGGGCGGATGGCGAAGACGTCGCCATGTTCGCGGTCGATGTGCGGGACGCTCAGGGGCGGACCGTGCCCGTCACCGATAACGAGGTCAGCTTTCGCCTGACCGGCCAGGGCAGGATCATCGGCGTCGGCAATGGGGACCCGACCTGCCCCGAGTCCGACAAGGGCACTTCGCGAAAAGCCTTCTGCGGTTTCTGCATGGCGCTGGTTCAATCCACCAAGGAGGCCGGCAACATCGCCATCGAAGCAACGTCGCCCGGCCTCACGCCGGCCACTCTCAGCATCGCCACCGAAAGCGCGAGGCTTCGTCCGCAGGTGGCGGTTTGGGAGCGCGAAGTCCCGGCAGGACCGGGCGTCTCCGGTCTCTGGCGGCCCGATGCGTCGGCCGTGGACGTGGGCGGCTGGGGCGGAACCGCCGGCATTTTCACGTTCCGGCAGGACGGCGGCGCGCTCACCGGGAGCGTCGAAGGCGCCAGCGCGCGATGGGGCTGGGGCGGCAGTGAAACCCCGGCGGCCATCAAAGACGGCAAGGTGGATGGCGACCGATTCTCTTTCCGGGCCGGAAGCTTCGGCTACACGGGAACGCTCAAGGGAGACACGATCGAACTCGAGCGCACCGGCGGCCCCTCCAGGCGAGGCGGCGTTCCGGCGGAACCGGCGGGGCCACGGCCAGCCATCGGACCGCCACCCGACGGTTCCGATCCATCGCTGGCAGCGTTCGTCGGCCTCGGACGACCTGAGCGAGCAGCAGCGACGATCACGCTGCACAGGGCAACGCACTAGGGCGGCGGCCACATCTCACCCAGGCGGACAGCCGGAGTGGGCGGCTCTCCAGAGCGCCGGACGTCCACGTCCGGCTTCCTTCGTTTCAGGAAGTTTGGACGGAGGCGGGTCTGGAGACCCGCTGCAGGACTGGAGTCCTGCCCCACTCGAAAACTATGCGGCATTAGGCTGAAGCCTGCGCCACAGGGCTACTCGGGCTTCGGCAGCTCGCGCCGCGGCAGCATCTCGCTGCGCGTGGCGGCCTCATACACCACGGTCGCGATCACGGCGGAGGCCTGCATCAGGTCCTCGGGGATGGCGTGATCCCAGGTGTCCATGTCGGAGTGGTGCGTGATGGTGCCGTAGTCCAGCGGGTCCTGTATGAACTGGAAGCCAGGCAGCCCGACCGCGGCGAAACTCAGGTGATCGGTGCCGCCGGTGTTGCGGATCGAAATCGTTGTCACCCCCAAGTCGCGGAAAGGAGCGAGCCACGGCTCGAAGACCGGCCGCATGGCTTCATGTCCCTGTAAGTAGACACCGCGGATTTTGCCGCTGCCGTTGTCCAGGTTGAAATAGCCGGAAAGCTTGCTGTGTTCGGGGGTGACCTGCATGGTTTTGGGGTCGGCGAAGTGCTCCTTCACATAGGCACGCGAACCGAACAGGCCCTCTTCCTCGCCACTCCACAAACCAATGCGGACCGTGCGGTCGAGTTTCAGGTTGAGGGCCTTCAGAATGCGCATGACCTCGATCATCACGGCGCTGCCGGCGCCGTTGTCGGTCGCGCCCGTTCCGGAAGCCCAGGAGTCAAAGTGGGCGCCCACCATCACGATCTCGTCTTTCTTGGCTCCCCCCGCGATCTCACCGATGATATTCAGGCCATCCACGTCTCCGTCCGAGGTGGCGGCTTTCAGATTCAGGCGGACGCGCGCGAGGCCTTTTTTGTCGACCAGCCGGGCGATCCGGTTGTACTGTTCGGCGGTCACGACGAAAGTGGGCGGCGCCAGCGCGCCGGCTGCCTTGAACCCGCCGGCGGCTTCGGCGAAGAGCATGCCCTCGTGCGCGCGCTGGTCTTCGAGCAGCACGCCGGCGACGCCCTCCTTGGCGAAGAACTCGCCGCGCTCGGCCACCGTTTGGTCGTAGAGATCGTACAACTGGTCCATCAGCGCGTTGGGCAGGCTGCCGAAGAGCTTGCCGAGGTCGGCTGGATCTTCCGGCCATTCCAGTTCGTCCAGACTCTTGGCGGCGGCTTTGACCGCAGGCGCCGGGGCATTCGCCATGTCGGCCAATTCGGCGTCGGTGTAGCGCCGGAACTGAGGTTTGTCCTGCGGGGCAGGCACCTTGGGTTCGCTAAGGAGCACGATCTTGCCCCGCAGTTTTCCCGTCCACTTCTCGCGATACGCCTTAAAGGCCTCCTTGGATTTCTTCGGACCGTCGCGGAATGACACGCGCAGCGGCGCCAGCACGAGTTCACCGGTGACCGGACCGTTGCTGGAAGCGCTCCAGGCCAGCGGCACGGCCGTGAGCTGCGAGTAGCGTGGCTCAGTCAATTCGAGTGACGACAGTTCGAGGGACCAGGCTCGCCCGAACGGCCCCCACTTTTCAAGGTGCACCTTCTCGACGCCGTATCCGGTCAGTTCGCCCATCGCCCATCGCGCGGCGTCTTCGAACCCTGGCGACCCAGTGAGCCGCGGGCCGTGCACATCGGACAGGTTCCGCAAGGTCTCCATCACATGGGAACGTTCGAAGGCCTCGGCTTTGATGCGGTCGACGATCCCCAGATCGACGCGCTCCTGAGACAGGGCCGGTAACGCCAGCAGAACAAGGACGGCGATTCTTCGCATATGCCCGCAGTATACAACTGGGGATAGTCCGCGCCGGCGCGGCCACCCATCATCGGAGAACAGGAGCGGAATGCCGCAATGGCCCTAATACTCAGACGTTGAACCCATCAGGAGAGGTGTGAAGGTTCCGTGACCCCACCGTAAATGTAAGTGCGGTTCGCGAGTGGCGCGAAATGAAGGAAGAACGAAACGTTAGCGAGTCCGGAGCGTAGGCGGAACGGACCGAGGGGCCAAAACTCACCCGCCATTCCCCACCAGTTCGGCCGGCGAGACCACTCTATAGCCCTTGCCTTCGAGTCCCAGCGACTGCAGAAGGTACAGGCTGTTGTTGTTGATCTGATAGGGCGCCTCGCCGGGCTCGCCGACTCCGGGCAGGTTCTGAATCGTGGTGACTCCGTTGAACACCTGGGACCAACCGAGATTGGCTACCGCGGCGGCGTGCGCTCTGTTGGCCTCGATGCCCTGCATAATCGCAAACGTGTCGCGCATGGACTGGAGCGCGGCATCCATCCGCTCCCGGAACACAGCGGGGTTCACACTCCAGGACTTCCACATGGCCCACAGGGTAGGAAACATCTCGGCGAAGTGATCCGAGGAACACCCGACCACCGACATATAGGCGAACCATGACGAGTCGTCGATGGGCGCGGTTTGCACCATCGCCAGGTAGTGGCCTTCGGCTTGCTGGTCCCGGAGGCGGAAGGCGATGTAGGCGGCCTGTCCCTGTCCCTGTTGCGTCGCCACCGGAGCGGACTCGATGATCTCCATGCTCGCCTGGCGGTTGCGCAGTTTGCCCTGCATCAGTGCGATGTCTATCATCTGCGGCAGGGCATGGATCGGATCGCGATACGGCCCGGTGACCACGTTGGCCGGCGTGCCAGGGAGCGGGTTTACGAAGGCGTTCATCGCGCAGCCCAGAGAGGCGATGCCGTAGTTCGGGCCGCTCGCATCGAAGCAGCCCTTGTAAGCTCCGGTGATGGTCCATCCGGCGGGCAGGCCCACCGATCCGCTGCCGTCGGGCAGGGTGGTCTGGGTCAGCCGTTGCGGGGCATAGCGGCGCACCGGGGCTTCGGTTTGGCGTCCGCCACCCTGTGGCTGGGCGGGCAGCGAGGCCTGCATCTGGCGGGACAAGTCGGGCAGCGACCGCGAGAACTGGTCCTGGCGGTCGAAGATTATGCTCACGTACCCGGCGCCGCCATCGACGCTGGCCACCATAAGGCCGCGCACGGGCATCCCTCGCCAGGAGGCGCGGAACAGGCCTTCGACCATTTCGTCGTGGGGGCCCACCACCGCGGAGCCTATGACGGGGGGCTGATCGAAGTACTCCCCCGCAATCCGAAGGGCGCTCCGGAAGGTCGCCTTGGCGGAACGCCCGCCGTTGAATGTGGCGGTCAGCGCCTGGCCGGCCTGGCCGGAGCGTCCGGCGATCCGGAATCCATTCGGCACGCCATGGCCGGCGGAGGCCGCGGGTGGGGCGGTTCCAGACGGTGACGCGTTGGCGCCGCGAGGACGGGCCGGCGAGGCGTCACGGAATCGCACACCGTGTTCCATGTTTCCGAAGGCTGTCTTCCATCTGTCCCACTCCGCGGTCGGGCAGGCCGATACCATCAGCGCTAAGCCGGGGCCGACCTGGGCGGTCACCATCCTCACAAGCTTCTCAGTGCCGTGCACGCTCATCCCCGAGTAGATTTCGAAACCTCCGGCCACGCCGCCGAGTTGCGCCTCGCCGGTGCGCAGAAGCCGGTGGTCTCGAAACTGATCGGTCCAGGCCGCGTTTTTGTAGTGATCCAACAGCTCGGGGTGGGCGGCGGGGTCATCGACGTAGAACAGTATTGTGTAGGCGTTCCCCGAAGCGACGCCCACGGCGTGGATGGAGGTCGTGCGCACTTGCCAGCCGGGCGGAAACGGAATCGAAAACGCGCCTTGCGGATCCTGGTACGCGTCTGAGGTGGCGGCAGACAACGCGGGGCATAAGACGGCGGCGACGAGCGCCAGCGATCGAAATCCGGCGGCGAACATGGGCGATCCCTCCTAGGGCTCTACCAGGTACAGCGGAAAAGCCGATCGGAATGCCTCATGGAAACGGAAAGGTTCTTTAGCGCGGACCGTTCACGCCGTCGCGGAATCGCACTCCGTGTTCCATCGTTCCGAAGTCCGTCTTGAATTTGTTCCAATCCGCGGTCGGGGAGGACAATAGCATCAGCACGTCGTCGGAGCCCACCTGGGCGGTCACCATCCTCACGATACCCTCCGCGCCGCCTTGCTTGAGGGTCCCCGAGTAGACCTCGAAACGCCCGGCGGCAGCGGCGTTGCCGAGTTGCGCCGCGCCGGTCCGCAGGAGCCGATGGTCCTTAAACAGATTCCAGACGTAGCCTTTGCAATTGTCCAGCAGCCCGGGATGGGTGGCGGCGTCGTCGATGTAGAAGACTGTTATGAAGGCCGTGCCCGACGAGGCGCCAGCACCGTGGAACGGGGGGGTGTCCGCGGTCCAGCCGGCCGGAATCGGCATCGAAAACGCTCCATGCGGATCCTGGAACGTGCTTGAGGTGGCGGCAGGCAACGCGGGCAATAAGGCGGCGGCCAGCAGTGCGAGCGATCGAAATCCAGCGGCGAACATGGGCGATCCCTCCTAGGGCTCTACCAGGTACAGCGAAAAGGCCGGCCGGAATGCCTCATGGAAACGGAGAGGTTCTTAGCGCCGACCGTTCACGCTGTCGCGGAATCGTACCCCGTGTTCCATTGTTCCGAAGTCCGTCTTGAATTTGTTCCAATCCACGGTTGGGGAGGACAATAGCATCAGCACGTCGTCGGAGCCCACCTGGGCGGTCACCATCCTCACGATACCCTCCGCGCCGCCTTGCTTGAGGGTCCCCGAGTAGACCTCGAAACGCCCGGCGGCAGCGGCGTTGCCGAGTTGCGCCGCGCCGGTCCGCAGGAGCCGATGGTCCTTAAACAGATTCCAGACGTAGCCTTTGCAATTGTCCAGCAGCCCGGGATGGGTGGCGGCGTCGTCGATGTAGAAGACTGTTATGAAGGCCGTGCCCGACGAGGCGCCAGCACCGTGGAACGGGGGGGTGTCCGCGGTCCAGCCGGCCGGAATCGGCATCGAAAACGCTCCATGCGGATCCTGGAACGTGCTTGAGGTGGCGGCAGGCAACGCGGGCAATAAGGCGGCGGCCAGCAGCGTCAGCGATCGAAATCCAATAGCGGACATGGGCGATCCTCCTAAGTCAGTACAGCGGAAAAACGGGCCGAAATGCCTCAGCGGCGCGGCGGCCAAGCCGGCCCGACGCCCGAGTCTGCCGTCGCAGTGCGATTCTACTGGGGCAATGGCGTGAAAGCGGCCTTCTCCCCGAAGGTGACGAAGCGCAAGCCGTGCTCAATGGTTGCGAAGGACGCCTTCCATCTGTCCCATTCCGCGACCGGGCAGATCAGAATCATCAACACGCTTGCCGTGCCCGCGGGCGCAATCACGATCCGTATGACCGTGTCGGCGCGTGTGCCGGAGTCGATAGCCCTGACGATCTGGTAGGTCCCCGTCACGCCATTGACGCGCACGTTGCCGCTGCTCTGCACCTTGTATCCCAGTTTCCACATCTTCAGGAATCGATCTTTGAATTCGGTCGCGCGGTCGGGGGGGAGGATGTCAATGGAGCCGTAGGCGTTGCCCGCGGTCGACAGGTCCACATTCGTGATGGCCCCCGTTTTCCCCGTCCAGCCCGGCGGAAGCGGAACGGAGAACACTCCTAGCGGATGCCGGTAGGTGGCTGCGGCGGCAGACCACACCGGGCATAATGCGGCGGCGGCCAGCAGCGCCAGCGATCGAAATCCAATAGCAGACATGGGCGATCCCTCCCTGGGGCTCTGCAGGGTACAGCGGAAAAGCGGGGCGGAATGCCTCATGAGTCATTTCCAGGTCCGATTACGCTGATTCGTTCGAGGGAGTGAAATGGAACCCAAAATCACGCTTCGTTACCGCAGCGGGAGCAAGGCCGGGACCTCCGGCGAGTTTCCGGTGAAAGATTTCCGCACGATTTCGATCGGCCGCGACCCGTCCTGCGAGGTTGCCTACGATCAGGACAAGGACGACCTGGTCAGCCGCATGCACTCGAAGATCCGGGTGGAGGCAGGCGATCCGCCGTCCTGCTTCATCACCGACGCGGGCAGCCGCAACGGCACGTTCATCAACCGGCAGAAGGTCGCGGGCGAGGCGAAGCTCAGCCCGGGCGACACGATCCAGTTGGGCGCCGGAGGCCCGGAGCTGGAGTTTGACATTTTGCCCCGGCCTGCCAAGCCCACTCGTCTGGCGGCCCAGGCTCCCGAGACGGTCACCACCAGGCAGCCGGCCCCCACGCGCGAGGCTCCCCTCGGCGAAACCGCCGACAAGCCGCCGGAACGGGCCGCGGTCGGGAAGGAAACCGTCGAGCGCATGATCGCCGAGCGCCAGAAGAAGATGCCCGCCGGGATCATGTGGGTAGCGGCGGGTTTAGTCGGAACGCTGGTACTCTGCGGCGTACTGCTCGCCATTCCCGCGGTGCGCCACTCCATCGGCCTGGGCGGGAACGCCCTGGCGCCGGCGGAGGTCGCCAGGCTGGCCGGCGACTCGGTGGTCTATTTCGAGGTGTCGTGGAAACTGGTGGACCAGGAGACCGGCCTGCCTCTGCACCAAGTGATGATTCCGAACAAGGTGCAGGTCGCGGCGCCTCCGCCGGCGCCGGCCGCCGCGCCAGCCGCGGGTGGCGAACCGGCCGCGCCGGCCGCACCAGCCGCGCCGGGCGGGCAACCCGGTGACGTCCCGCCGGGCGATTCGCAGGCACATCGCCTACGTGGACAGAGCCAGGCCGATGTCCAGCCGCAAGCGACCGAGGAGCACGAACTGATCCCGGGCGGCCCCGAAATGTTGCCGGCGTTTGTGGTGATCAGCGGCGCCATCGAGCCCTTGCTGACCACCGTGCCCCAAGGGCCGGTCATCGGCTATATGGCCTCCGGATCGGGCTTCGTTGTCTCCACCGACGGTTTCATCCTCACCAACCGGCACGTAGCCGCACCCTGGAACACGCGCTACGACGAATTCGGCTCGAACGTCGGCATCGTGTTGCAGTCCGACGATCAGGGCCACATCAAAGCCACGCCCATCGGCCGCGGCAGCTTTCCCGCCTGGGTGCCGTACAAGGCCAAGGTGAAGCTGGCGAATGGCAGGCTGAACACAGATGAGCCTCTCGTTCCGCAGCTCGCACCGCTGCAGGCGGAGGGGCGCGGCGAACGGCTGGACGTCACCTTCCCGCGCAATCGCGAGCGCGTGGGCGCCAAGCTGATTCGCGTCTCCGACTCTGTCGACGTCGCGCTGGTGAAGATCGACCTGCCGCGCGGCCTGAAGAAACTGGAACTGAACGACAACTACAACACCATCGCCCAGGGCGATGCCATCTCGATCCTGGGCTACCCAGCGGTCTCTCCCGAAATGACCGGGATGGTGGCTTCGAAGGAAGCCCTGGTGCCGGCCATCGAGACGCGGTCCATTCCCGATCCCACCCTGAGCGTCGGCAACATCGGCCGGATCCTGCGCGGCAAGGCGGGACTGAGCGAGGCCGTCGTCAGCTCGTTCGGCGATACCTATCAGCTCACCGTCAACTCCACCGGGGCGGGCAACAGCGGCGGCCCGGTGTTTGACGAGCAGGGCCGGGTCATCGGCCTGTTCACCTATTCGATTACCACGGACGCCCGAATCACGTTCGCGGTGCCGATCCGTTACGGCATCGAGCTGATGGGCACCAAGCCGGTGATGTAAACGGGAGGACGACATGCTCGCGAGGAGTTCCATGCGCCCCACCCAAACCGGGGGCAGGCCGCTGGCTGTGGTGGCGGCCTGCTTGACCGACGCCGGGCCAACGCGCCCATCTAACGAGGACAGCGTCGCCGTCCGCACGCCGGAGGACATTTCGGCGCTCCTGCACAAAGGGGTGCTGGCCTTGGTGGCCGACGGGATGGGCGGCCACCAGGCCGGCGAAGTGGCCAGCGGCATCGCCGCCAGGCGGGTGCCCGAAGTCTACTACGACGATGCGGCGGAACCGCACGACGCGCTGCTAAAGGCCTTCGAGGCAGCCAACCACGACATTCTCCAGATGGCGCGCCGCGAGGAAAAGCTGCGGGGAATGGGCACCACCTGCACCGCCCTGGCCGTGGTGAACGGAATGGCGTACCTGGCGCACGTGGGCGACAGCCGGGCCTACCTGCTGCGCGGCGGCCAGATCTACTGCCTGACCGAGGACCACTCGGCCATTATGGAACTGGTCCGGCAGGGTCTGATGAGCCGGACGGAGGCGCACGACCACGAAGATCGCAACGTGATTCTTCGCGCCGTGGGCACGCGCGAGCACCTGGAAGTGGAGAGCTGGCCGGAGCCGCTGGCCCTGTGGCCCGATGACCGGCTGGTGTTGTGCTCGGACGGGCTGTACGAGAGCGTAGAGGAAAACGAAATCCGCGACATCGCAACCGCGGAAGCGCCGGCGGAGGCCTGCCGGAAGTTGATCCAGACAGCGATCGAGCGGCTGGCGTCCGACAACGTCACGGTCGCGGTCCTCGGCTTTGCGTGCGCGGGCCCGGAGGCATCATGATCGGCCGGACGGTGGGCAATTACCGCATCGTCGAGAAGCTCGGCGAGGGCGCCATGGGCACGGTCTATCGCGCGGTCGACCAGATGGTGGACCGCACCGTGGCGATCAAGGTGCTGAGGCCCGAGATCGCGCAAAACGCCGAAACCCTGGAGCGATTCCACCGCGAGGCCGTGGCGCTGGCGCGGCTCAACCACCCCTGCATCGCGCAGCTCTACGCCTTCTTCCAGGAAGGCGGCGAGTACTTCATGGCCATGGAATTCGTGCCCGGCGAAACCCTCGACGAGCGCATCGGGCGCCAAGGCCGGCTGCCCTGGCTGGACTCCTTGAAGATCCTGGCGCCGGTCCTGGAGGGCGTGGGACACGCGCACAGCCTGGGAATCCTGCACCGCGATCTCAAGCCGGCCAACATCATGCTGGCGACCGACGGACGGGTCAAGGTGATGGACTTCGGCATCGCGTGCGTGCTGAACACGACGCGTCTCACGCGCGAGGCCCGCCTGGTCGGAACCCTGGAGTATCTTGCGCCGGAGAGGGCGCTAGGCAAGCCGCCCGACGCCCGCAGCGACATCTACTCTCTCGGCATGGTGCTCTACGAGATGCTGACGGGGCGCCTGCCGTTCACGGGCGACACCGACTTCGATTTGATCCGCGCGCAACTCAACCAGAAGCCGCCGCGACCGCGCGAGATAGGGGTCGCCCTGCCGCCGCCCGTCGAAGGCCTGCTGATGACCGCGCTCGAGAAGGATCCGGCACGGCGCTTCCCGGATACGGGCACATTCCTGGCGGAGTCCTCGAAGGCGGCGCTCGCGGCGGAAACCGGCGACTCGTCCGGAAGCGGATTGGCGGCCAGCCGGCGCTGGCTCCTCGCGGCCGGCGCGGCGGTAGCGATGTTGGTGATCGTACTGTCCGGCCTGGGAATCTGGAAAATCGCTGCCGCGAGAATGCGCCACCCGGCTCCGGCGCCGAACGTGGCGGCGGTCGCGCAGCCGACGCCGCTCGAGGTGCTCGGTCCGACGGTGACTCTGTCGTCGATTGACCGGCCTGCCGCCCAACCGCCGGCGGCGCTGCCCGAATCGACGCCCGCGCCCTCTCGCCAACTGGCCCAACCGAACATGGCGGATGTCGCGGCGGCGCTGGCGGCCGGCGGCGGGACTGCCCCGCTCGCCTACTCTCCCATCTACAAAGCGACGCGGCTCGGTGGGGCGCCGGGTGCGCCGGTAATCCGCCAGGCCGTCGAGCGGCGCGGCGTCGGCTTCCGGCTGACTTCGGACCAGTCGCGCCAACTGCGCGCGGCAGGCGCGCCGGACGCGCTCTTGCAGGCAATCCGCAGCGGTTACCGCGACAACTCCCGGACAGCGAGGGCGGCGCTGGCAACCCCGCCCGCAACCCAGGTGGCGCCGCCGCCGAGGCCGCCCGAACCGGCGATGCCCGCGGTGGAAAGGCCCGCGCCCACGCCGGCGCCGCATCGCCAGATCGACACTCTTCTGAATGTGAACACGCTCTTCATTCGGCCCATGCCTGGCAACTTCGACGAAGACCTGCGCGAAGCCATCGCCAAGGAATTGGGGCCGCGGCTTCACCTGGTTCTGGGCCCTGGGGAGGCCGACGCGTTTCTGGAGATCACACTGGACGCAGACAAAGGCGGCGCCCCGGTACTCGGAACCACCGAGCGCTGGCTCGGCCTGAAGGGGGGCCAGAAAGCCATTGTGCGGATGGTCGAAGCCCACAGCGGGCGCGTTCTTTGGTCCGCGGAGGCGGGAGACCGCAGCGCTTTCGCCGGCCACCTGGGCGACGGCGGACGGCGCATCGCCTCCCGACTTGCCAAACGCCTAAGGCACGACCTGCACGCCTGAGGTTCCATGAACCACCACGGCTCGATTCTCGCGCTTGCCCTGGTCTCCTCGATCGCGCTCTACGCCCAGGACGACGATGTCGAAGGCTATCTCCGCACCGGCACGGAACCCTACCGCAATGAGAATTACCTCAAGGCCGCCGAGTATTTCCAGGAGGCCGTGAACGCAGCGCCGCGGAAGGCCGCCGCCCATCTTTATCTGGGAACCGCCTACTCCATGGCCTATCAGACCAGCCCCAACGCAGCAGGCCCCGCCATGGCCCGGAAGGCCGTCGCCAGTTTCCAAAGCGTTCTGGAACTCGCTCCCGGCAACACCGTCGCGCTGGCGTCCCTCGGCAGCCTCGCATACGCGCAGGCACATCAGTTCGATGCCGTCGAACCGGGCCGTGGAGCAGGATTGAATGACGCGAAGGCCTGGTTCGAAAAGGCAATCGCCGCCAGTCCACGCGATGCCGTCAGCCTTTACTTCCTGGCCGTGATCGAAGCGGAGTTGGCGGACCTTGTCCGCAAGCCCGCCATGGCCAAAGCGGGCTTCGACGTGTACTACGACGTCCACCCCATCGGCTCCAAGGCGGTCCGGGCCGACCTGCAGGCTCGCGTCGCGCCGCTCGACCGCAGCGCCCTGGCGCATGTTACGCGCGCTCTCGAAATCGATCCGCAATTCGCGGATGCGATGTTTTGCCGAGGCCGCCTGACGATCCTCCTGGCCGATCTCTCGGACACCGCCGCGGAGTACAAACGCCAGACCCGGGGCGTGCAGGCCCTCTTCGACAAAGCCCTGGGCATTCTCAAAGCGGGCGCCGAAGCCGACACGCCTACGCACCCGGCACTATCATCGCCCGATATGAGAATC
>CAZBQQ010000060.1:14245-17420 GCA_964493965.1 uncultured Solibacteraceae bacterium
CCGGCGCGGCTCGCCAGGTGACGCCCCAGTTCGCGGTCCTCTTCGTCTATGTGCTCCAGCAGCCATCCCTTGACCGTCTGCAGCATCTCGACGCTTGGCAGCGCGGCTCGCTCACCGGCGATCAGTCTCGCCCTGAGCGTTTCGTGCGCGGCCATGTGCCGGGCCGATTGGGGATACTGCGATGACTGCATCAGCGATTCCTCGGCCGTGAAGTGCGCCTGGGTGCAGGCGACTAGTCGCGCCAGCAACTCCTCGAGCGTGCCCTGGGGCTGGCCCGCAACAATCGCCGCGTGGAGTTCTCTCGCCGCCCGAAAGACCTGCTGGTGCAAGCCATCGATCTCGGCGAAGCCCACGCTGTACTCCGGCTGCCAATCGAATATCATGTCTGAATCTTAGTCCATCCGCGCGCCTACTGGAAGGACGCCCGTACCTGGGTGTCGAGCAGATCCAGCGGCAAAGCGCCGTTGCGCAGTACCGCATCGTGAAACGCCCGGATGTCGAACTTCGGTCCCAGCGCGTTCTCCGCCGCGCGCCGGAGCTCCTGGATTTTGAGTTCGCCGAGCTTGTACGCAAGCGCCTGGGCGGGCCAGGAGATATAGCGGTCGATCTCGGCGGTGGATTCCTCCGGGGCGTGCTGCGCGAAGTACGCGACCGCCTGATCGCGGCTCCAGCCCAGCGCGTGCAGGCCGGTATCCACCACCAGCCGCACCGCGCGGAAGCGTTCGCTCGTCAGCCGCCCGAAGCGCGTGTACGGGTCGCGGTACACGCCCAACTCGGAACCCAACGACTCGGCGTACAGCGCCCAGCCTTCCCCATACGCCGAATTGAAATAGAACCGCCGGAATTCCGGCACGCCCGTTACGGCTTGAGCGATGGCGCCCTGCAGAACGTGGCCCGGAACGGCTTCGTGCAGCGTCAGCGATTCCTTGTCGTACCGCACCTGCTTCTCAGGCTGGTAGGTGTTGAGGTTCATCCATCCGGGACCGCTGCCGTCCGGCTTGGGGAACTCGGCGTTGGTGGCGGAGGCTTGCTCGCGGTCCTCCGGAATCGGCCTGACGCCGTAAACGAACGCGGGCATATGCGCGAACAGGCGCGGCAGTTGGGGCTCGATGATCTTGGCGATGTTGCGGCACCACGCCAGCATCTCCTCCTTGCTGCGGAAGTGCTGCTCGGGCGAGGCGGCGAGCTTGGCCTGGAACTCGGCCAGGGTGCCGGAGAAACCGGTCTCGCGCACCACCGCTTCCATCTCCGTCTCGATGCGGCGCACTTCGGATTCGCCCAGGCGGTGAATCTCCTCGGGCGTCATGCTGGTGGTGGTGGCCCGCTCGATCAGCAGCCGGTAAAGCTCCTGCCCGTTGGGAAGCGCCGTGACGGCGGTGGTCTGTCGCGCCTTGAGCGCGTAGGTCCCCTTCATGTAAGCCAGCAGCTTCCGCCAGGCCGGCACAAACTGCTGGTCGTAGGCGTCGATGGCCCTCTTCCGCAGCCCCTCCTGCTCCTCCTTCGGGATATTCGAAGGGAAGTTTCGAAAGGCGCCGAGCAGCGCCGTGGCATTTGCATCCTGGCCGGCCTGCACGGCAATCTGCTGGGTGACGCGGTCCGCCACGACGCGCGGCTGCACGATGCCGCGCGCGATGCCTTCGTCGAGCAGCGCGATGTTCTGATCCACGTAGACCGGGATGGCGCGCAGGCGGGCGATGATGTTCTCGTAGTCGACGGCCGTGCGCGCGGGCATGCGGTCCACGGTGATGTAGACGGCGTTGTGGAAGCCGTAGAGCGGGCTGACGCGCAGCAGGTAGAGCTGGATGAGCTGGTCGTCCAGATCCTGCCTGGAGACGTAGCGCAGCAGCTTGGCGCTGAGTTGGTCCTGGGCCGGGACGCCCGCGAGCGACACCTCGTCGAGTGCGGCGATCAGCGCCGTGATGCGCGCCCGGTGGCGTTCGATGGCCGCCGGCGACCAGTCCGACCAGCGGTCGTTGAACTCATTGCGGCCGACGTAAGTGGCCGACTCCGGCGCTTCGCGCAGTTGCGCCTCGAATGCCTGGGAGAAAAGCGCGTGAAGTTTCTCGGTCTGGGCAGGCGCCAGCACGGGCGCAAGCAGCATCAGCAGTGACAGCAGTGTCGATCTCATGGGGCCCCTTTGAAGTTTCAGTGTAACAATGCGCGTGCGAGGCTTTGGCTAGGAACCGGGGACGAATGGGAAGCGACTTACCCCAGAACACGCTACTGCGCGTCAGCAAGGGGCAGCGCATGCAGGACGAGGTGCGAGAAGCCGCTGCGGTCTGCGCCCGGAAGCTCGCCCACGCGTGGAAGAAGTCGGCTCACGACGCGGGGCTCAAGGCGGCCAGGCCCTGACGCTCTGCGCCCGGTAGAATATCAGGAACCCGGTGGCGTAGCCTGCCCGGGCCATTGGGTTGCCACGCGGTTTGCTCTAGACTGGTCACAGCTATCAGGCGGCGCCTAAAGGGGGCAAACATGTCAGCGGCGTTTCTGTTAATCCCGGACGTTCGGGGCGGCGCATCCGATCCTCAACACCTGGGGTGGATCGAGGTCCTATCATACAGCCAGGGTCGCGGTAGCGGCTCTGACTTCTCGATCACGAAGCCCGTCGATTCGACTTCGGCGCAGCTGTATCAAATGGCGCAGGCGGGAATGCAATTCGAGGGCGAGCTCGATGCGGTCAACAACGGCAGAGTCGTTCTGCATTTCGGGCTCAAGGGTGCCATCATCGCGGGGCTGCAGCTCGGGGACCACCCGACCGATGCAGGGGCCGTCGAGCACCTCCAGCTGTCTTGCGCGAGCGTCGAGGTCGAGCGAAGGTAGGGCAACTCGGCCCGAACCGGCAGGCGACGACAGGCACCGCTACGGCCGGTAAGTCGCCGTGGCCGTGTCCGTCTCCCCTGGCTGTCGTCGCGCTATTGAGCGCTTGTCTTAGCCCGGCGGCGCAAACGCCGACCGCCGCCGCGGGGCCTCCTTTGCACTCCGTTCGGACGATCTACATTGGGCCACCCGACTTCTTCCAACGGCCACGGGCCGAGGGGATGCAGTCCGCGTTGCAGGCTTCCGAATCGCGCAGGAGCCGGCCGCGGCAGACGCCGTCCTTTCGGCCAAGTTCTGCGGATCGGTGACTGTGGACGGAGACGAATGGAATCCAACATACCCCAGGCCGGGTTACTGC
>CAZBQQ010000060.1:17520-28602 GCA_964493965.1 uncultured Solibacteraceae bacterium
GCCAGCAGTTGTGGCACGCCCTGATCTACGTCGGCAAGGACAACGGATCGAGGGCCAGTTCAGAGAGGCCGCTGCGGTCTGCGCTCGGAGACTCGCCCACGCGCGTGGAAGAAGTCGGCTCAGGCGACGCTGGGCTCAAGGCGGCCAGGCCCTGATGCGCTGCGGCCGGCAGAATATCGGGAACCTGGTGGCGTAGCCTACCGGGGGCATCGGGCTGGCACTCGGTTTGCTGCTCACGAAGACCACCGATTCGACCTCGGCCCTTCTGTTTCAAATGGCGCAGGCTGGCCGGTAAGTCGCCGTGGCCGTGTCCGTCTCCCAGATCTTCACCTCGGAGACGTGCACCATGTTGGCTCGCGCGGTGCCGTTGAGGCCCCGGCTCATCTCCTCGTGGAAATACCGCGCCATGTTCTCGGCCGAGGGGTTCAGCTTGTCGAACGGCGGGACGTCGTTCAAAAACCGGTGGTCCAGCTTCTCGATGATGGCGCGCAGGATCTGCTTGAGGTCCACGAAATCGACCAGCAGCCCCGCCGCGTCGAGCGACTCGCCGGCGATGAGGGCCCGCACGCGGTAGTTGTGGCCGTGCACGTTCTCGCACTTGCCGTGATAGCCGCGCAAGGCGTGACCGGCGGCGAAGGTTTCTTCCACGGACACTTCAAACATCGAAAAAGCTCTCCACGTCGCTGAGGTTCGTAGTGAAGCGGTATTCCGGCAGGCTGTCCAAAAACACCTGCCCGTACCGCTGCTTACTGATTCGATTATCCAACAGAACCAGCACTCCGCGATCCGACGTGCTGCGGATCAGGCGGCCGAATCCCTGCTTGAGGGCGAGGGCGGCCTGCGGGATCTGGTACTCGTAAAATGGCTCGCCGCCGTCTTCGCGGATGGCGCGGATGCGTGCCTCTACCACTGGATCCGAGGGCACGGCGAAGGGCAGCTTGTCGATGATCACGCAGCTCAACTGGTCGCCCGGCACGTCCACGCCCTGCCAGAACGAGGAGGTCGCGAACAGCACGCAGTTGGGCGTCCGGCGGAACTCTTCGAGCAGGGCCGAACGCGGCCCGGTGCCCTGAAGCAGGGTCGCGTATTCGAGATCGAACGCGACGCGGTCGTGAATGGCGCGCATCTGCTGGTAGCTGGTGAACAGCACGAACGCGCGGCCGCGGCTGGCCTTGAGGATGCGCGCGATCTCGTCGGAAGCGTCGCGCACGAATGACGGATGGCGCGGGTCGGGCAAGTGCTGTGGCACGTACAACAGGGCTTGGTTCGCGTAGTCGAAATGACCCGGGACCACCAGCGTCCGCGCCGCTTCCAGGCCGAGCCGCCGGCGCGTGTAATCGAAGTTTCCCGCCACGGCTAGCGTCGCCGAGGTCAGCACCACGGTGTCCACCCGGTCGAAGAGCCTCTCGGCGACAATCTTGGACACGTCGATGGGCGTGGCCTGCAGGAACGTTCCTCGCCCCCGCCGCTCGACCCAGTAGACCAGCTTGCGGTCGTTGCCCGCCATCCACGTCTCCAGGTTCTTGGCCAGCGACGCGCACCGGCTGAACAGCGGGCCGACCTCTTCGGGAGCCTCTTTGATGAGCTGCAGGTGCGCGGAGATCAGCTCCAGTCCGTGCAGCACATCGAAGTACTGCGCCTGGTGCAGTTCGAGAAACTGCTCGTGTTCGCGGAATCCGCTGCGTCCCTTGCAATCGTCGAAGAGCCCGAAGAAACGCGCGGCAACGTCGCCCACCGCGATCAGGATGCGGTCCAGTTCCTCGGTGGTGAACCGCTTCCGCCGTGAGATGGCGCCAATGTCGCGCCGCAGCTCCTCGAACTGGTAGTTGCTCACCGAAATGCCGAAGTACTGGCCCACCACGTCTTCGATCTCGTGCGCTTCGTCGAGCACCACGGCTCCGTACTCGGGGATGATGCCGCCGTACTCCTGCTCCTTCACCGCCAGGTCAGCGAAGAACAGGTGGTGGTTGACGATGATGATGTCGCTCTCGTGCGCGCGCTGGTGCATGCGGGTGAGGAAGCAGCGCTCGAACTGCTGGCACTTCTGACCGGTGCACAGGTCGCGGCGGGCGTCCAGCTTGGCCCATGTCGAGGTGTGCTCGGGAAGGGTCCGGATCTCCGCGCGGTCGCCGGTTTCGGTGGTCTTCTCCCACTCGCGAATGATCTCGAAGTCGGCGACCTCCTCGAGGCCTTCGAGCACCGGCTCCTTCTCCGCGTCGTAGATCTTCTGGCGGCAGGCGTAGTTGTTCCGCCCCTTCATGTAGCAGACGGCGATGCCGTCGCCCAGGTGCTTCTGGAGAAACGGCACGTCCTTGTAGAAGAGCTGCTCCTGCAGGTTCTTCGTGCCGGTGGAGATGACGATGCGCTTGCCGGAGAGGATGGAGGGCACCAGGTAGGCGAGCGTCTTTCCCGTGCCGGTGCCGGCCTCGACCAGCAGGTGCCGCTTATCCGCGAGCGCGGACTCGACGGCCTCCGCCATTTCAAGCTGCCCGGGGCGGAACTCGTAGTTCGGGTGGCAGCGTGAAAGCACTCCCGCACGCGAGAAAAACTGGCGCACCGTGAGCTCGCCGGTCCGGGCCATCCCTACTCAGTATAGGGGGTGGTGGTAAGTTCGAGTCAGACCATGTGCATCGCGATCATCGCGGCTGTCGCCCTATTGGCGCCACTTGCGGCGCCAGCAGAAGACTCCGCGCGAATCTACGTGTACGCACTCGCGCCCGGGCATTCATGGCTTCCGGTCTCATGCGGCGGCGCCGTGGTCGCAAAATTGAAGGCAGACGCGTTTTTCGCCATGAACGTCGCGCCGGGCCGGTACACATTGGCGGGCGAGAAGGGCGCGCCTGCGGTCATCGACGTGCGTTCAGGCGAGGAGATCTTCATCCGTCTCGATTGGCACCTGGAACTAGGGCTGCCTGCGGTCCCCGAGTTGCCCTCCGTCCGCCCCGATCAAGCGCGTAAGGAGATGAGGTCCCTCAGCTACATCGACGCCGGCAGGGCGCCCTCCGACTCGGTGTCGAAGAGAGACCCCCGCGATTCACCGCCGCGGCGACTGAAGACACGCGACGAGCAGTGAACCCGAAGAGCCGGCGGGCGGGTCTGGAGACCCGCTGCAGGCGTGGACGCCTGCCCCACTAACTCAATACCGGTAGTCCGCCGGTTTGATGCCCTTCACGCGCAGGTAGACGATGCATTGCGCGCGGTGGTGCGTGGTGTGATCGGCGGCAAGCATCAGGGCATCGAAGCCGGTCATCGTCATGCCCTCCAGTTGCAGCTCCGCATGGAGTTGCTCTGGCGTCAGGCTCCCGATGGACTTGATCACGTAATCGTAGGAGTCGCCGACCAGCTTCACCACCGAGGCCTTGTCCAACTTGTCCGGCTTGCCGATGGGCGAGGGCGTGCCTGAGATCTTGGAAAGGAAGAACCCGTTGGCCTGGGCGATGTGCACCAGCTGCCCGCCGAACGTCATCTCGTCGGCGTTGGGCTTGAATGCGTACCCGTCTTCGGGCATCTGATCGGCGATGGCGAGCGTGTAGGCTTTCGAAGTCTGCCAGTGCTTGACCAGTTTGGAAACCATGTCATCCGCGCACAGGGCGGGAATGGCGAAAAGAACGAGAACTGCCAGAAGCCGTTTCATCATGTGTCTCCTATTTGACTACCACTTTTGCCAGCGAGCTATTGTCGTATTCGTCGGTGACACGCACCGCAATGGTATATTCACCGGGTTTGGGGCGGTCCACCGCAAGCGCGTAGTCCTCTTCTTTCGAATCGGAGAGATGGCCCGCGGGTTCGACCGGCGTCCAGTCGCCGCCGTTGACGGAGTATTCGGCCCGGTCGATAATGCTGAGCGCGTCGGCCACGTGCCAGCGCACTGTGATCTTCTTGTCGGCGGCAGCGGCTGCCAGACCGCTGATGACGGGCGGGGTGTTGTCGATGGTGAAAGCCTCGCTCGCGAGCCGGGCGGTGAGCGCGCGCTCGGACGGATTGGATGGCGAATCGGAGGCCGTGACGCGGACGCGATACTCGCCGTCCGGGAAGGCGCTGGAATCCCACGTCAGCCGCTTCTCGGTGACGCTGTCCTTGAGCGGCTTCCACTCGGCCTCGCCCTCGCCTTTGATCTCGAGCGTGTAGGTGAGCTCGTCGCCATTCTCATCGGACGCCAGCCAGCGCGCGCCAATGTAGCCCTTCGCGTATTGCATGGATACCGCGCCCAAGTCGCCGCCCATATTCATCGACGGCGTGGGGGCATGTCCCTGTCTGGTCAGCGCCGGCAGCGTGAGCGGCGGATTCGGCGACATGATCAGTTGCGACTGGGGAGGCAAACGGTAGTTGGGAGGCGTGACCTCGATCAGCTCCACCTGGGGCGCGACGTTCTTGGAAAGATACGCGGCGTCCACCTGCCGCAGTTCGGGCGAGTCGCCGGCGGGCGAGACCTCGAGCGTGGCGCGCCACTGCAGGAACCGCGCGGAGGGAGACGTGATGCGCGCACCGTCGGAAGAGGTGATGGCGGCGGACCAGGGGCTCCAGCCGTCCTGCGGGCGGTCCAGGTTGCCGCTGCGAGTCTCGATGGTGATGCGTCCGCCGCCCGCGTCGCCGCGGAACGAGAGCCGCCCCCAATAGGAGAACAGGCCGGCGTCCAGTACGTCGCTCTCCAGCGTGCCGCGCTTCTCCGGGCCCGGTCCGATCCGGTAGACCTTTCCGACGTTGCCGGTGGCGGCGAAGAGCTTGCCGCCGGAGCCCTGCCAGAACACCGTGACCTGCGTCGGCGGCGCGTTCAGAAGATCGGTTGACACCAGCGGCGAATCGATGCGGTACACGGTCCCCTTGTTGCCGGTGCCGATCAGCGGGTGGCCCGCGGCGTCGAAGCCGATGGCGTAGGCGATGCTCTGCGAGTGGCTCCAGACGCGGGTCGGCGCTCCGTCCTTGTCAATCCGGTAAAGTTCCGAGCCACCCGCGACGGACACCGGAGTGATGGGCGTCGGGGGACCCGCCGCGGGCGTGGGCCGCTGCATCATCGCGTCGCCCGAGCCGCCGGGCTGCGAGCCGTGCGGAGACATCACCGCGGGAGGAGGGCTGGACATGCCACCGCCTGGCTGGCCGAACGTCGGCGTGCCGCCCGGCGTCTTGTTCCCTACTCCGGTGGCATAGATCGAGCCATCGGGCGCGACCGCCACCGCCGTGACCTCGCGCTTGGCGCCTTGATACAGCACAAACCCTTCGCCCTTGGCCGAGACGCGAACGATCAGGCCGCCCGGCTCGGTCCCGACGATCAGGTTGTCCTGGGCGTCGAGCGTCATCGAGCGCACGTGCGTTTCCGGCGTCTTGTAGAACACCTTGCCCTGGCCGCCGGGCGTGACCACGAAGATCTCGCCGCGGTCGCCGGTCGCGACGAAGAGGTTGCCGTGGCTGTCGAAAACCATTCCCCAGATGTACTTCGCCTTGGGGTCGAAGAAGACCTCCGGCTTGGCCCCCTCCGGTTTGGCTGATGCCGGGAGGCGGTAGACCTTGCCGTCCGGCGACGTGGCCGCGTAGACGCGATCCTGGCTGTCCACGGCCAGCGCGTGGACTTCGAGCCCGTCGAGTTCGGCCAGCACCTTCCCTTTGCCGCCCGGCGGGATGATGTAGACTCGCGCGCCCGGACCGCCCGGGCCGCCGCCACCCGCGTAGAGGTTGCCCTTGGAGTCTCCCACCAGCGCCCACAGGTAGACCGAGGAGCTGTCGAGGATTTCCTCGAACTGCGGACCAAGCCGTAGCCGTCCGTCACTCGATAGCGACAGGTTCTTTCTGTCGCCCTTCTCGAAGTCGGCCTGGTCCCCTTGCGTCCACACTTTGGTTTCGGAGGCAGAAAGGAGCGAGGCTGCAAGCAGAAGGCTAAGGACCGCCCCCCACCTTACCGAGCCGCGACCGCAAGGGAGCGGTGCCGTCATGAACCCGCCCAGCACGCCGAAGCGCGCGCCACAACCGGAGTAGCGTGATGTCATTTTACGGTGACCTTGAGAGTGAAGCTGCCGTTGACCACGTAGTCGAAGGGGATCGCCGCCTGCTCGAATGCCGTCTCTCCCGAGGTGGCGAAGGGGCGGCTGGCGGCGCGGCCGGTCTGCATGACGTTCAGCACCGAAGCCGGAAGGCTCGGCAGAGTCTTGTCGTCGTAGTAGACCGTGGGCCGGGTCTCAATCAAAGTGACATACATCTTGTCGTTGCTCCGCTCCTGGTTGATGAGCGAGACAATCTGGGGCACGTCGATGAAGCGGTTCATGGACGCCGCGATGTTCTGTATGCGGTTCAGCGTCTCGGCATCGCTCAGCAGGATGCGGTGGTCGCCTTTGGCCAGCGTAGCGGGAATGGTCAGGTCGAAGACCCGCTCGATCTGCGGACCGCGGTAGGGACGCAGGAAGACCTTGACCGGGACCTTCTCTCCGGGCGAGACCTCGCTGGTGGGGATCCATGCGTTCTCGATCGTGGCCACGCGCCGCTCGGGCAGCAGGTCCACCGTGGCGTCCACGCTTTCCAGATGCGGCGTCTCCACGGCGTTCATGAACAGGCGGTTGAATTTGTCGCCCCACCAGCCTGCCAGCATCATCGGCGCCGGAACCGACATCTCGCCGGGCGCCTGCATGGTGGAGAACGACATGTGCTGCTGGCCCGCCAGCTCGATCTTGCCATTCACGCGATAGGTGGCCTCTTCCATGAAGTCGTTGACACCCTGGATGGAATTGAACAGCGTGATCATCATCAGGTAGGGCGTCCACTTCTGCTGCACGAAGACGTTGAAGTGAAACTCGTGCTGGCTGCGGACGCTGTTGTCTTCGCCCAGGGAGCGCACGTGCACGCTGACGGGCACCATCGCGGCGGTCTCACCGAGCACGCCCATGATGCCGCTGTGGCGGTCCTGATGGAGCGCGCCCACGATCTCGGTGGCATTGCCGAACTTGGTGGGTTGGAACGACGAAGCATGCGTGAAGATGATCTCGCCCTCGCTCATCGGCATGTCCACCGGGCCGAGGTTGAAGAACGGATGGCCGAATGCGAGGACCCGGCGGCCGTCGTTATAGGTGACCGTACCCAGGCCGGTGACGCTCATGTCGCCTGAAACCAGCACACCCGCTACCGCATCGCCCGGCTGAAGCGCGTGCTGCCATCCCGCGACCGGCTTGGGGCTGTCGAGCGCGGCGCCCGCTCCGCCTTGAACCGCGGCGAAACCGAGCTCGCGGAACAGCGGCCCGAACTGATCGAGGACCGCCGGATCGAAACCCGAGAAAGACAGGGGCGTCTCGATGGGCGTCATCATCGCCGCCCGCGGCAGGTCCGCCCCGCTGCCGGCAGCCATCACGCGCGCCACCATGTCGTCCGGCAACGCGAGCGAGGCGCGGGGCTGGGCCTTATCGGGCGTGCGGGCGTCGGCGGGGACAGAACCGTCGTAGTCCTTCACTTCGAGCATCAGCTCGATGGGCGTGATGCCGCAAATGGCATCCGGGGAGAACATGCTCAGGCGTAGCGCCACCGCGCCAATGAGTTTGCCATCCACGTAGACCGGGCTTCCGCTCATGCCGGCGGCGACGCCCGTGCGGAGCGCCTTGCCGCCCATCTTCGCGAGGATGATGTCCTGCTTGGGTCCCCAGGCGTTCTTCCACAGCCCGAGGATCTCGACGGGGATCGGCTCCACCTCTTTGCCGACGAGGACCGTCCAGGCGGTGCCCTTCATGCCGGGGCGCAGATCGGCGGAACGCATGATGGCGGTCGGACCGGCCACGGGGCGCGCCGGCTCCGGCGACACCGGTGGCGAACTCTGGGCCCAGGCGGGCAAGGCGAAGGCAACGGCCATTGCGATCGTCGCGGCGCGGCGGCATTTCATGGGATATGTTTTCCTTCGAGAAACGGCTCCGCATCCCGGGACCGTCATGTCTTCATTATTACCCGAGTCGCCCGGGCCCTGCATACGCCAGCATTGGACGCGGGCTGGGGCTGGGCGGTTCCAGGGGGCCAGCCGCCACTGGTGCCGTGAGGGCCGTGGAAGGGGTCTACGCGGGAATCCGCTCGGAATGCGCTAGCCGGGGAAGAGATTTGATCAATGACCCGGCCCTCTTTCGCGCCATGCGCAATTCGTAGAGGCTCTGCAAATTGAGCCAGAACTCGGGGCTCGTGCCAAAGAAATGCGCCAGGCGCAGAGCGGTATCGCCCGTGATCCCACGCTGGCCGTTCAAAATGGCGGTGATCCGGTTGGTCGGCACCGCCAGTTTGCGCGCCAGCTCGGCAGCGCTCATCCCGAGCTCCCTTAGTTCTTCGGCCAGGTGCTCCCCTGGGTGGATGGCGGCCACTGCCATAGTTACCTCCTAGTGATAATCGACAATCTCGACGTTCGACGGCCCCGGCGCTCCGTCAGGCCATTCAAAGCAGATCCTCCACCGGTCATTGACGCGGATGCTGTACTGCCCCTTGCGGTCGCCCGCCAGTGCTTCAAAATGATTGCCGGGCAGCACCGCGAGATCCTTCAACTCCGTAGCGGCTTCCAGCCGGTCGAGCTTCAAGCGCGCGCTTCGCTCGATCGCGGAGAACGCTTTCACCCGCTTTCCGGCGGCGAAGTCCTTTGTGCGCTTGCCACGGCAGGAGACGACCACCCACGATCATAATCCGCAATTATGCGTTACGTCAAGCATAAAGGAAGGCGATCGCGATCGACGTTGGAGGCAGTCCATTTGCCCTATTCGTTCGCGTTCCCGGCGCCCTGTTAGGATGTGAACTGAACATGAAGCGCAAGCTCGCCGTCGTCACTTCGTCGCGCGCCGACTACAGCCACCTCTACTGGCCGCTGCGCGAGCTCGCGTCGCACCCGGAAGTCGAGTTGAAGATCGTCGCCCTGGGAGCGCACCTCTCCCCCGAATTCGGCTGCACCGCGCAAGAGATCGAGCGCGGATTCCCCATCGACTCGCGCATCGAATGCCTCCTGAGCTCCGACACCGACGTCGGCATGGCGAAAACGATCGGTGTGGCCGCGCTCGGTCTGGCCGACTGCCTGGGGCAAATGCGCCCCGATCTGCTTCTGCTCACCGCCGACCGCTACGAGATGCTCGCGCCCGCCGCCGTGGCAACCGCATTGCGCATTCCGCTGGCCCACATCGAGGGCGGAGAGATCAGCGAAGGCGTGATCGACGACGCCGTCCGCAATGCGCTCACCAAGCTGAGCCACGTTCACTTCACGTCCACCGAACAGGCGCGCGCGCGCGTGATCTCCATGGGCGAAGAGCCCTGGCGCGTCCATCGCGCCGGCGCTCCGTCGCTCGACCACTTGCGCCGCAGCCGGCTGCTCGACCGCGAACAGGTCGAAGCGCGCCTGGGCATTCGTCTCGAGCGGCCAACGGCCGTCGTCGCCTGCCATCCCACCACCATCGCCCGCGATCCCACGCGTGAGGCGGACGCTCTATTCGCCGCGCTCGAATCCATCCCGGCGCAGTTGCTGTTCTGCTATCCCAATGCCGACGCGGGCAGCAGGGCCCTCATCGCCCGCACGGAATCGTTTGTCGGCCGGCTCGGGAAGGGCCGGGTATTCGTCAACCTGGACCCGATCCTCTACTGGAGCCTGCTGCGATGCGCCGATCTTCTGCTGGGGAACTCTAGCAGCGGAATCATGGAAGCGGCGTCCTTCGCGCTGCCCGTGGTCAACATCGGGATCCGGCAGCGCGGCCGCGAGCGCGCCCCCAACGTCCTCGACGCCGATGCGACTGCCGCCTCCATTCTGGATCGCTACGCCACGGCGACCAGCGACGCCTTTCGCCGCTCGCTTCAGGGGATGGAGAACCCCTACGGAGACGGCCATGCGGCGGAGAGAATCGCCGCTGTGCTCGCGTCCGTGCCTCTCGGCGAGGAACTCCTGATCAAGCACGCGCCCGCGGTGGAAGTGAAATGAGGATTCCCCTCTCGGCGCCCGACATCGACGAGTCCGACATTGAAGCCGTGACGGGCGTACTGCGCACCTCCCGCCTCGCCCTCGGCCCGAAAATGGAGGAGTTCGAGGAAGCTGTCGCCAGTTACGTCGGCGTGCCTTACGGCGTCGCCCTGGCATCGGGCACGGCCGGGCTGCATCTCGGCCTGACGGCCCTTGGGATCGGCGAAGGCGACGAAGTGATTCTCCCGTCGTTCACCTTCATCGCCGCCGCCCACGCCGTCCTCTACCAGCGGGCGACGCCGGTATTCGCGGATATCGATCCGCTCACGCTCAACCTGAATTCCGAAAGCGTGGCGCGCGCCATCACGCCCCGCACCCGCGCCATCCTCGTCGTGCACACCTTCGGCTGCCCCGCCGACCTCGATCCAATCCTCCGCATTGCCGCCGCGCACGGGCTGCGGGTGATCGAGGATGCTTGCGAAGCGCTAGGAGCGGAGTACCACGGCAAGCCGGTCGGCGGGTTCGGCGACTTCGGGGTCTTCGGCTTCTATCCCAACAAGCAGATCACCACCGGAGAAGGTGGAATGCTCGTCACCCGCGATCGCCAGCTGGCGGAGACGATTCGCGCGCTCCGCAATCAGGGCCGAAGGCCGGCGGACGGCTGGCTCGATCACACCCTTCTGGGCTACAACTACCGGCTTTCCGAAATCAATTGCGCCTTGGGCCTCTCGCAACTCAAGCGGATCGACAGCATTCTCGCGCGGCGCGAGAGCCGCGCGCTCTGCTACGCGGAACATCTGCGGACGATCCCTGAAGTCGCCCTGCCTGTTTTCGAACCGGACGGCGGCCGCGTGTCCTGGTTTGTTTTCGTCGTCAGGCTGCAGAACCGCGACGCAATCTTCCATTACATGACGTCGCGAGGAATCGGGTGCGGCCGCTATTTTGCGCCGCTGCATCGTCAGCCGCTTTACGCAGCCTACGCGGGCCGTTCTTTGCCGGTCACAGACGAGGTGGCGCCCCGGACGCTGGCGCTGCCGTTCTTCAACCGCCTCACGGACGACGAGATCGCGGAGGTCTGTCTGACCCTGCGGGAAGCGATCGCAGAACGTAGAGAAGGTTGCCCTCCCAACTCCGCCGTCGAACCTCTCCCGAAGAGTAGTCAATAACAAACCGCTTCTCAATGCTCAGCCCGGCGGCGCGGGCCA
>CAZBQQ010000061.1:0-3430 GCA_964493965.1 uncultured Solibacteraceae bacterium
CGGATGCCCGGCTCGTCGTCCACCACCAGGATGCGCGGCGGCTTCATGCGCGCGCCTCCGCGGCCTTGGACTCGGCGTCGCCCGTCACGATGGCGGGAATTTCCACCAGGAACCGCGCGCCTTGCGGCGTGTTGTCCTCCACGCGGATGGTGCCGTTGTGCTCGGAGAGAATGTGGCTCACGATCGCCAGGCCGAGCCCCGTCCCGCGGCCCTTGGTCGAGAAGTACGGCAGGAACAGGCGGTCCTTGTCTTCGGGCGAGATCCCACAGCCGGTATCGGCCACGGTCAGCTCGATGGTCTCCGCCCCCGAGGCCTGCGTACTCACCCACAGGTGCTTGAGCAGCGAGTCCTGCATCGATTCGGCGGCGTTGTCCACCAGGTTCACCACCGCGCGCTTCAGGTGCTCGCGGTCGCCGTTCACCAGCGGCAGGCCGGGCGCCAGGTCCTTATGGATCTCGATGCCGTCCAGCCGTCCGGCAAACACCGCCAGCGCGCTTTCCACCACCTCGTTGACGTCGCAGGGCGCCGGATTCGCCGCCGGGAATCGCGCGAACTGCGAGAACTCGTTCACCAGCGTCTTCACGGATTCCACTTCGTCGGCGATCGTGTCCGTGCACTCCCGCAGGATGCGCATGCTTTCCGCCGGGATCTCCAGCCGTTCGATCTGCCTCGCGATCCGGTCGCTGCACAGCGCGATGGGCGTGAGCGGGTTCTTGATCTCGTGCGCGATCCGCCGGGCCACTTCGTGCCACGCCGCCAGCCGCTGCATATGCAGCAGGTCGCTGGTATCTTCGAGCACGATCACGAAGCCCGAGGTCACCTTCTCTTCCAGGGCCGCCACAGTCACCGCAAGCTGCCTCATCCCGCGCGGGCCCTGCAGCTCGAGCTGGCGCTGAGTGGCTCCGGTGCGGCGCGCGCGCTTCATCATGTATTTCAATTCGGCGGTATCGTCGCGCGAGAAGAGGTCCTCCAGGCGCGACGCCGCTACGGCCTTCTCTTCCGAGAACAGCTGCCGCGAAGCACGGTTGACCCGCAGGATGCGGCCGTCGGAAGCGATGGAAATGACGCCGGTGGGAATGCTTTCGAGGATGGCCTCGGTGAACCGCCGCCGCATCTCCAGCTCCCGGCTGTTCGACTCCAGCTCGTAGGTCATCTCGTTGAACGCGCGCACCAGTGTCGCCAGTTCGTCGAGCGCCTTCACGCGGACGCGGTAGCCCAGATCGCCCGCCCGCACCCTTTCCGCGGCCTCGAGCAGCGCCGAAATCGGATTCGAAATCTGCTTCGCCAGAAACAGCGCCAGCCAGGTGGCGATGTACAGGACGAACAGACAAATCGCCGCCAGCAGCAGCAGGTAGAAATTGCGGAACCCCCGGCGGTCGATACTGATGCGGTCGTACTCCTTGACGTACTTCTGGATGCTCCCCTGGCGGGAGATGATGTCGTCGCGCTGCCGCACCGGCACCACGACATAGCCCAGCGTCTTGCCCCCGGCTTCGACCGGCGCCCGCACCGAAGGTCCCGCGCCTGCGCCCGCGCCGCACAACGTCCGGGCGCTCACGCCGTCCGGGCCAACCAGCGTCGCCGCCTTCACGTCGCGCTCTTGGCAGAATTCCTCCAGAGACCCCGAGCCGGAAACGAGCGCCTGCCGCGTTTCCTCCAGGCCCGCCAGCCATCCCGCATCGGACACCGCTTCCTGCCGCGCCTCCTTCTGCAGGATGCCCAGGATCTCCACCAGATTCTGCTGGACGCCGTCCGTCGGCCTGCTGAACCACCTCGCCAGGTTGAAATTCAGCACCGAAACGCTCCACAGCACCAGGAAGAAGACAGGAACGAAGCTGAGCGCAAGCGCGCCGACCACCAGCTTGGTTCGGATCCGCGAGCCCTCGCGGTTGCTGCGTCGCTCGTAGTAGAGCTTGATTCCCGTGCGGAAGAGGATGAAGCCGACCACCAGGGTCAGCAGAAAAACAAGCGTCGAAACCGCCCAGTAGAGCAGCGTCTGCTCGGGACTGGTTGGCGCGTAGTAGCCGAATGTGAACGACCCCTCCCAGATCACGAACGTGGCCGAAAGGATCAGCAGGACTACGCCCAACCCGTAAAGGAACCGCCGCCGCATTCACAACAATTGTAAGCGGGCAGCTATGCTGCCCGCAGCCACCAGCCATAGCGGGCAGCGGTGCTGCCCGCAGCCGTCAGCCATCAGCTGTCAGCCATCAGCTCTGAAACCCATCGGGCGCCTGCGCCTGCAACACCGAACCGCGTGCGTTAGCAAGCGGACCGGAGTCCTCGCAGGCCCCCCGATTCCTCCGGAAGCTGACAGCTGACAGCTGAAAGCTGAAAGCTGATAGCTGATAGCCCAAGGCTATCTCCTGTACGTCTTCGTGAATCCGTTGCGCCCATTGACGATCGTGAACGACCCGTCGGCCTCGGCCGTCAGCTTGACCCAATGGCCCTGGCACGCGCCGCCCCTCTCCGGGTTGGCAATGTACGTCTCCGGGGAGTTGTGCGCCTCGCCGGCGCCCAGCGCGTAGTGCAGTTGCCACAGGTCTTCCAGGCCCGGCGAGTTTCGGACCACATCCCAGGCCTTCGGCGAGCCGCCCTTCTTGGCCCCGTTATTCATGACGGCCGCCAGGGGATGAAGCGCATCCACCAGCGCCGGCGAGTTCGAACTGTCATTGCCGTGATGGCTGATCAGAAACACGTCCACCGTGCCCAGAAGGTTCTTCGGACACACCAGCGCCAGTTCCTTGTTCCACGTCAGGTCGCCCAGGTCCGCGAAGCGGAATTTGCCGTAGCGCAGGATGAAGCCGGAGGATTGCGCGTTCTCGGTGGGATCGGTTGCCTGCGGCTTCACTCCTGCGCACGCGTCGTTGGCCTGCCCGCCGCCCTCGACCGCCGCCGTGATCGGTACGCCCGCCGCCTCCACCACCTCCACATCCAGCCCCCGCACCGGAATGCGGTCGCCCGGCTTGACTACCACGTGCTTCGCCTTGGACACCACCTGGTTGTACGCCGCCTCCAGGCCCCGCGCCATAATATCGGTCTCCGCATTCGGGCCGTGATCCACGTAGGTGACGATGGGGATCAGTGCCGCGAGCTCCGGGACGCCGCCCACGTGATCCATATGGTAGTGCGTTACGAACATGTAGTCGATCTGTTTGATCCCGGCCAGCTTCGCCACCGCCGCGATCCGCTCCGCGCCGCCCGGCCCGAACTTGCCCGGCCACCCGGCGTCCACCATCATGGATTGCCCCGACGGGCTGACGATCAGCGTAGCCTGCCCGCCCTCCACGTCCACGAAATAGATCTGTAGCCCCCCGGCCGCGGCCAGGGGCAGGGCCGCCAGAAGCAGCACCAAAACCGGCATCACCTTGCGCATGGCCGAAATCGTAACATACTGTTAAGATGCAGTGCGGTGCCGTGGTGTGAGCCG
>CAZBQQ010000061.1:3530-28294 GCA_964493965.1 uncultured Solibacteraceae bacterium
TGAGCCGAGCCGCGACCGCAAGGAGCGGTGCTTCCGTCGGGAACGGATAGCCTCCTCAAGTCGTACATACAGTTGAAGGTTCGAAAATGGCTTATTGCTGCAAATGCGGAAACGCCGTCCAGGACTCCGACCGTTTCTGTGCCAAGTGCGGAAACGAACAAACCGGCCCCCGGCGCCCGGCAGACCTCGCCGCCAGCTTCAGTCCGAAGACGGCGGCCATCCTCTGCTACCTCCCCGGGCTGGGTTGGATCGCCGCCATTGTGGTGTTGGCCTCGAGTACCTTCCGCAACAACCGCACGGTGCGCTTCCACGCCTTCCAGGGCCTGTACTTGTTCGTAGCGTGGCTGATCGTGCAGTGGGTGTTTTCAAGCCCTGGGAGTTCCCCATGGGCTCCCCACAACGTCCCCGTGGTCGAGATCATGAAACTGGCCCTGCTTGTTCTCTCTATCTTCATGATGGTCAAGGCCAGCGAGGAGAAGCCCTACTCCCTGCCCATCCTCGGCGAGCTGGCCGAGCGGTCCCTCACCGAAAAGTAGTTCCCTGAGTTTCCCGCCTGTGGTATATTTATTCAATCAGGTGCATCTTTAGTCATGAGCAAATACCGGATTGGGATCGTCGGATTCAGAGGATACAGCGCCAGGGAAGCGGTTCGCCTTCTGGAGCAGCATCCCCACGCCGAGCCCGTGTTGATGGAGCACCGTGCCGACGCACCGGACGTGCCCGCCCTGCCGTACCGCCATCCCGTGATTCCCTGCACCCCCGAGGCGGCAGCCGCCGAAGGTCTCAGCGTCGTGTTTCTGGGGACCCCGCCCGAGGCCTCGCTCGAACTGGCGCCGGCCATGCTCGATCGCGGCCTGAAGGTGATCGATTTCAGCGGCGCCTTCCGCCTGCGCACTCCCGACGTGTACCTGCGGTGGTACAAGGCCCAGCACACCGCGCCCGCCCTGCTCGCCGAGGCCGCGTACGGTCTGCCTGAATTCTGCCGTAGCCGTATCGCATCGGCGCGCCTGGTCGCCAACCCCGGTTGCTACCCCACGGCCGCCAACCTGGCGATCCGACCCCTGCTCGAAGCGGGCGTTGTCGACCGCGCGGCGGGCATCGTATGCGACGCCAAATCCGGAGTGAGCGGTGCGGGCCGTAAAGCGACCCTCAAGAACAGTTTTTGCGAGGTAGCCGGGAACCTCTCGGCCTATTCCATTCTGGAACACCGCCACGTCCCGGAAATCCTCCAGAATTCCGGGCTCGAGGAGGGCGAATTATCCTTCACCGCGCAACTGTTGCCCATCGACCGCGGCATCCTGGAAACCGTGTATTTCCGCACCTCGGAGCGCGACGCCGGGACTCTCGTCGCGATCTATGAAAAGCGCTACGCCGGAGAGCCTTTTGTGCGAATATACCCTCTCGGACACGTGCCGGATCTGCACGCCGTAGCGCGCACCAACTTCTGCGACATCGGCGTGAAACTGGACGCTGCCACCGGCCGGGCCGTGGTCGTCGTCGCCATCGATAATCTCGGAAAGGGCGCCGCGGGACAGGCAATTCAGGACATGAATTTGCTGTTGGGCCTGCCGGAAACGGAGGGCCTGCTTTGAAGGTTCTGGTCAAGCTCGGCGGAACCCTTCTCGATGCGCCCGAATCGCGCGCGCGGCTCGCCTCCGAACTGGCGGCTGCGGCGCGCGAAGGTGTCGAGCTCGTGGTGGTGCACGGCGGCGGCAAGCAAATGACCCGATACCTGGCCGAGCGCGGCATCGAGAGCCGCTTCGTCAACGGCCTGCGCGTGACCACGCCCGAAACCATCGACGCGGTGTTGAAGGTGTTCGCCGGCAGCGTGAACCACGAGCTCGTCGCCGCGCTGGTGGCCGCCGGAGCGCAAGCCGTCGGTTTAAGTGGCATCGACGCCTGCCTGGTGGAAGCCGAGCCGCTCGACCCCGCCCTCGGCGCCGTCGGCCGCGTAACGCGCGTGAACCCCGGCCTGCTCCACCTGCTCACCGGGAGCGGCTACATGCCCGTGGTGGCCTGTGTCGCGGGCGACCGCCAGGGCCGCGTCTACAACGTGAACGCGGACCAGATGGCAGTGGCGTGCGCCGCCGCGTTCGGCGCCGGAATCCTGCTCTTTCTTACCGACGTTCCGGGCGTGATGGGAGCGCAACGCGAGGTGATCCCCGAATTGACGGCGGCGGAATGCGACCAACTGATCGCTCGGGGCATCGCCACCGGAGGCATGCAGGCCAAGCTGAACGCAGCTTCGGAGGCAGTACGCCGGGGCGTCGGCCGAGTTCTGATCGCACCCGGAGCCGTTTCGGGTGTAATCAGACAAGCCCTGGATAATCAATCGGTTGGAACGAGTCTGGTACTGGGGGTCGTACAAGGTGTCTAATACGACTACGAGTACTACCGCCCGATTCCCCGCACCCGTTTCCTCGACGCCCTTGGTCCGCAAGGCTTCGATGGCCGACATTCCCGCGATCCTGACCCTGATCAACGGCTTTGCCGCCCGCGGCATCATGCTGCCCCGCACGGAGTTCGAACTGGCGGAGAACCTACGCGATTTCAATGTGGTACAGACCGATTCGGGGGTCTCCGGCTGCGCCGCCCTCCACTTCTACACACCTAGGGCCGCCGAGGTCCGATCGCTGGCCATCCACCCCGAGCTCCAGGGCCACGGCGCCGGCAGGATCCTGGTCGAAGCGCTCGAGGCTGAGGCGCAAGCCTTTGGAGTGGAAGATGTTTTCGCCTTCACATACGTCCCCGATTTCTTCCTGAAGCTGGGCTTCACAACCCTCGAGCGTGGGGAACTCCCCCTAAAAGCGTGGAAAGATTGCCTGCGGTGCCCGAAATTCCAATGCTGTGATGAGGTAGCGGTGATAAAGCGCATCTCTGTGGCACCAACGCGGGTGGCTGATACCCTCATCGGAAGGGATGCGTATAGCCCCGTGTCCGAAGCCGGTGCGCTAGTTTCACTTCCCATTCTCCGAAACTCTCACTGATGTTTCTTGAAGATCCCGCGCCTGCCGCGGGCCCAGGGGCGTTCCGGGGATGCCCGCAAAAGACATCCGCCCGAATCGGCTGTTAATCGGTTAGATTTTACGCTGCCATTTGTATAATTTAGGGTCGGGGGCCAAGATGAAAGCTCAGACCATCGATATCAAGGAATCCACCGGGCGAATCCTCTGCTGCACGATCTTCCGTCCAGGGGGCAAGAAACTCCTGGCCAAGGGGCACGTGCTCAGCGAGGAAGACGTCCAGTTGCTCGAGACCGAAGGTATGGGCCAGGTCTGGGTGACCGAGCTCGAGCAAGGCGAGGTCAGCGAAGACGACGCCGTCATGGCCGTGGCGTCGGAAATGGGTTGCGGGTCGCTCGAAATCCGCCTGGCGGCGGGCGGCCGGGCCAACCTGTTCGCCACCGAAGACTGCTGCGTGCTCATCGACGACGAGCTCCTGCGCCAGATCAACTGCACCTCGTCGGTGGTGATCGCCACGCTTCCGAACTTCGGATTCGCCAAGGGCGCGCAACGGATCGCCACGGTGAAAAGCGCGCCGTTCGCGGTGGCCGAAGCCCAGCTCGAAGCCGTGCTGATGATCCTGCGCGAGCGCGGGCCCATCCTCCAGGCCCGGCCAATCCGCAATCCCGCCGTGGGCGTGCTCTATTCGGACCCGCTCAACGGCGAGCGCGCGCGGACGCTCTTCGAGAACATCATGCGGCAGCGGCTGGAGCACTTCGGCGCCTCCGCCAATTTCGTGCTTGCCTCGCTTGAAGAGGAGGCCAGCATCGGCCGGGCGCTGCAACACCTGGTCCGCACCAAACCGACCGTGGTTCTGGTGGCTTCGACCACCGCGCCTGCCGGCCCTGAAGACGTTGTGGGCCGGGCCCTGGCTCACATCGGCTGCCACATGGAGCGGTTCCTGGCTCCGGTCGAACCCGGGAATCTGCTGCTGCTGGCCTACAAGGACGACGTGCCGATCGTTTCCGCGCCGGGCTGCTTCCGGTCCGCCAAGCCGAACGTGGTGGATATGATTCTGCCGCCCATGCTGGCGCGGTATCGGGTCACCGGCTGGGAAATCGCGTGCCTGGGGCACGGCGGGCTCCTGGCCTAGACTAAGGATCCTCCGCTACCTCGGACCGTATCCTCCGAGCGGTCCGAAGGTGCTTCTCAGGCCGGGCGCCTCGCCAGCTCCCGGCCTCTTTTTTGCGCTCTGGACACCCTCCCGGCCGTAGAGAGAGGATGGGGGTCCATGATGCTCCACCGTTTCCTGTTCCTGCCCGCTCTACTCCTCTCAGCCCAGACCACTATCAAGGTCGACGTGCAACTGGTCAACGTCGCGTTCGCCGTTCGAGACGCAAACGGCGCGCTCGTCATGGACCGCAACAAGGACGATTTCGAGATCCTCGAAGACGGGGTCCCGCAGAACATCTCATTTTTCGCGCGCGGCACCGACGTCCCCCTCACCATCGGCCTCATCGTCGATTTCAGCGGCAGCCAGGAGCACATGACCAGGCAGCATCATCGCGACCTCCTGGCGTTTCTCAAGAGCGTGCTGGGTCCCAAAGATCGAGCGTTCCTGCTCTGTTTTGGCAACCATCTGCGCCTGGTCAGCGACCTGACCGGCGACAGCGCGGAGATCATCGAGCGTCTGAACCAGCGTGAGAAAGGGGATTACGATTTTCCCGAACTGGGTCCGCGCGACGAAGAGCGTGAGCTGGGGACCGCGTTCTACGACGCCATCTACTACTCCATCGAGGAGAAGCTGGCGAAGACGGAAGGCGGCCGCAGAGCGCTGATCCTGTTCAGCGACGGCGAGGACAATTCGAGCGCCCACCACATGATGGAGGCCATCGAGGAGGCCCAGACCGAAAACACGCTGTGCTTCGCGGTGCGCTACACCGAGTCCCCCCACGGCCGCTTGACGGCCCGGAACAAGTACGGCACCAGCGTGATGGACCGCATCGCGCGCGAAACCGGCGCCCTGCACTTCGACGCGCGGCAGGGCGAGCTGAAGACGCACTTCGCCCAGATCGGCGACGTGTTGCGCTCTTCCTACGAGCTGGCCTACCACTCCACCAACCCGGTCCGAGACGGCGCCTTCCGCAAGATCGTGATCCGAGCGAAGCAGCCCGGCCTCTCGGTCCGCGCCAAGACCGGCTACTTCGCCAGGTAGCGAGGTGTGACAGCGCCCCACTACGCCCCAAACGGGATCACCGGTTCGGGAGCTGAAAGCTGACCGCTGACGGCTGATCGCTGCTTATCGGCTGGCGCTCTGTTATCCTAAGATTCCTTGGCATGTTTATCGAGTCCATGGGAGGGATGGCGTGCGCGGCGGCCGGGCTGATGGCGTACGCGGTGCGCGGCCGTTCCTCGACGCTCCTCGGTCCGTCGGTGTGGCGCGGTCGATCCGACCGCGCTTCCATCGCCCTCACTTTCGATGATGGGCCCAGCGAAGCGACTCCGGAGCTGCTCGGCCTGCTCCAGAGCCACGGCGCCCGCGCGACCTTCTTCCAGTGCGGCATGCATGTGCGGCGCCTGCCGGATGTCGTGCGCCAGGTCGCCGCGGCGGGCCACGAGATCGGCAATCACAGCGACACCCACTCCCGCCTGTACTTCCGTTCGAGCCAAACCATCTACGACGAGCTGGCCCGGGCCCAGGGATCGATCGCCGAGGCCGCCGGCGTTGCCCCTACCCTGTTCCGCGCGCCCTACGGAGCCCGATGGTTCGGCCTGCGCGCGGCGCAACGGAAGCTCGGTCTTCTGGGCGTGATGTGGACCGCCATCGGAAGAGATTGGAAGCTCCCCGCACCCGCTGTCGTCGCCCGGCTGGCCGCCGCTGCCCGGAACGGCGCAATTTTCTGCCTCCACGACAGCCGCGCCACGGCCGGCACCTGCATCGAAGCTGTACGGCGGCTCATCCCTTCGCTCCTTGAGCGGGGATACCATTTTGAGACGGTAAGCGAAATCCTATGTCCGAAGAACTAACCCAGAGAATCCTGAAGGTGATTGCCGACAGCCAGAAGCTGCCGCCGGAGAAGGTGACGATCGACAGCACCTTCGAAGAGCTGGGGATCGACTCCCTCGACGGAGTCAACATCCTCTTCGCCCTCGAGAACGAATTCAACATCAACATTCCGGACGAGGGCGTGCAGGGAATCCGCAGCATCCGCCAGATGGTGGATGCCCTGGAGAAACTGCTGGCGAGCGGACCCAGCGGACAGAGTGAGGCTCCTGCCCCGGCGCAGTCGTGAGTATGGCGCGACGCGTGGTCGTTACAGGCGTAGGCGTCATCTCCTCGCTGGGGCTGAACGCCGCCGATTTCTGGCAGGCGCTCTCCGAGGGCCGCTCCGGAATCGGCCCGATGACACTGGTGAACCCCGCCTTGCTTCGCTTCCCGAACACCGCCGAGGTCAAGGGCTACGATCCGGCCCTGCATTTCTGTAACAAGGAAACCGACTTCCTGGACCGCTTCGCGCAGTTCGGCGTTGTCGCCGCGCGCGAGGCCGTGCTCGATTCGGGCATCGAGTGGACCCCGGAGTTGCGCGAGCGCGGCGCGGTGGTCACCGGCTCCTGCGTCGGAGGCAAGACCACCGAGGACGAGGGCTTCCAGAATCTGTACGCACTCAAGCGCCCCCGCGTCAACCCGTTGACCATCCCGCGTGCCATGGAGAACGCCGCCGCGAGCCACATCTCCATCGAGAACCACATCACCGGGCCGGTCTATACCGTCTCCACCGCGTGCTCCTCGTCGAATCACGCCATGGGGCAGGCCTACTGGCTGGTTCGGAACGGCGTGGTGGACGCCGCCATCACGGGCGGCAGCGAGGCGCCTTTCTGTCTGGGGAATCTCAAGGCCTGGGAGGCGATGCGCGTCGTGTCGCAGGACACCTGCCGCCCCTTCTCGAAGAACCGCCGGGGCATGATCCTGGGCGAGGGCGGCGCCATGATGGTGATCGAGACGCTCGAAGCGGCCAAGGCCCGCGGCGCGAAAATCTACGCCGAGATCGTAGGCTTCGGCATGTCTTCCGACGCCCATCACCTCACGCAGCCCTCCATGGAAGGGCCGGCGCGTGCGATGCGTGGCGCGCTGTGCGACGCCGGTATCTCGCCCGAGCAGATCGGCTACATCAACGCCCACGGGACCGCCACGCCGGCCAACGATCCCACCGAAGCCGGCGCCATCCACATGGTCTTCGGCGAGCACGCCGCCTCCATCCCCGTCAGCTCCACCAAATCCATGCACGGCCACGCGTTGGGCGCGGCCGGCGCCATCGAAGCCGTGGCCACCATCCTGGCGCTGCGCAACCACCTTCTTCCGCCCACCGCGAACTTCCAGGAGCCCGATCCGCAGTGCGAACTCGACGTCATCCCTAACCAGGCCCGTCCCGCCGAGCCCGAATTCGCCCTCTCGAACTCGTTCGCCTTCGGTGGCCTCAACGCCGTGCTCGCGTTCCGAAGGTGGGAGTAGAAAAGTCCAGGGTTTCTTCCCATCGGCGTTTATCGGCGTTCATCGGCGCCCAATAATGTCTTGTGGGTTCGCCGCCCTGTCAGCTTGTCCGGTATCTGGCCTGTTATAGTGGTTTTCCAATGAGGCCCCGCTTCGCCCTGGCCGCCGCCGCCCTGGCCCTGTCCCTCGCCGCCGGATGCAGCAGCGGCACCAAGTCGACTCCTCCCGTGCAGAAGCCGTTGGCCGCGGCTCCGCAGTTCGCTCCCGCCGCCGGGACTTACACCTCCGCGCAGACCGTCACTATCACCGCCACCACCACCGGCGCTGCGATCTACTACACCACCGACGGCACCGCGCCCACCACATCGTCCGCGCTTTACACCGCGCCGATCACGGTCGCCTCCACCATGACGATCCAGGCCATCGTCGCTGCCGACGGCTATAACAACAGCGCTGTCGCAGCGGCCGCCTACACCATCACGCCGCACCAAGCCACCTCCTACTACGTCTCCCCGTCCGGTAGCGACGCCGCGCCCGGCACCCAAACTCAGCCCTTCGCCACCGTCGCGTTCGCTGCCGCGAAGTTGCAGGCCGGGGACACGCTGTACCTCCGCGCCGGCGACTACCACGAGACCGTCTCGCTGCGCCAGTCGGGAACCGCCGCCGCTCCCATCACAATCCAGGCCTACCCTGGCGAATGCCCCACGCTCATCGGCGCAACACCAGTCGCAGGCCCGTGGACCGTCTATTCGGGCGCCATCTACCGAGCCGCATCGCCCACCCAGCCGCTCCAGGTCTTCGCCGCCGGGCAACTGCTCAACGAAGCGCGCTGGCCCAATACCGCCGTCGAGGACTTCGCGAATATGACCTACGCGCTGGCCGACTCGGGCACCCAGGACTACATCACCTACTCCGCTCTCCCCGATACCGACCTTACCGGCGCATGGGTTCGCGTGATGGCGGGACAAGCGTGGGTCGCCTACGACCGTCAGGTGGCGTCCCACGACCGTGCCTCCGGTAAGTTGACCTTTTCCGCGCCCATCAACGCGCTTCCCCAGTTGGTGCCGCGGCGCGGAAGCCACTTCTTCCTCTTCGGAAAACTGGAACTGCTGGACGCGCCCGGCGAGTGGTGGTGGGATCCCACGCAGCAGCAACTCTACGTCTGGCCGCCCGATGGCGGCTCCCCCGAGGGGCAGCGCGTCGAGGCCGGCATCGCCCCCGCAGTGCTCGATCTCAGCGGGCGGTCCTACGTGACGGTCAAGGGCCTCGCCGCGCGCGGTGGCTGGTTCAACCTGCAGAGCAGCACCAACTGCACCGTGCAGGATTTCCACCTCTGGGCGCCGAACTGGATCCGCACCTTCGACGGCTATTCCGTCTCGCCGCAGCACATCGGTGGCGTCGATGTCTCCGGGACGGGCAACGTGCTCGAAGGCGGATCGGTGCGTCATGCCGGCCGCAGCGGGATTCATCTGGCGGGAAGCGGCAACACCGTGCGTCAGGTGACGGTGGAGGATTCCGTATGGACCTGGGCCAACGAGGGCGGCATCTGCCTCGAGGGTGACCAGGCGCTAGTCGAGAACAACACCATCCGGCGGACCGCCGCCGCGGGCATCCTCCTCGCGCCCCGCTCCCGCGTGCTGGCCAACCTGGTGGAAGACTCCTGCCTGTTCGTCGAAGACTGCGGAAATGTGAATGCCTGGAATATGGACGGGCAAGGAGCCGAGATCGCCTACAATATCCTGAGCGGCAACCACAGCCGCTGGGGCGCCTCCATCTACCTGGATCTCGGGTCCAGGAACTTCTTCCTGCACGATAACCTGGCGCAGCGCATCGCGTGGGGCGGGGCCAACATAACCGGCATCAACGACGTCGAGAACAACACTTTCGCGGACGTGGGCCACCAGGGGATCGCGTGTGTGCCCGACGCCAACGGCGCGGACTGGTCGGCCGGCCGCATTCTCCACAACCAGTTGGGAGAACCCTTCCCGCTCTCCGTCGCGCTCAACCAGCCGGCTTCCTTCATACCCGACTACGGCTCGTACATGACTTACGTCCCCCTGGCCCCGCAACCGGGGCCTCGCCGTGTTGAGGTGGACTGGGACCAACTGGCTCAGCCCGGATGGAGCCAGCAGCAGGTCCCACTGAACCTCTCCCAGGTGGACAGCATCGCCTTCGGATTTGAGCCTGTGGTCGGCACGTTCGACTTCACCATCGGCAATCTGCGACTTCTTCCAGCCGGAGGAACAGGGGATGCCGGCGCCGTCGCTGTCACCGGAACCAGTTGGACGGTCTCATCGTCAGGCGGCTCCACCTGCACACTGACCGCCTCCGGACCGGCCACCTGGGGAGCATCCGGGTCGGCCGTCTTCAACGGAGCATCGCTGACTGCGCCGTTGCCGCCGGCCCTGAAAGACCTCACCGCCTACCGCGGCCTGGCCTTCGAACTGGCGGGAACAGCCACACGCACGTTCAACTTTCAGGGATACCAGGACGTGGACAATGGCCCTGACCCCGCTCCCGGCCGCGGTGCGACGCTGCCCGCGTCGGTGGGCGCCGACCCCGCAGGCGCCGCGCCCGTCTGCGCCGTTTCGACCGCGGCGCCTGTGAGTGCCGCCATCAAGGTTGCGGAGCGGGCCCCAGCACAACGGGCTCCAGGGCAGTGAAGCGCGGGACTCCTCAACCGTCCTGCTCGCTGCTCCGTTTGCGCAATTCCTCCGCATCGCCAAGATCTTTGGCGCGACCGGTGTGCTCTTTGTTGCGCAGCAGGTCGGCACGGCCGATGAAGTGCGTGGCGATCCCGTCCAGGTCAGCCTCCGTCCGCGCCGCCCACGCCTCTTCGAAGGTGACGCCAGAGATCGTCGTCAACAGATCGATGCGATTGGGCTTCACTCCCAACTGGACCACTTTGTCAGGCGAGCAAAGATCCGCCGCCTGTATCCCGAGTCCTCCGAAGCCGAATGCGGACAGCGCGCGCAGCACACGGTCCGCGTTCTCCTCGGTGGGCCGCACGAGAATATCAAGATCTGCAGTGTAGCGAGGGAAACCGTGAAAGGCGACGGCGAACGCGCCGACCACCAGGTACTCAACTTCGTTCGAGTTCAGTAGTTCGAGAAACTCGCGCCAGTCTTTGTTCAGCGGCATCGGGGTGACGGCTGTCGCGGAGTCCGATCAGGATGTTCAGGCGCTCTTCGGGGGACATGGCGGCGTCGTCGCGCGCGTCGGCCTCATCGGCTTCCTCGAAGCTGGAGAACACCCTCACCTTCTTCTCCACGCTCGTATTATAGTCCGTCGCGCCCCCCCGCCTACGCCAGCCCGAACTCCTGCCCCACACGCTGCACCACGATCCTGCCCCGGTCGCCGCCCGCCACGCGCTCCATTCGCTCGATCGGCTCGAGCCGCGGTTCCCGGCCCAGTGGAAACGTTTGGTGATGGACCGGCAGAATCCGCTCCGCCCCAGCGTCCGATGCCATCTGCCAGGCTTCCTCCGGCGTGCAGTGGAACCGGATCCACGGATTGTACGCGCCAATCGGCATGATGGCCAGGTGGATCGGCCGCGTCGAACGCAGACTCCGGAACGTCGTAGTGATCGCAGTGTCGCCGGCAAAAAGAACGCGGTGGCCGCCGCACTCGAGCAGGTAGCCGTTGTATCCCCGGTAGTCGTCCGTCCGCATCCGCGCGCCCCAGTGATTGACCTCGAAAGCGCGGACGGTGGCCGGCCCCACACGGTCGCTCGCGCCCCATCTCAGCTCCGTCACCTGGCGCCAGCGCCCCACGCGCAGCAAATCGCTGTTCCGAACCGCGTTGACGACCGCCGTGCGCCGGCTCTCCAGCGCGCGTAGCGACGGCAGGTCGGTATGGTCCATGTGCGCATGCGAGAGCAGCACCAGGTCGATCTTCGGAAGCTGGTGCGCCTCCAGCGCCGGAGCCACCAGTCGCTTCACGCCGAAAGTGACCGGACCAACCTGCAACCCCGCGCGCTCGCTGAAAACCGGGTCGGTGAGCACGGTGAATCCATCCATCTTGAGAAGGACGGTGCTGTGGCCGAGCCAGGCCGCGAACAGTCCGCGATCAGGCCATCGCGCCGGATCCGGGACAGCGGTGGGCGGCAGAATCGGCTGCTTGGCCTCACGTCTGTACTGCTGCCAGAAGGCAGGCGCGGAATGGCAGGCGAAGACAGCCAACCCGCCGATTCCGGCGGCACCCAGAATGCTCCGGCGCCGCAACTTGGGGTTCCCTGCTAAGGACATCTACACTTCCATGGTATCAGGACCAGCCGAACCGCTCTTCAAGCCACGGATCGCCGCGCATGTGATAGCCGTTCTTTTCCCAGAAGCCGGCCCGGTCGTGATCGAGCAACTCGATAGCCTTCACCCACTTGGCGCTCTTCCAGGCGTACAGCCGCGGCACGATCAGGCGGGCCGGGCCGCCGTGCTCGGCCGTCAAGGGCTCCCCGTCGTGTGTGAGCGCCACCAGGGCGTCCTCCGCCAGCAGGGCCTGAAGCGGGAGGTTGGTGGTCCAGCCCGAGTCGTAGCCTGCCACCAGGGCGAAGCGGGCATTGGGCAGAGGACCGCCTGCGAGATTCACCAACTCCCGAGTCGAAACTCCCTCCCACGTGTTTCCCAGGCGCGACCAGCGCGTGACGCAATGAAAATCGGCGAACACCCGGATTCTGGGAAGCTTCCCGAACTCCTCCCAGTTCCACTCGACGGGTTTGGCGACCAGTCCGTCCAGACGGAAGCGCCATCGCGCCAGGTCGATCGATGGAGTCCCGCTGGCGTCCAGAACCGGCCACTTGCGCGTCCGCGACTGCCCGGGCGGAACGCGCTCCGGCCGGCGCGTGTCCGGGCTGACAATCACTCCGTCAGGGACACTCTCGGGCGCGGCAACTTCGGCGGGCTGCGTCTTGGGGTCGTCAGCCATAGTCTCAGCTTACCGCGCCGCTGAGTCCGGCCCTCCAGCCCGTCCAAGCAGGCCTGTATATCCGCAAAGCCGCCGCCATAGGACTCACAGGACGCCTAGTAGGCTCGCTCGTAGGACTATGCAAACTCCGCGGCCGGAGAGTCCCGCCCGTCGCGGGCCACATGCTAGGAGAGGCAAAAAACCCTAGTGCGTTGGATACGAATAAGGCATTTAGTTTCAATTCGTGTTCATTCGTGTTCCTTCGTGGCCAAGTTTGCTTCCTGCGCTCTTGTTGTAGCGCTCGGACCCGCCCTCATGCGAGCGGGGGGACGGGGCGACCGCGTCGAATACATCGGTGGTACGATCGTCGAACTCCCGAAGTCCGCCAGCGGGGTCATCGACATCACCGGCGACCGGTATTTCCACTTCGAAACCCGTTCCGCCATCGTAGAGGTTCCCTACCAGAGCATCAACGTCCTCGAGTACGGCGAGAACGTGGGCCCCAGATACTACCTGGCGTTCTCGCCGCCAATGTTCCTGCTGAGCAAGAAACGCACCCACTTCCTCACCGTCGGGTACGAAGACGACGGCGGCCGCCAACAGGCGCTGGTCTTTCGCGTGGGCAAAGGCGATATCCGCGCTCTGCTTGCCTGCCTGGAAGCCCGCACCGGCCGCAAGGTCGAATACCAGGATGTCGAGGCGCGCAAGAGAGGCAAAGGCTGACATGATCGCGATCTGGATCGCATTGGCAGGAGCGCTCGGCCAGGCCGCCGCCCCAGCCCCCCGGGACGAAGGCATCGAGCGCGAACAACACACCCAGTTGCTCACCATCCGCCGGGTGTACGTGGAACGCTTGAACGGAGGCGAGACTGCCGCCCAGATGCGCGACATGATCATCGGCAGCCTGGAGCGGTCCCGCCTCTTCGTCATCACCGAGAACCAGGACCGCGCCGACGCCATTCTCCGTGGCTCCGCCGAGGACCTGATCTTCAACGAGACGTTCTCGACCAGCGAGGGCGTCAACGCGCACGCCAGCGAGAGCGTCGGCAACTCCGGCTACGCCGCCGGTGCCAATGGCAGGGGAGGCGTAAGCCGCCTCGGTACGGTTCGCCAGAGCGTCTCCGGCGCCCTGGGTGGCGGCGAGAACGACTCGCTGCACACGCAGGAGCGGAAGCACGAGGCGACCGCCTCCGTGCGCCTGGTGACCAAGGACGGAGACGTCATCTGGTCCACCACACAGGAAAGTCTTGGCGGCAGATTCCGTGGCGCCAGTGCCGACGTGGCGGAGAGGGTAACGCGTCAGTTGCTCAGCGATTATGAGCGCGCCAAGAGCAGGGCGGGGAACAGCCCGGGAGCGCCAAGTAGATGATTAAAGGGGCTTTATCGTTAAATTTCACTAAGAATGAGACACAACGGTGTGAATCTGGTGTAGACTAGGTCCAGTCAGCTATAACATAGCATCCCCGGCGACGGGACCCAGCCCGTCGCCAGCCCCTCTGAGTGAAGCCCCAGGTTCCCAACCTGGGGCTTTCGTATTCCTGGGGGCGCCCCCCAGAGACAAAGGTTAAGAGAAGTTTACCATCTACTCCCCCGAAACGCAAACATTCTGCAAAAGCAATGTGAGACCCGTGCGGAGCCAGTGGGGCAGGTTGGCAACCTGCGGCGGGTTGTCAACCCGCCTGGTCGTCGTCGTCGGTCAATAGGTCGGCCCGGCCGAGTGCCGCTGTTCGGTCTTGGGAAAACCACGTGGCATTGGGCTGAAGGCCGCCACCCTTCGTGCACCCTCCGCCGGCGTCCGCTCTACGATCACACCAGCCCCTCCTCCTCCGAAACGCCGACGAATCCGGACAACGCTCGCCGCACGGTCACACCACTCCCTCCGCGCCGCGAGCAACGTTCCCCTCTTCCGCTGCATCTAACTAAGTGAACAGGCTTATTCTCATCCGGGGTGGAGACTCAGGAGAGCATGATCACGTTCGTTTTGCGCTCGCTGGGAACGCGCGCGCTTTGACTGTCGTGCTAGCGTAGATATCAGGGGATTCGATGCTGCCAAATGCCGCCATACGGGCCGTGGACCTGAGCAAGAAGTTTCGCTCGGGCGACGCCGACTTGGTGGTGTTTGAGGGTCTGAATCTCGAAATCGAGCAGGGCGAGCGGTTGGCCCTGGTCGGCGAGTCCGGAACCGGCAAATCCACCCTCCTCTACCTGCTGGGTGCGCTCGACCGGCCATCCGGTGGGTTCGTTTGGTTTGGCGACCATGAGATCACGGCCCTTGCGGATCAGCAACTTGCGGCCTTCCGCAATCGGGAGCTTGGGTTCGTTTGGCAAACTCACTATCTGCTTCCCGAGTTCACCGCCCTCGAAAACGTGATGATGCCGCTGCTGATCCGGGGAAGCTCCCGGGCAGAGGCGTCCGTTCCGGCGCTGGCCAGGCTCGAAGAGACCGGCCTGAAGGCCCGTGCCTCGCATCGCGCCGGAGAACTCTCCGGAGGAGAGCAGCAGCGGGTCGTGTTGGCCCGCGCACTGGTCGGAAATCCGAAGTTCCTGCTGGCCGACGAGCCCACCGGGAACCTCGACCACCGCACCGGCGAAATGATCATCAGTCTGTTGACCGAACTGCACCGGTCGCACGGCCTCACTTCGGTCTACGTCACTCACAATCTGTCCTTCGCCCGCCGCTGCGACCGGGTTTTGCGCCTCGAAGCTGGAGCGCTGGTCTCGGAAGGGCTGCGGCCGGAAGCGCTAGATGCCGATGATGTAAGGGTACAGAGCGGAAAAAGCTATGTTTGAACGATACACGGAAAAAGCCCGGCGGGTCATCTTCTTCGCGCGATACGAGGCCAGCCAGTTCGGCAGCCCCTATATCGAGACCGAGCACCTTTTGCTCGGCCTGCTGCGTGAGGACAAGGCTCTGGCGAACCGCTTCCTGCGGTCGGCTGCGCAGATCGATTCGATCCGCAAGCAGATCGAGGGGCACACCACCATCCGCGAGAAGGTTTCCACTTCCGTGGACCTGCCGCTCAGCCACGAGTGCAAGCGCGTGCTGGCCTACGGCGCCGAAGAGGCCGAAAGGCTGAATCACAAGCACATCGGGACCGAGCACCTGCTGCTCGGCCTGCTGAGGGAAGAGAAGTGCTTCGCCGCCGAAATCCTGCACGAGCGCGGCCTGCGCCTGTCGGCCGTGCGCGAGGAGATCTCCCGCTCCGCTTCCGAAAAGATGACCGCCAGCCGGCCCAAGGAAAGCTCGCTGCTCACCGAGTTCAGCCGCGACCTGACGCAATCGGCCCTGGACGGCACGCTCGATCCCCTGGTCGGCCGCGATTACGAGCTCGAGCGGGTGGTGCAGATCCTGTGCCGCCGCACCAAGAACAACCCGGTCCTGATCGGCGAGCCGGGGGTAGGGAAGACCGCCATCGTCGAGGGCCTGGCCCAGCGCATCGCCGAGGGCGACGTGCCGTCGTTCCTCGCCGACAAACGCATCCTGGCGCTCGACCTCTCGCTGATCGTCGCGGGAACCAAGTACCGCGGCCAGTTCGAAGAGCGCCTCAAGACCATCATGAAGGAGTTGATGGAGAACCAGAACGCCATCATCTTCATCGATGAACTGCACACGCTGGTGGGGGCCGGCTCGGCCGAAGGCTCGCTCGACGCCGCCAACATTCTTAAGCCGGCTCTGTCGCGCGGCGAGATCCAGTGCATCGGCGCCACCACGCCCGGCGAATACCGCAAGTCGATCGAGAAGGACCGCTCGCTCGAACGCCGCTTCCAGGCGGTGAAGGTTCCCCCTCCCAACGAGGCCGACGCGGTGCTGATCCTGCGCGGCATCAAGGAGCGCTACGAGAAGTTCCACGCCGTGGCTTACACCGACGAAGCCATCGAAACGGCGGTGTTCACTTCCAGCCGCTTCATCCCGGACCGGTTCCTGCCGGACAAGGCCATCGATCTCATCGACGAGGCCGGCGCGCGCGTGAAACTGCGCCAGACCACGCTGCCCACCGAGGTGAACGAGATCCAGAAGCGCATCAAGTTCATCGTGCACCGCATGGAGAACGCGATCGCGAACCACGAATTCGAGAAGGCGCGTTTCTACTCCGACGAGGAGCGCAAGGAACGCGAGAACCTGCGCCTCCTCCGCGAGCGTTACAACCTCGACGATACCTCCACCGGCGTCGTCACCAAAGACGACATCGAGGACGTGGTGGCGCGCTGGACCGGCGTGCCCATGACTTCCATTAAGGAAGAGGAAGTCGCCAAGCTTCTTCGCATCGAGGAAGAGCTGCACAAGCGCATCGTCAGCCAGGAGCGCGCCATCAGCGCCCTGTCCCGCGCCATCCGCCGTTCCCGCGCCGGCTTGAAATCCCCCAAGCGGCCGGCGGGCTCGTTCCTGTTCCTTGGGCCGACGGGCGTCGGTAAGACGGAAGTCGCCCGCGCGCTGGCCGAGTTCCTCTTCGCGAGCGAGAAGGCGCTGGTCCGTTTCGACATGTCCGAGTTCATGGAGAAACACTCGGTCTCGAAGTTGATCGGATCGCCTCCCGGATACGTGGGCTACGAAGAGGGCGGCCAGTTGACCGAGCGCGTGAAGCGCCAGCCCTATTCCGTCATCCTGCTCGACGAAATCGAGAAGGCGCACCCGGACGTATACAACATCCTGCTGCAGGTGTTCGAGGACGGCCAGTTGACCGACGGCATCGGCAACACGGTCGACTTCAAGAACACCATCATCATCATGACCTCCAACCTGGGCGCCCGCTTCCTGGAGAAGAAGGGCGGCATGGGCTTCTCGGCCCCAGCCGGCGAGGGCATCCCGCAGAAGGTCGAAGACATGGTGATGGCCGAGGTGAAGCGCGCCTTCAACCCGGAATTCCTGAACCGCCTCGACGAGGTGATTCTGTTCCAGTCGCTCACCGACGAAGACCTGATCCAGATCATCGGACTGCTGGTGGGCCAGATCAACCAGAACCTGGAAGCCAAGCAGATCAAGATGCGCCTGACGGTCGAGGCTTCGAAGTACATTCTCGAGAAGACCTGTAACGACCGCAGCTTCGGCGCCCGGCCACTGCGCCGCGCCTTGCAGAAGTACATTGAGGATCCGCTCTCGGAAGCCTTGATCCAGGGCTCGCTGCCGCGCCCGGCCGACCTCGAGATCTACATGGGCGAGACCGGCATCTACTGCCGCCCGGTCAAGGACGCGAAGGAAACCAAGGAAGGCGAAGAAGTCCCAGTCGGCGCCGGCGAGGGCGAAGAACCCCCGGCCCAGGGAACGCCCTTGTACCTGTTCTGAGGCGGATGGGCGGCAGCGAAGGCCGCCGCCCCGCCGTCCCTTCGGTGACGGTTCAAGTTGACAGCCACCCATTTTCTGAACGTCGACCTTGATATCTGTTCGAAGGGCGATCTGCAGCCGCTGGTGACCACCCTTGGTAGAAAGAACCTACGGTTCGCACCTTGAGCTGGCCCAGGGTGACTAAGACCGCAGATTCCACCCTGCTGCGGGCCTTCTTGCGCCCTGATTGAGGCTCTCCCCAAGGCGGAGCGGGGTATGTGGAAAGCTGCGAAAGTCCGAGACTTCACACTCTTGCGAGTTCGCCATCGCGGCGGAGACCGCACAGGCCGCCAGCGAATTGGGCGCACGGATCGTGTCCACGGTCTACGCACCCGAGGAGCCCCGCAAGCGAGTTGGCAGAGTCAGAGCTGGCGTCAGAGGCGGTCCGCCACGTGAGTCTCGCCTCCGGCCGTAGTATATTGTGTATATACGCGATGCGTTACGAATGGGACGAGGCGAAGAACCTCCGGAACCAGCGGAAACACGATGGGATCTCGTTCGAACTGGCGGCGTTGGTGTTCGAGGACGAACATTGCCTCGTCTATGCGGACCGCATCGACAGCAGGACGGAAGAACGACGCTGGCACGCGATTGGCGCCGCTCGGATAGAACCCGAGGTTGGCGCCGTGCTGCTGGTCGTTCACGTATCCGGGAGGACAATCGTGGCGAAGAGATCATCCGCATCATCTCGGCCCGAGCGGCTGAAAAGCATGAGATCCGAAGATATCAAGAGCAGAAAATGGACTGAAAAGGAGCGCCAGACACTGCGCCAAGTGGCCGGGCGTCAGGCGGCAGGGGACGACTCCCGCATCCGGTTTGACGACATCCCCCGTCTGACTGACGAGCAGTTGGCACACATGGTGCGTCTGCGTGATGCCCGGCCGCGCAAGGTGGCGGTCAGCGTACGCCTGGACGCGCAAGTGCTTGCATGGCTGAAGTCCAAGGGTGAAGGCCACCTGACCCGCATCAACGACATCCTCTTGAACCTAATGGAGGCAGAGCAGGGCCACTGAGTTCACGCCGGCGATCTCTCTTCCAAAGATCGACTACAATCGGTGGGTGAGATGGCCATGCCGTTCACAAATACCCGCCGGCGTTTCTTCCAATCGACCTTTGCCGCCGCACTGATTTCGTCCCCGATTGCGAAGGCCGCGGGCTCAGAGCCCAATGTGCTCGGCCCTATACCGGGCTATTCTCCGCAAATTGGAACGCTAGTCTCGGAAATGACCTGGATGCGGGACGCGGTTCTTCGCTCCGTGGCCGGCCTGACCCAGGACCAGGTCGACTTTCTCCTCGACAACAAGGCCAACCGGATCGGCGCCTTGCTGCTCCACCTGGCAGCCACCGAGAAGTTGTATCAGCTGAACACCTTCGAAGGCGTGGGCCTGGATCGACTCGAGAAGGGCTCGGCGTTCAAGGACTGGTCCGTGGCGATGGAGCTGGGCGAGCCCGCCCGCAAGACCATCAAGGCCCACACGCTCGACTATTACCTGAAGAGCTTGCGCGATCTTCGCGAGAGAACGCTCGCCGAACTCCGCAAACGCGACGACCGCTGGCTCGCGCTGGTGGACAAGACCTGGCCCTGGGGCCCCACCAACAATTTGTGCAAGTGGTTCCACGTCTGCGAACACGAATCGCACCACGACGGCCAGATCGGCCTGCTGCGAACCAGGGTACCGGGCGCTCCCAAGGTCGGCCAGCGGCGTCCCCTGGTGGTTATGCCGGCGTCCACGTAACGGGCGGCCCCGGCTAGGCGTAGGGGCTTGAAGCCCGATGCCTCTTCTCGAACTCCTCGCGTGTGCAGAGGGACTTGATGTCGGCGATGCGGTCCACCGCCAGGATTCCGTCCAGGTGGTCGATCTCGTGTTGCAGAAGCTCGGAGAGATCGCGCTCGGCGCCGGCGCGTAGTTCCTTCCAGTCACCGTTCGGGTCCTGGTAGCGAACCGTCACCTCGCGATAGCGCTCAACCTGCATGAAGATGCACAAGAAGCTGAGGCACGCATCCCACACCAGGATTTTGTCGTCGCTCCGCGCCGTAAGCGCGGGATTGATGAAGGCCCACGGCTCAGCCCCTGGAAGCCGGAGAAGGATCACCCGCAGCGGCACGCCGATCTGCGGCGCGGCAATCGCTCTGCCATATCCGGTCGTCGCGCGAGCATGGACGAGCGTGTCGGTCAGGTCCCGTATCGCCAACCCCACTTCAGCCGACGCCGGGTCCTCAACCGGACGGGCGATCTCTCGCAGCCGTGGATCGCCCAACTGCAGGATGGGTCTGACGGCCATTCCCGCCCTACTCCATCCCCAGTTCCTTCACCACACGGTCCGCCTTGTAGACCTTGCGCAGCGCCTCGACGATGCCCTGGCTCGCCACGTGCACCGAGCGCGCGTCCACGTCCGTGAAGACGAAACGATTCGGCAGGCCCTCGATGTTGCCGTCGAACAAGATGCCGATGACCTCGTTCTTCTCGTTCACGGTGGGGCTGCCGGAATTTCCGCCGTGCGTGTCCGTGGTGGTCACGAAGTTGTATGGGGTCGAGAGGTTCAGCTTGTCCTTGGCGTCCAGCCAGCGTTGCGGCAACCTGTACGGTTCCACTCCGGTGGCGCGCTTGTACAGGCCGTCGAGAGTGGTGGTGTAGGGTACGGCTTGCCCGGAGGCGTTCTTATAGCCCACCACCGGGCCGTAGGTCAGCCGCAAAGTGAACGTCGCGTCGGGATATTCGCTGGTGCCATAGGCCGCGAAGCGAGCCTGCGCCAGCTTGGCCTTGCTCTGGGTCAGCGCCGCCTCCACCTTGTCCTCGAACTCCTTGCGGTACTTCCGCGCCGGCCCGTCCAGGATCCGCGCCAGCCGGATCATCCCGTCGTCGGACGCCATGACCGCGTCCAGGTCCTTGGCCAGGCGCTGGCGCTCGGCGACGTCCTTGAGCTTGCTGGTGGTCACGTAGCCGCGCGCGGCCTGCTCGGGAGTCTGCCCGTTCAGCATCGCCTTGATGGTCGCGTCATCCTCGCCCAGCTGCGCCCGCATGAACGTGAAGGTGTTGGCCAGGACCGCGATCTCCATGGAATCGGTGAGCGGCTCGGTCGAATACATGGCCTGCTCGACGGCCGGCAGGTTCGACTCGGCATACTCGCGCAGCCGTTCGGCATTGGGCTTGCGCGTTTCCTCGGAGTAGCGCAGAACCTGGCGCGCGATGGTGTAGAGGTCCGAGCCAATCGCCGGCGCCCGCTCGAACAGGAAATGCTGCTTGAGGAATCCGCCGTACTCAGCGTACGCCGCGGCAACGTCGTCCCACAGCGCGCCGAACTGCTTCTGCTTCGCTGGATCGGCCGCGATCGCCGCGCGCAACTTCGTCTCCTGATCCAACTTCGCCTTCATCAGCGCCGGATCGCGCAAGCCCCTCAGAAAGCCCGTGTAGGCTTTGTAGCTGTTCTGCATGGAGAACAGGTTCTCTTTGCCCACGCGGCTGTTCTCGGCGCTCTCGGCGCGGTAAGCCTGGAGAGCCGCGATCAGGGAGCCCAGCCGGTCGTACAGCAGCGGGTAGGCGACGTCGCGCGAGAATTCCAGCTCGGAGTAGGTCGCGAGGCGCCCGGTTGTGCCGGGGTTGCCCGAGACGAAGGTCAGTTCTTTGTCCTGGACTCCGGCGTGGCTCCAGTGCAGCCAGTCTTTCACCTCGGCCGGCTTGCCGTTCTCGTAGGCGCGGAAGAAGGCGAAATCGAGATCGTAGCGCGGGTAGGTGAAATTGTCCGGGTCGCCGCCGAACTGGGCAATGTCGAACTCCGGCGCGAACACCAGGCGCACGTCGGTGTACTTCTTGTACTCGTAGAGGTTGTACACCCCGCCCGAGTAGAGCGTCACCACGTCGCAGCGGTGGCTGGTCTCGGCGGTGCAGGCCTTCTCGATCTGCGACATCGCGGCTTTGCGCTGCTTGTTCACCTCGGCCGGATTCGCGGCGCCCTTGGCGGCGCCCTTGACCTCCGCCGTTACGTCGCGTATGCGCAGCAGCACGTTGACCTCGAGGTCGGGGCACGGCGCCTCCGCGGCGTGGTCGGCGGCGAAGAACCCGTTGGCCGTGTAGTCGTGGTCGGACGTGCTCAACTTCTGGATGCAGTCCAGGCCCACGTGGTGATTGGTGAACAGCAGGCCGTGCTCGGAGACGAACGATCCCGAGCCGCCGTTGTTGAACCGCACCGAGGCGAGTTGGAGGTGGTTGAGGAATGCGTCGCTGACCTGGAAGTGGTACTTCGAGGCGACCATCTCCTTCGGGAAGTTGTTAAAGAGCCACAGGCCCTCGTCCGCGCGGGCGAGGAAAAAGGGGGCCGTGGCGACGACGGCGGCGAGGATCACAATAGAGCGCTTCATGGCTATCCATCACTTTAGCCCGTTCCCCGCTCCTTGTTGTCAACATCCTGTTCCGGCCTGCCCTGCCGGTCGTACGGCCCATGCGCCGGGCGTCCATCAAACTAAATATCTCCTTCCGTATCAGTGGCTTATAAAGTAAATCTGCAGATGAAAAGTACCGTTATTGCCTTCCGCTGTGAGATACTGGGAATAGAAACCCAGTTGTCATGAATCAGTTAGACGAGGCCGTAGGCCGCTATCAAAAATTAATCGAAGGCGACGCTTACAAGGACTTGGCTTGGGCGGAAGCGCTGGCCGAGCGAATGCAAGCTGCGCGCCTGACCCAGGGCGGACGCCTGATTTGTCCGTTCCTGCGGCCGAACTTCATCTCGCGGCGGCAGTACGAATCGCTGGTGCGGGCGGCCGAAGGACTGTTCTCCGCCATCGACCGCGTCAAGCAGATGGCGCTGGGGAATCCGGTCCTGCTGTCGCGCATCGGGCTGTTGCCGGCCGAGAAGATGCTCGCCGCGATCGATCCGGGCTATCCGTTCCTGGCGGTCACCTCGCTGCTCGACACGCATCTGAACAACGGCAACCTGCACTTTGTCGAATACGTTGCCGATGTGCCGGTCGGGGTGGCGTATGCCGAAGCGCTGGCCGACCTTTTCTACGATTGCGCGCCCGTGAAGGAGTTCCGCAAGCGCTATTCGCTTCAGAAACTGGGCGGGAAGAAGCACCTGCTGTCCTCCTTGCTGAAGGCGTACAAGCAGTTTGGCGGCAAGAAGCAGCCCAACATCGCGATTCTCGAATTCCGGCAGAACTTCCAGCCCGCCGAGGAAGGCGAGCACGGGTTGCTGCGGTCTTTTTTCCGCGCGGAAGGGTACCAGACCGAGATCGTTTCGCCGGATCAGCTCGAATACCGCGGCGGCGTTTTGCGCAAGGGCGACTACACCATCGACGTGATCTGGCGGCGGCTGAAGGTGCAGGAGTTTCTGCTGCGCTACGATCTCTCGCACCCGCTGGTGCGGGCTTACAGGGACGGCGCGGTTTGCCTGGTCAACAGCTTCCGTTCCGAGTTGGCGCATAAGAAGGCGATTTTCGACCTGCTCACCGACGAGGCGATCACGGCCAGCTTCCCGGCCGCCGAAAAGAAGGCCATCCGCCAGTACATTCCGTGGACGCGCGTGGTGACGGCCGGCAAGACCACCTACCAGGACCAGACCATCGACCTGCTCGAGTTCATCCTCAAGAATCGCGAGAAGCTGGTGCTGAAGCCGAACGACGATTCCGGCGAGAACCACTCGATCAAGGGCTGGCAGACCGACGACACCGGCTGGGATCGCGCCCTCAAGCGCGCCCTCCGCATCCCTTACGTGGTACAGGAGAAGGTGGAGGCCACTTACGCCCCCTTCCCGCTGCTGCTCTACGGCGAACTCGAGGTGCGGCAGATGAAGGTGGACCTGCACCCGCACGCCTACCTCGGCAAAGTGCAGGGATGCTCGAGCTGGCTTTCGGCGGCCAACGGCGGCTTTTCCACGGTGGCCGGCCTGGCACCGACGTTCATCCTCGAACCGAAGGGCTGAGCCGCGAGCCGCGCTTCCTTTACGCTACGTTGTGGGGCGGACCCCCCTGTCCGCGGCAGACGGCCCCGTCGGCCTGGTCGGCGTACCGAAAGCGGGTCCAGGGGGACCCGCGCGGACCAGGGGGTCCGCCCCACAACGCTCCAAAAACAGAGCTTCGACTCGCCATACTCTGAAATGATGCTCAGGGGTACACTGTAACTGGAAGCACTACCAATAGATATTTCCCTTGACGGGACACTATATATTGGGGCAACATTACAGACCGTGGGGCTGCTATGAGCCCTTTACCCCCGTGGGACTGAGACAATAGACGTATAGAGGAGGCTGAGTAAAATGGGACAGTTGGGAGTCGATCTGAGCGTCAAGCTGCCGGAAACCGAGCAGAACCAGAAGCCGAAACGGGAGGGCGTCTCGTTTCCGCGCTACTTCACGGCGAAGCTGCCGCCGGGCCGCACCCCCTACGATGAGTGCCGCTGGGAGATCCGTACCGCCAGCATCGCCAACGACAAAGGCGTGGTGATGTTCGAGCAGCGCGACGTCGAGGTGCCGGCCGACTGGTCGCAGACCGCTACCAACATCGTCGCCAGCAAGTATTTCCACGGGCGGCTGGGCTCGGACGAGCGGGAAACCAGCGCGGCGCAACTGGTCCATCGGGTGGTGGATACCACGGTCAAGTGGGGCCAGGAAGGCAACTACTTCAAGACCGACGCCGACGCGGAGAATTTCCGCCAGGAGCTGGCCCACCTGGTGCTCACCCAGAAGGCCAGCTTCAACTCGCCGGTGTGGTTCAACGTGGGCGTCAGCGAAGCGCGCGGCTACGGCTGGTGCTACGAAGAGACGAACGACTCCATCCGCAAGCTGATGGCGGGTGAATCGCGCCCGCAGTGCTCGGCGTGCTTCATCAACTCGGTCCGCGACTCGCTCGAATCGATCCTCGACCTGGCCAAGACCGAGGGCATGCTGTTCAAGTGGGGGTCGGGGACGGGCACGAACCTGTCGCCCCTGCGCGAGGAAGAGGCCGGTCTCTCGGGCGGCGGCCGCGCCTCCGGGCCGCTGAGCTTCATGAAGGGCTTCGACGCCTTCGCCGGCGTGATCAAGTCCGGCGGCAAGACGCGCCGCGCAGCCAAGATGGTGATCCTGAACACGGACCACCCCGACGTCCACGATTTCATCTGGTGCAAGGCCAAGGAAGAGA
>CAZBQQ010000062.1:0-21113 GCA_964493965.1 uncultured Solibacteraceae bacterium
GGCAGGACTCCAGTCCTGCAGCGGGTCTCCAGACCCGCCTCCGTCCAACTTCCTGCAACGAAGGAAGCCGGACGTGGACGTCCGGCGCAGCTCTGGAGAGCCGCCCCACTCCGGCTGTCCGCATTCGGAAAAACGAGCGGCATTGGGCTTCAGCCCCGCTCCGCAGGGGCGGCGGAACTGAAGTTCCGCGCGGGCTGAAGGCCGCCCTCCGCGGCACGGCTCCTTTTCCAGGTGGTCCACCCGCCCTGCTCCGCCGGCCGCGGAAACAGGGTAGAATTCCATAAGTACAGGGAGCGAACAAAGTGAACAGACAGGACTTCGGAAAGACACCGGACGGCACGCCCGTCGAACTCTACACGCTGGCCAATTCGAGCGGCGTTCAAGCCACGATCATGACCTATGGCGGGACCGTCGTCTCGCTTCACACGCCGGACAGCCACGGCCGTTCCGGCGACGTGGTCCTGGGCTTCGACAACCTCGACGGCTACTTTGGCGCCGGGAATCCCTACTTCGGAGCTCTGATCGGAAGGTACGGGAACCGCATCGGCAACGGTCGTTTCACCATCGGCGGCGTGGAATACAAACTCGCGCAGAACAACGGCCAGAACAACCTGCACGGCGGCCCACGCGGGTTCGACAAGGTGGTATGGCGGGTCAAGGATGCCGGCCCCCAGTCCCTGGAACTCGGCTATCTGAGCAAAGACGGGGACCAAGGGTTCCCCGGCAACCTGGACGTCACCGTGCGCTACACCCTGACGGACGCGAACGAGCTGGGAATCGACTACAGCGCCACGACGGATCAGGAAACCATCGTCAACCTCACCAATCATTCCTATTTCAACCTGGCCTGCGAGGGCGACAATCAGGGCCATCTGATGCACCTCTTTGCCGACCGTTTCACGCCCGTCGATGCCAACCTCATCCCCTTCGGCGAGTTGCGCAGCGTGGCCGGTACGCCCTTTGACTTCCGTCAACCCGTCGCGATCGGAGCGCGGATCGACCAGGACGACGAGCAGCTGAAGCGAGGCGGCGGATACGACCACAACTTCGTGCTCAACCGGAGCGGCGAGGGCCTATCCCCGGTAGCCAAGGTCGTGGACCCGAAAACCGGCCGCGTTCTCGAAGTGTTCACCACCGAGCCGGGCGTGCAGTTCTATTCCGGGAATTTCATCGCCGAACTGAAGGGCAAGGGCGGCAGGATGTACGGGAAGCGCTCGGGGTTCTGCCTCGAAACGCAGCACTATCCCGATTCGCCGAACAAGCCGAGCTTCCCGACCACGGCCCTCAAGCCCGGTCAGCGCTACCACACCACGACGATCCACAAGTTCTCGGCGGCTTGAGCCGTTCGTAGGGTCGGATAACGGGCATCGCGTCCCCTCCGCGCCGCATCGGTAGGGCGTCCCAAGTACTTAGGTACTGTACGTACCGGCAGCTTTCCCCCGTGCAAAATGTTACTTGTGTGTGCCAAAACGTTACAGGTCTGTTCTATACTAGGCCGTAAAGAAAAGCGGGCATGGAAGTATTAAATTAAATGACCCGCGCATAGTAGGCATCGCGATGAGACTAGCCACACAGCTCTGGCAGCCTTCAAAAACCGGGCCCGTCGCGCCGTCGCGCGTGCCGGAGCCGTCCGCGGAAGCGCAAGAAGCATCCTGGCGGTTCTATATGGACGCAGCGGAAGCCTCGTTCCATCTGCGCCAGGACGACGAGGCGATGCGATACGTCTCGCGCGCCGCTGAGATTGCCGGCGAACTGGGCCGCACCGACCCTTGCCTGGCGGAGAGCCTCAATGCGCTGGCGGTCATGCACTCCAAGGCAGGCAACCAGGCGACGGCGGAAAAGCTCCTGCGCAAGGCGGCCACCATCTATGAGCAGTGCTACGGGCCGACGCATCCGGACCTCGGCACCGTGCTTTACAACCTGGCGGGCGTCGCGAAACTGGAGCATAACTTCGATGCCGCGGCGGGCTGGTGCGAGCGCTCCCTGGCCATAGCCGAAAGCGTCCATGGGCCGAAGCGGCCGGAAGTGGCGCTTGTGCTGGACCTGCTCGGAGAGATCTACCTGGCCCTGAGCCGCCGCCCGGCCGCGCTGTTTGCGTTGCGCCGCGCTCTCGCCATCAAGGAAGCCGTTCTGGGCCGGGACGACTGGAATACCGCCATTACGCTCGGCAGGCTGGGGGAATTCTATCTGACCGGCGGGCGCTACAACGAAGCCGAGCCGCTTCTCCGCCGGGCCCTGGCGATCAAGGCGCGGATTCTGGGGCACGAGAATCCGACGCTGGCGAAAGACCTCAAGCGTCTGGCGTACGCCTATAGTGCCCAGCATAAGTTCTACGAGGCCGAGCCGCTCTTCGCGAATGCGCTCGGCATGCTCAAGCACGCGCTGGGCTCCAAGCATCCCGAGATTGTTCCGGCGCTGCGCGACCTGGCGAAAACCTACCGCGAACAAGCGCGCTTCAGCGAGACCAAGCGGCTGCTCGAGGTTTCGATCGCGATTCTGGAGAAGGCGGCCGGACCCAACTACTGCGACACGGAAGTCGCTCTGGAATTCTACTCGGAGATCCTGCGCGTCATGAACCTGGACGCGGAGCGCCGCTCCTAGCGGAGCGGCGCAGCTATCAGCGGTCAGCTGTCAGCTGTCAGCTATCAGCCAATCCACCATCAGCGATCCGCCATCGACCATGCCTTAGCTGGAGCTACGCAGCGATCAGCTATCAGCCGTCAGCTTTCAGCAATTCCACGATCAGCCATCCACCATCCTGCGTGCCTTAGCTGACAGCTGATCGCTGACGGCTGCCGATGGCCATAGGCCACCGGCTACTGCGCGGTCGCTACCTCGGAGTTCTTCGGCGTCCAGAAGTCCGGCGCCGCTGCCGCAACCGCCTTGGGAGCATTGCTCAGCTCCGGCACGTAGCGCAGCAATTCGCTGTGGGCGTCCGCGACGGTTTCGCTCGTCGTCGTGAGGTAATTCTGGAATGCCTCATCGCCCAGGACTTCCCGTACCGACGGACGGCCATCGAAGGCGCCGAGGCTCTTTCCGTAGGTCGAGATGTAGTAAACCGGGCCCGACGTGCCTTCCATGCCCTGCGTGACGGCCAGGGTGAGTTTCTGTTCGTTCTTCTCGAAGGCTTCCTTGATGCGCTTGACTTGCGCCTCAAACTCCACGCTGTGCCCCGGCTTCACGCGCACCGTGTTGACGCGAACCCAGCGCGACTGGCCGACGTACTTCGCCCACTCGGCGGGATCGGAAGGATAGTTCGCACTCAGGTCCGGGCGCCGCTTGCGGAGCTCGCTGTGCGAACTCACGATCATGGAGTTAAAATCCTGCATGGCCTTCTTGCTTTCGACCGGCCCGAACGCCTTGTTCACCGCGCCCATAAACGCGTCGGAGCCCTGATCGATTCCCGCGTAGCCCTCGCGAGCCGACACGAACAGCACCGTGTTGTTCTCGCCGTATTCGGTGCTGAGAGCGAGCCAGGTATCGCCGTTGGCCCGGTTGGCTTCGACGAAGCGCTTGTTCAACGCGTCGAAATCGGCGCGCCGTTCCGGCTTGACTTTGACAACCAGGATGTCGAGGTATTGGTCTTTTTGTTGGGCCGCGGCCGAACCGGCGAGCAGCATTCCCGTAGCGAGCAGCAACAGGGTATTTCGCATGTGTTTTTCTCCTCTGAGTTGGATCTTGAACTCCAGACCTGCTGTCCGGATGGTACACCAGGAATATCGGGCTGCGCACCAGACTCGCGCGTTCCGGATAATAGTGGTGGAATGCCTCCTATCCGATGGCAGAGCGCGGTGGACTTCTTCGTACTCGCCGCAGCCATCTATGTACTGCTGCGGTGGGCCAGGCAGGCGCGGGCGGTCCGGATCGCGCTGGCCATTCTAGGCCTCAACGCCGGCGCGCTGCTGGCGCGCAACTACGATCTCACCATCACCAGTTGGGTGCTCAGCGCGGCGGGCCTGCTGGCCGTGGCCGTCCTCCTGGTGGTGTTCCAGCCCGAGCTGCGGCACACGTTCATGCGGCTGGACGCGGTCATGCGCTCCGGCTGGCGCGACCTCGGCACCGCGGAGCCGGCGCGCCGCGCGATCACGGAAGCGGCCTTCAGCCTGGCCGCGCAGCGCGTCGGTGCGCTGATCGTTCTGGTTCAACGCGCGTCGATCGCGGAGCTGATCCAGGGCGGCACGCGGCTGGGCGCGGAGGTGACGCGCGAGTTGCTCGAGGCCATCTTTCAGAAGACCTCGCCGCTGCACGACGGAGCCGCCGTCATCGAGGGCAACGCGATCGCCCGCGCCGGCGCCGTGCTCCCGCTCACCCAGCGCTCCAACGTTCCCGAGTTCTACGGCACCCGGCACCGCGCCGCCATGGGCCTGGCCGATCGTTCCGACGCGCTGGTGATCGCGGTCTCGGAAGAACGCGGAACCGTCACGCTCATGCAAGACGGCCAGTCCCTCGCGATTTCCGGACCCGAGCAACTGTCTGAGGCGTTGAGGCGCCTGGAGACCGAATGGCAGGTGGCCCGGCCTTCGCGCCTGCGCCTCGCCCTGACCAGCAACCTGCGGCTCAAACTGGCCGCGTGCGGCCTCGCCGCCGGCCTGTGGGGCCTTGCTCTTTACACCGCGGGAACGACGGTGCGCACGGTCACCGTCCCGGTGGTGTTCAGCAACGTCCCCGCGGGCATGAACGTCGGTTCGCAGTCCGCCCTCGACGTGGACGTGCAACTCCGTGGCAATCCCTTCAGCATGGCTGCGGCCTCCCTCACCCGCCTGGTCGCGACCCTTGACTTGAGGGGCGCCCAGCCCGGAGTGCGCACGCTGAACATCCGGTCCAGGGATCTGGCGCTTCCCCCGGGCATCCGTTTCGAGCGCGCCTCGCCGCCCAGCGTCTCCGTGCGCTTGGCGAAGGCGCGATAAGCGCCGCCAAGACCCGGTATACTGACACGGATGAAGAAACCCGGTTGGCCGTTGGTCAGGAATCTCCTCATTCGGCTGATGTATCTGGTAGGTTTCGCGATCATGACTGTGCTGGCACTGTTTTTCATTGCCGCCTCTGTTTTTTCCATGGCGGATGCAGTCAAGGCCCGCGATTTCAAGGGCTGCGCGATGGCGCTGGGCGGGTTACTGATGTCCGCCGCGCCGGCCGTGGGCGCCTACACGATGGCTCTCTCCTTCCGAGCGATGCGCAGCCCCCGCAGCTCATGATCCGCGGCGCCGCCGCGTAGCCGCCGCCCGCGCACGGTTATAATCAAAGCACCGCACCTGGCGGCCTTCTGGGGGATGCCATGCCGCACCTGTTCGCCGGAACCTCCGGCTTCGCCTATCCGCTGTGGAAGCCCGACTTCTATCCAAAGAACGTGCCGCAGAAGAAATTCCTCGAGCACTACGCCGCCCGGCTGAACGCGGTCGAGATCAATTACACGTTCCGCCGCCTGCCGTCCCCGTCCACGCTCGAGAACTGGGCCGCTTCGACGCCCGCCGGCTTTCTCTTCGCCCTGAAAGCGCACCAGCGGATCACGCACATCCGACGGCTCAAGGATGCGGGCGAGGCCACGGAGGTCTTTCTGAAGGTGATCGATCCCCTTCGCGCCGCGCGCAAGCTGGGACCGGTCCTGTTCCAGTTGCCGCCGCAGTTGCATGCGGATCCCGCGCTGCTGGCCGCGTTCCTCGAGTTGCTGCCGCGCGACCTCCGCTTCGCTTTCGAATTCCGCCACCCCTCGTGGCTGAACGACGAGGTATACCAGCTGCTCGAAGCCCGCAACGCGTGCCTCTGCCTGGCGGAATCGGAGAAGCTCGAGGTGCCCCAGGTGATCACGGCGGACTTCGTCTATTTCCGCCTGCGCAAACCCGACTACACGCCCGCCGACCTTGCCGCGATCGGCGACAAGTGCCAGGACCTCCTCGGCGCGGGAAAGGACCTGTTCGTTTTCTTCAAGCACGAAGAAACGCCGGAAGGCGCGGTCCAGGCGGAGAGTCTGCTAAAAAGACTCGGGCGGCCCTCCACGCAGCGAGCGTCGTCGTGACGGCTCGGCCCGGAAGGCCGGCGGACTCGGACGTCCACGCCATCGTCGGCCATGCTCACGTTCCCCCCGCCTTCCACCAGTTCCTAGCCCCGCCACACTGCTGCTCCGCCCGCGCCAGGTAACGCTTCTCTTCTTTCCTCTTCCTCCTCGAAATCCCCCGGTGTATACTGAACCCAACCAAGACCAAGTCTAAAAACTGTGCTGCACGAGGGGATCCGTTCATGGGAAAGTTCTCGTCGAAATGCTGGGCACCCGTTTTTGCCGTCGTTCTGGCAACCCTTGCCGCGCCACGCTTGATGGCTACCCCCGCGGAGCATATCTACATCTACTGCTTCGCCAGGCCTGCGGACGTCTACTACAGCGAGGTGTTCGCGCCTTCTTCGGCCGAGGACATCGCCGCGGCCAAGACCGCCTTCGCCGCTTACGTCAAGCAGCGCTACGGGATCGATGTCCCAGCGGCCCATTGTCCGGTCTTCACCAATCAGGCACTGGCCCGCCAGGCCCGCGACGGGAACCGTACCGACTACGAGCGGTCTCACGCCCACACCCAGCCGCCCGGCAAAGTTTTCGACACCGGCTGGACATTTGCGGCCACCGCCGCAGCCCGCCCGAGCCCTCGCGCAGCCGCGCCCCCACCGGCGGCGGCCGAGCGCGTCCCCGCCGGGTCGCCCGGTTACACCTCCTGCCACGCGCAGTCTGGGGGTACAAACTACATGAGCGGCATCTTCACCGCCACCGACGCCACGCTCAGTAAAATCTCCATGGACTACCGGGCCTTCATCGCCCACAAATACGACCTCGACCCCCGCCGCTTCAGCTATGCCTGTGACAACGTCATCACCCCCACCGCGGCCCAGGCCAGCGATCGCAAAATCGCGGACATCAAGCGCATGGAGCGCGATCCCACCTCCCACCAGACCATCGAAACCCAGTGGACTCCGGAGACGCCTCTGCCCCCCGTGTCCGCCCCCGTGATCGCCGCCGATGACCCCCACGACCCGCGCTTGTCGCAGTTGGACCCGGAGGCCCAGAGAATCGTGCTGGCTCAGGCCCAGGCCGCCAGGGGGTATTGCCAGACCAACCCCACGCTGGGGAGCGTCTATGACTGCTCGTGCTTCGCACAGCAAATCGCATCGGCTACCATCGACGGACTGCGGTACTCGCTCGGGCCGGGTGGCCGCCGCCGCATTAGCATCACTCCGTACACCAACCTCATCAGCACGGTGCCACTCAGAACTTGCGTCTCCACGCCGGCCGTCTCCAAGTACGTCCAGAGCAGCATGAAAACCCACCCGCCGAACACTCCCTCGGTGGAAGCCTGCACCACCCAGGCCATGGAGGCCAGCCTCCGGCAGCGGGACCACACCCCTTCGGACACGTCCGTGCTGATTGGCATTTTCGGCGACGCGCTCCGCAGCTGCCGGTAGTATCCCGCCGGCGTCCACTCCGCCGATGCCGGCTGCGGTCGGGCACTCTGGAAGCGCTTTGGGGCTGGCCTTCCGTATTTGGATCGGGTATCCTACGGACACAAGTCCAATGGGATCGCGGATTGCGCGCGTAGCGCGATTGGCCATCGACAACGCGAGGGGCTATGTTCAGTTTGCGCAAGAAGCTACACGACTTGGACAAGCACCTGCCGAAAGGCTTTGATTCCGCCAAGGGTATCAGGTCGCTGTTTCCAAGTAGCTATACCGGCACCATCACCATCCTGAACAAGTATGTATTCAAGTACTCGGACACCACCCCGCCAGACTCCAGCGCCTGGATTGCCGCGGACGGCGCCGGACGATGGTTCTTTGCCTGGTGGAACGACGGTGAGGGAGACATCAATCCCCGGTTCCAGGCTGGCTTCGTGTTCTACTTCTCGAACGACGGCTTTGGCCACGGCTACGCCGATACCACCGGACCCTCTCCTGGTGCGACATCCTGCAACGCTGGGACCGACCGGTGGATCGCCGAACACTGGCCGCAAATATTCGCAGGGGGCCTGGAGTGGGATTACCAGCATGCGTCCGGCTTTCTCTCATTGCCGGATGAGTCGAACATCTGGACCGACGCGGGCTTTGCCGCTTCCAAGTTCATCGCGTTGACTGGATCGCTATGTAGGTGCGCGTATCCAGAGGGATGCGCGATGTTCCCCTTTGACGATTTCTATCTCGGTGAGACTGCCCCGCAGTCAGGTATCCCACTCCCGTTCGTGCCGGAAGGCTAGTATGTCGGAGGAACCATCATGAGCGGTCCAATCGAAGGCAGCAGTTCGGGAATCGTCCCGGGCGTTCTAGGCTCGAACACCGTCGGCATCGGTGTCTGGGGCATCAGCGACAGTGGCAACGCCGTGTACGGAATCAGCAATACGGCTGCCGGTATCTATGGGGAGAGTTCGTCCGGCAACGCCGGGGAGTTCCAGGGCAAAGTCGTCGTGAAGGGCAACCTCGCCGTGACCGGCAACGTGACGGCTGACGATGTGATTCTCTCCGGATCGGATTGCGCCGAAGAGTTCGACGTCGCCAATTCCTTATGCCTGGAGCCGGGGACGGTCGTTGTCGTCAACAACGAAGGGTCGGTCCGCGAATGCGGTGAACCGTATAACAAACGGGTCGCGGGTGTGATATCGGGTGCCGGCGCGTACCGGCCTGCTGTCATTTTGGGTCATGACGGCTCGTCCGGTAGCAAGGCACGCGTTGCGCTCATGGGCCGGGTCTATTGCAAGGTCGATGCGTCCTACGCGCCCATCGACATCGGCGACATGCTAACGACATCGCCCACCTCCGGTTGCGCCATGAAGGCGTCCGATCCGTCGATGGCATTCGGTGCGGTCATCGGAAAGGCGTTGGCATCGGTGAGCGACGGACGGCATTTGATACCCATTCTCCTGGCCTTACGCTAGGTCCCGCGCCTGCTCGCTGTTGCGCGGACCGCCACGTTAGCGAAAAATCAATCTCACCCTTGTCGATTTGTAGCTCCCGAATCTCCTCTTCCCTGAGGCGCTTCTTCTTGTCGGCGACTCTCCAGAACGCGTTCCCAGAACTGGTTCTGACAACCTTGTCCTGCCGATAAAAGATGCGAAACACCAGCAGGTAGTCCGGATCGCCGTTCACATGGATCGCTTCTATCCTCTTGCTCTCGGACCGGGAATCTGCACGACAAACCCGGAACCGTCACCGGTTGTTCCAGACTCTGTATCTGAAATCGAACGCCACCAAGTAACGGTGGAGGCCCGGCTGACATGGTGGTTGATCCCGTCGATTCGACTGGGGGGTCCTGAAACCGATCCTGAAAGACGTTCGCCCCATTCCCCCAACTGAATCTCCCCGCTTTTCAGGCTCTTAGAAAAATCAGCCTCCGGCCCGCGCCCAACCTCGCGCTACTCTCACTTCGGGCACCCCCAATCCCGGTGCACCCAGGAGCCCCCCCCCATGTCTTCCCAACAACGCTCTTCCCAACAACGCATCGATTCCTCCCGCGCCAACGGCGGCCTCACCTCCGGCCTAGTCGTCCTCGCCAGCGAATCGATGGAGGAGTTCGACGCCCTTCGCGACGAATACTTCGCCGACTACCAGCCCCAGACCCGCGCCCAGTTCAACCTCGTCGATCAACTGGTCGCCACCCGCTGGCGCCTCAACCGCGTCATCTCCCTCCAAAGCGCCCTCGAGGATATCCAGATCGAGCGCCGGCAACCCCGGCTCGACAAAGAGTTCCAAGGCTGCGGCGGCTACACAGGCGCCGCCATCCCCTGCCGGCACCTCTGCGATGATTCCGGCGCCCTCGCAAGCCTCCGCCGCCACAAGGCTCGCCTCAGCGCCGAACTCCGCCAGACCGTCAAACTTCTGGCCGACCGAACTAAAAAAATAAAAAAGTGCATGATGAACCCAACGACGCAAAACCCCCGCCCTCTGATGAAGATAGGCTCAGCCCCGGGACCCGCCGAAGCGACCACGCGCGAAGCCCCACCGGGCCGCCCCGGCTCCTGCCTCCTGGCTCCTGCCTCCGCCCTCGAAAGCCTCCGCCGCCACAAGGCCCGCCTCAGCGCCGAGTTCCGCCGGACCTTCAAACTCCTGAACGCCCGGCTCGAAAATCAAAAAATTGCATGATGAACCCAACGACGAAAAACCCCAGCGTTATGATGAGGATAGATTCGCCTTCGAGGCCCCCGTTTTCCATCGGCCGTCTACCATCGACCCCCCGGGAAAACCCCACCATCCACCATCCACCACCGTCGACCATCCTCCACGCCTGCGGCCATAGGGCAGCGTCGACTAATCTGGTAGTAGGCAAAACCCAACAGTGCTGAATCAACTCCAGGCTCCATCGCAAGAGCGCGCGCCCAAGGAAGGCCGCGGCATCTCCGTGTGGGTCACTTCCCGCGAGGCCTTCTGGATCGCCCTGGACACGTTGCGGAGCCACAAGCTCCGCTCCTTCCTCACGCTGCTCGGAGTGGTCATCGCCACCACCACGCTGATCGTGGTCATGTCGATCGTCAACGGCATGAACCTCTACATCGCGGACCACATCGCCAACCTGGGCACCAATACCTTCGTGCTGCACCAGTTTCAGTGGGCGCAGGGCTTCGAATCCTTCCTCACCGCGCGCCGGCGCAACAAGCCGATTCGCATCGAGGATTACGAGTATCTGAGGGACAGCCTGCGGGGATACCAGCAGATCGGAGCCTTGGGCCAACTCAACCCCAGCCCGTCCGCGCGCTACAAAGGCCACCTGATCGACGAGATCCAGTTGAGCGCCGTGACTCCGAGCTTTGCCGATATCGGCCGCGAGAAGATCGAGCAGGGGCGCTACATCAGCGATTCCGACTATCAGCACAACGCCCGGGTCTGCATCATCGGACAGGACCTGGTGGAGAAACTGTTTCCCAACGTCGATCCCCTGGATAAGGAGGTTCAGCTCGCGGGCCTTCCCTTCCGGGTCATCGGCACGACGGAGAAACTCGGCAGCACCTTCGGGCAGAGCCAGGATAACTTCGCGATCGTTCCCCTCAGCACTTTTCGAAACACCTGGATGTCCCGCCCCGAGCTCATGGTGTTCATCAAGTCGCCCGACGGCCCGCACATGGCGGAACTGCAGGACGAAGTGCGCGCCTTGATGCGAGCGCGCCGCCACGTCCCATACCGCGAGGACGACACCTTCGGGGTCAACGCCTCCGATACCTTGATGTCCGCCTGGAAAAACCTCACCGGAACGATTTTCGCCGTGACGATAGGCCTGGTTGCCGTGTTCATGCTGGTGGGCGGAATCGTCATCATGAACATCATGCTGGCCAGCGTCACCGAGCGGACTCACGAAATCGGTATTCGCAAATCGCTGGGAGCGCGCCGCCGGGACATTCTCTGGCAGGTCGTCTTCGAGTCCGCCGTGATGGCGACCATGGGCGGAATCGTCGGCGTGCTTTTCGCCGTAGCCGTCGCCCGCATCATCAACATCTTTTTCACCGCCGACGTCCCCGTGACCGCGGTGGTGGTCGGGGTGTCCCTGTCGACGGCGGTGGGCCTGTTCTTCGGCATCTACCCCGCCCGGAAAGCGGCCCGGCTCGAGCCCATCGAGGCCCTGCGAACGGAGACGTAGCACCCATGCCGCAAGCCCACCGTCAAGACGTTCGCGAGAATATGCTGCTGGCGCTGGACACCCTGCGCACGCACAAATTCCGCTCGTTCCTCACCGTTCTCGGCGTGCTGATCGGCACCACCACGGTGATCGCGGTCACGTCCATCATCGCCGGCCTGGACAAGCAACTGGTGGACGTGGCCGAGCAATTCGGCACGCGCACGCTGTGGGTCTACAAGCTCCAGCTCGGCGCTCCCCACATGATGACCCGCGAAGAGCGGCTGCGCAGGCCCCTGAGCTACGAAGACGCCATGGCCATCAAGGAACAGTCGCCTTCCACCTCCACGGTTTCCGTCGAGCTCTTCCGCGAACTCGGGGAGTTCGGAGTGCCCCCCGTCACCGCGCGGTACAAGGGCCACGACATGCTCGACGCCCTTTTCGTCGGCGTGACCGCGGACCATCTGCGGCTCATCAACGCCACGCTCTCCGAGGGCCGTTTCTTTACCGAGGCCGAAGACCTCCACCGGCGCGACCTGGCCGTGATCGGCAACGGCGTGCGCGAGAGATTCTTCGCGCACGAAGAGCCCGTGGGCAAGACCATTCTGGTTGACGGGCACAGTCTGGAAATCGTCGGCACCCTCACCAAATTCAAGTCCTTCCTGGGCGACGACCAGAACGACAAGGCCATTCTCATCCCCTATCACTCGTACCAGAAGGCCTACCCCGAGGCCAAGGACAACTTCATTTGCGTTCTGGTCGAGCCAGGCAAAATGGATCGCGCCAAGGACGAGGTGACGGAGATCCTTCGCCGCCGCCGCCATGTCAAACCAAACGAGCCGGACAACTTCGGCATCTCCAGCGCCGAGTCCGTCATCGGCCAGTTCCGCCAGATCATCGCTACGGTGGGGCTGGTCATGGTGGTGATCTCATCGATCGGACTGCTGGTGGGCGGCATCGGAGTGATGAACATCATGCTGGTGTCGGTCACGGAGCGGACCAGGGAAATCGGCGTGCGCAAAGCCATCGGCGCGCGGCGCAGCGATATTGTCTGGCAGTTCCTTCTGGAAGCCATGACCCTGACCGCGGGGGGCGGTTTGATCGGGATTCTGATCGGCTGGCTGCTCAGCCTGACGATTCGCACGTTGGTGCCCAGCCTGCCTTCGACCGTGCCGCTATGGTCCGTGATCGCCGGGTTCAGCGTCGCCACCAGCGTCGGTCTTTTCTTCGGCCTCTGGCCCGCGATCAAGGCGGCGCGTCTCGACCCGATCGCGGCCCTGCGCTACGAATGACGTCCAACCATGGGGGTTCCGTGCTCAAGCTGACCGTTTGCCTGTTTCTTGCCGTAGGTGCCGCGGTGACCGAGGAGCCGCCCTCGCTGCGCGGCTATTCCGCCGGAGCCTCGGCCGCCGAGCGCAACTGGGAAACCAAATTCCGCGCCATCCCAAGCACCGACAACCTGCGCGACACTATGCAGCGGCTCTCGGCGCGCCCGCACCATATCGGCTCGGCGTACGACAAGGACAACGCCGAGTGGATCCTGTCCCGGTTCAAGGAGTGGGGCCTGGACGCGCACATTGAGACCTTCGACGTGCTGTTCCCGACGCCCAAGGAGCGCGCTGTTGAGCTGCTGGAGCCAACGAAATTCGTGGCGAAGCTTCAGGAGCCGGCCGTCGCGGTCGACCCCACGTCCGGCCAGCGCGAGGAGCAACTCCCCACCTACAATGCCTACTCGGCCGATGGCGATGTCACCGCGCCGCTGGTTTACGTCAACTACGGCAACCCGGCCGATTACGAGCGGCTCGAGCGGCTCGGCATTTCCGTCAAGGGCGCCATTGTGATCGCGCGCTACGGCGCTTCCTGGCGCGGCATCAAGCCCAAGGTCGCCGCCGAACACGGCGCGGTCGGTTGCATCATCTACTCGGACCCGCACGAGGACGGCTACTTTAATGGCGAGGTGTTCCCCGCCGGCGCCTGGCGGCCGCCGCAGGGCGTGCAGCGCGGCAGCGTTATGGACATGCCGCTCTATCCGGGCGATCCGCTGACGCCGGGCATTGGCGCGACGGAAGGCGCAAAGCGGCTGCCGCTCGATGAGGCGGGGACGCTGACAAAGATCCCGGTGCTGCCGATCTCCTACGGCGACGCGCAGCCCTTGCTCGAAGCGCTGAAGGGACCGGTTGCGCCGGAGCCGTGGCGCGGCGCGCTGCCCATCACCTACCACGTGGGGCCGGGGCCGGCGCGCGTCCACCTCACGGTGAAATCGAACTGGGACACCAGGCGAATCTACGACGTGATCGCGCGCATTCCGGGCTCCACCAATCCCGATGAGTGGATCGTCCGCGGCAACCATCACGACGCCTGGGTGAACGGCGCGGAAGACCCGGTGTCGGCGCAGAACGCGCTGATGGAGGAAGCGCGCGGCCTCGCCGAACTGCTCAAGCAGGGCTGGAAACCGAAGCGAACCATTTTCTACTGCGCCTGGGATGGCGAGGAAGAGGGCTTGCTGGGTTCCACCGAGTGGGCCGAAGAGCACGCCGCCGAGCTTGTCCGCCACGCCGCCGTCTATATCAACTCCGATGCCAATGGCCGCGGCTACCTGGAAATGCAGGGTTCGCACACTCTGGAGAAGTTCATGAACGGCGTGGCGCAAGACGTCACCGACCCGGAAACCGGATTGCCGGTATGGAAGCGCCTGCAACTGCGCCGCATCGAGCAGGGCTCGACGGAAGACAAGCAGGACGCCCGCACGCGGCCGGACCTGCGGCTGGGCGCGCTCGGCTCCGGCTCCGACTACACGGTCTTCATTGACCACCTCGGCGTGGCCTCCCTGAACCTGGGCTACGGCGGCGAAGACGACGGCGGAATCTACCACTCCATCTACGACGACTTTTACTGGTACACGCATTTCAGCGACACCGATTTCCGGTACGGCCGGGCCCTGGCCCAGACTATCGGCACGGCCGTGATGCGCCTGGCTGACGCGGAGGTGCTGCCCCACGACTTCACCGGCCTCTCCGACACGGTCCACCGGTACACCGCTGAGGTCGAGAAACTGCTCCGGGACAAGCAGGATGAGATGCGCGAGCGCAACAAGGAAATCGGCGAGGGAGTCTTCGCCGCTACCATGGATCCGCACGAGAAGACGGTGCCGCCGCCGGCCGAGCCGGTACCGCCGTTCCTGAGCTTCGCTCCGCTGGAGAACGGGCAGGCGGCGCTGGCCACCGCGGCCGAGCGCTACGACAAGGCGTTCGCCAAGGCGCAGGCCAACGGCGGGGCGGCGCTAACGCGGGCAAACGGGGTGAACGCGATGCTGATCGAGGCTGAGCGCCATCTCACCGACTCGAAGGGTCTGCCGCGCCGGCCGTGGTTCGTCCACATGATTTACGCGCCGGGTTTCTACACCGGGTACGGGGTAAAGACGATCCCCGGCGTTCGCGAGGCGATCGAGGAGAAGAAATGGGACGAGGCCAATGCCGAAATCGTGCGCGTCGGCCGCGTCCTGAGCGATGAGGCCGCCCACATCGATCGCGCCGCCGCGGCGCTGGAGCAGGCCGCGCAGCAGTAGGTGCGGCGGGTCCCGGCGGCCCCTGTTCCGTGGGGAGGCTGGCAGTTCTGAACGCTGCGCACCCGGCCATCTGGCTGGAGGCGATGCGCAATCATCCCGTCCAAAAGCGAAAGAGCAGCTACGTCCGGTTCTTCCAAATTCCGTACCTGCCCGAGTTCCTGATCGGTCTCAACCAATCGAGGGCGCTGTCGAAAGGCTTTCACGACTCCGTGCGATTGGGCGCATTTACGGAATCGTACATGCATCTGTATCGGGAAGCATGGGCGCAGCCGGGTGCCCTCACCGCCATGCTCAATTACTACCGTGCCGTGCTCAGGAAGCAAGTGCGACCCCAAGAAATTGCCTGCCCGACGCTGGTGATCTGGGGAAAACGTGACGCCTACGCGGTACCGGATCTTGCCGAAGCGAGCCTGCGACTGTGTACCGAGGGACGAATTGCCTGGCTGGACAATGCTACGCACTGGGTCCAGCATGACGAACCCGAGCAGGTGCTTGACCTGCTACTGGCCTTCCTCCGGCCGTGCACTCGTGGTGAATCGCCCGTGCCTTGAGCCTCCACGCGGCGATAAACGCGGCCCAAAAAACAAGATCGCTAGCCGGACCAGATCCGGCTAGCGATCGGTAACACGTTGAAAATGTGGTGCGGGGGGGGGGACTTGAACCCCCACGGGATTGCTCCCGCTAGCACCTCAAGCTAGTGCGTCTGCCAATTCCGCCACCTCCGCAAGGTGAATCTCAATCTACTTCTTGGCCGGTGCGGCTGGAGCCGGCTCCGGCGCGGTCGGAAGCCTCTGCGAGGGCGGGATCGCGATCGTCCTCGTGGTGCCTCCCGGTCCAGGCACCTGGACCTGCACGGGCGCGCCCGGGCGCGCCGGAGCTGCCGGCGTCGCGTGCACGGGCTGCGATCCGCGGGACGGCAACTCTTCGAGAACCGTCGTTCCGGGCCCCCCGGTGCCGCGCGTAGCCATGATCGCCAGGGTCAGCGATGTGACCATGAACAGCGTCGCCGCAATCCGGGTCAGCTTCGACAAAAGCGTCGCGGTGCCGCGCGGCCCGAAGGCCGTCTGCGAACCCATGCCGCCGAAAGCTCCGGCGAGGTCCGCGGCCTTGCCGCTCTGCAGCAAGACCACGATCACCAGAAACACACAAACTAGTACGTGTACGAAAACCAACAGACCATAGACCATAGGGAACCTCCGGGCAGGCGGGCACACGCCTACATCCAAAACCCGGAACTCCCAGTATAGGGGAGCGGCGGGGCAGAATCAACGCGCGGTACGGACGCCCGCCTCTTCCCGCATGGATCGCTTCCGCGAGCCGATCTCGGGGCCGTCCGGCGCCGGAGGCTCGGAGGCGGGCGCCGCCCGGCCTTCTTTCGGGCGTCCGCACAGGTCGCACCAGCCCGGGTCTCTATCGTAAACGCCGCACTGGCTGCAGCGGGTGTACACCGCGTACGTCTGGACCGACATCTCCGGCCAGGATAGCGCAGTTCGCCACCCTCTGGAACATTTTTTGCGGGTTTTGTTCAGGCGTTGTTCAGACGGCCCGATCGGTCTTCGAGCGCAGGCTGCGTGCCTTGCGGGGCGCCGCGAAACCTGCGCGCGGCCACTACGCGGCGGGCATCCGTCAGCGGGTCCACCGGCCGCCGTTCCTGCGCCATCAGCCGTGCCAGGATCTCCGCCGGGATGTCCGAGAGCGGCAGGAAGCATTCACCGGAAGGAACCAGCTTGATTGTCCAAAGCGCGTAGCAGACCAGCGGGCAAACCACCGCCACCAACTGCGCGGCCAGGCGCCCCTCGGGCGACATCACGGTCCTCAGGCCTGTCGCAACGGCGCCGCCGGTCAGCAACGCAAGGAGGATGGCTACATGCCACCGCACATTCGCCCGCATCGTGACCGGGAAAGTGCTGAAAAAGGCCGTCGAGAGGATCAGCAGGATGCAGCCGCCGCTGCCCATCAGCACCACCGGCCCCCCGTCCCGGAGGATGTCGAAGCCGAACAGACAGACTGTGGCGCCAAGAGCGGCGGACAGGACCGCGAACACCATGATCCCGCCGACGGTGAACGAGAACAGGCTTCGGAAGTGCCGGGCCTGTGCCAGGCACGCCTCGACCGCCACGGCGCCGTACATTGCGGCGAGGACCCACGAATTCCAGCCACCGACGGACAAGAGCGACTGCAGCAATCCGAGGAGGGTGACGATCCAGAAAATCGGGTAGCGGCGCACCAGGCCTCTGGTGGCCAGCGCCACCAGGCAGGCCGCCTGGACCGAGGCGCTCAGACACCGCAGCAAAAGGATTGCTTCCGTCATGGTTGCCAAAAAAGCGCAGCCTCCCTTGAGGCCAGTACCCGAATCTAGCGTAATTGTCCGCCAGAACCCTATAGAAAAGCAAGGGCTTTGCGCTTAGGACGGTACTATTCGTCGAGGGAATTGGTACGAAGGTGCCGTCTTTTGCCGGAAGAGCTGCCCGTGAGAGGCTGCCTGGCGCCCATTCAAAGGTGCGGACGGGATGGTTCCGTATTTGATAGATTGGCGGAGGCTATGCACAATCCCTTTCTGGAGACCCACACCGAAACCGCCGACGAGGAACTGGTGCTGAGCGCGCAATCCGGCGACCGCGAGGCGCTCGCGTCTCTCCTGTCCCGGCATCAGCCCTGGATCTTCAACATTGCTCTGCGCATGTTGTACCGGCATGCCGATGCGGAGGACGCCACGCAGGACATCCTCATTAAGGTCCTGAAAGCTCTGCCGGCATTCCGGGGCGAGAGCCGCTTCCGCACCTGGCTCTACCGGATCGCGGTGAATCACATCCTGAACCTGAAGAAGGACAAGTGGGCGGCCGCCGACTCCGTGTGCTCGTTCCAGATTGCCGCCGTGGGCCTGGCGCGCACGCCCGACCTGGACCTGCCGGATCCGCGCACCACTCCGGTTCCGATCGAAATCCTGATTGAGGAGACCAAGATCAACTGCACTGTGGGAACCTTGCTATGCCTCGACGGCAGGCAGCGGCTGGTCTTTATCCTGGGCGAAATCTTCGGGGTGAGCGACGAGGTCGGCGGCGAGATCGCCGGAGTCACGCCGGTCAATTTCCGTCAGATTCTCTCACGCACGCGCCGCGACCTTTATGAGTACCTGCGCGGCAATTGCAGCCTGGTCGATCCCGGCAATTCCTGCAAATGCGCCCGGAAGACGCAGGCGTTCATTCAGGGCGGCGTCGTCGATCCGAACAAACTACGATTCACCGCGGAGCACCGCCGCAAGGTCCGGGAGGTCGCCGGTGAGCGCGCCGGCGAGCTGTCGGACGCTTACATGAAGGTGGCCGCCGACGTGTACCGTAACCATCCCTTCTACGAGCCGGCCGAACAGGCGGCGATCCTGCGGCGGGCGCTCGAGACAGTGACGTTGGGACCGCCGGCGTGATTTTTCTTGCGGCACCTGTCACAGCGCGAGTTCGCCGTTGTCCTATTGGGTGGAGGTGAGGCATGAACCTGACCATGGTGGTTTGCGCCGCGGTGGCCGCGTTCGGCGGCACGCTGGCGGCCGCGGATTCGGAAGCAGACGTCTCGCGCCAGCTTCTGGCACTGGAGCGGCAGGCGATGGACGGCTGGATGAAGGGGAGCCCGGAACCCGACCTGGCGCGCACGGACGCCACGGTCGTTTACATCCATCCGGCCGCGGACAAACGGCTCGAAGGCCTGCCGGCGTTAACGGAGCTCTTCGAGACGTACCGGGGACGGGCCTTGTTCGACAGCTACGACCTGGTAGACCCGAAGGTGCAGGTCGCCGGCGACGTGGCGGTGCTGACCTTTATCCTCGAATGCCGTATGGGCGCGACGACTTACCGCTACGACTCGAGCGAGGTCTACCAGCACAAGAAAGAGGGCTGGCGCGTCATCCATGCGCACTGGTCAAAGGCAAGGACACAATGAACAAGCCGGCGGATCTGGCGGCGGAGGTGCGGGCTTACTGCGTCGCCCACCAGGACCCGAAGAACGCCTTGAAGTGGGCCCGCTATTTCAAGGAAGGCTACGACGCCTGGGGCCTCCTCGACAAAGAGAACCCGCTCTGGAACGAGAAGCAGCGGGAGTGGATGGAGCGGTACCGCGGGCTGCGGCTCGACGGTTTCGCGAAGGCGGGCGAGATCCTGCTCGCGAGCGGCAAGTACGAAGAGGCGTCGATGGCGATCCGGTTCCTCAAGGAGCTGCGCGATCACGATCAGTTCGACGACCGGATGGCGGAACGCCTCGCCGGATACTTTCGGGCCGGGATCTGCAACTGGGGCCACACCGACGTCCTCTGCGGCGAGATCATCGGCCCGCTCCTCGCGGACGGCCGGATCAAGCTGGCCGAGCTGGCGGACTGGCGCGATTCCGATCTCAGGTTTCAGCGCCGGGCGGTTCCAGTGTCGATGCTGGCGCTGCTGAAGGCGAAGCCCGCGGCCGGCCCGCTGCTGGAGTTCGTGCGCCCGCTCATGCTCGACCCGGAGCGAGTGGTTCACCAGGGGCTCGGCTGGTTCCTGCGCGAGGCCTGGAAGCAGAGCCCCAAACCCGTCGAGGCGTTCCTCAAGGAGTGGAAGGATCAGTCACCGCGGCTGATCTTCCAATACGCGACCGAGAAAATGACCCCGGCGCAGAAGGCGCGGTTCAAGGCGGCGGGGCCGCGGCGTTCTACTGCCCGAAGTACCCGTTAATATCCAGGACTACGTGCGTTCCGTTCGTCACGTAGATGCTGATCGCGCCGTTCGTCCCCGCCGGTACGATCGCGGCGTTGGCCACCACCGTGCCGTCCAACGAGTTCAACGTGGAGACGTTCGGTTGCGGCGAGCCAGCCGCCCAGGCCGTCAGGTATGACAGCGGCCCGTCGGGCACTACGGTGACGTTCACCGAATACGCCGCCGCCGTCGACGGGATGGCACACCCGCTGGCGGGGATCGCAAACGATCGGACGGACTGCGCTCTGATCTCCGGACCGCCGAACGGGCCGGCGGGATACCGGGTGTCCGCCACCCGGCACGGCGGCACAGGGTAGAACGCCAACGCGCCTTGGCCTACGGACGGGCCGAAGTACCCGTTGAGGTCCAGGACCACGTCGGTTGGGTCGGTTGCAAATATGGAGACCGATCCGTCGGTGCCGGCTGGCAGGATGGCGGCGTTTGCTACCACCTCGCCGGTCCAGGAATTCAGTGTCGAGACGAACGGGCGAGACGGTCCCGTTGGCCAGGCTGTCAGATAGCCGAGAAAACCTGCCTGCGGAACCGCCGTTACATTGAGCGAGAAAGCGGTCGCTGTGGCCGGGATCGCGCAGGCGCCGGAGGGTATGGGGAAGTCCCTGGTTTGCCCACCGAACATGGATGGCCCGCCAAACTGGCCGGTGGGGTATCGCGTGTCGGCGACGCGGCAGGGCGTGGCGGCGTAGAACGAAGCGCCGGCCGAATCGAAATAGCCGTTGATGTCGAGGACCACGTCGGTCTGGTTACTCACGAACACTTTCACGGCTCCGCCCGGGCCGGCCGGCACGATGGCTGCGTTCGCCACCACCGAGCCATCCATCGAATTCAGGGTGGAGACGAAGGGCTGGGCTTGGCCGGCAGGCCACAACGTCAGAAAGCTGAGCGGGCCCGCGGGAACCACCGTCACGTTGACGGAATAAGCCTGGGCAGTGGCCGGGATGCCGCATCCGCTCCCGGGAATCGGGAAGGAGCGGGTGGAACCGGCGGTCATGGTGGGACCGCCAAATGTGCCGGCCGGGCGGCGCGTATCCGCTACGCGGCAGGGGGGCACCGGAACGAAACGCGTGCCGACGGGCGGGACGCCGGTGGTGAAGGACCAGATCGCGGAGCCGGTAGACCCGACTTCATTCCTGGCCGCGATCTGCCAGTAGTAAGTGGCCTGAGGGGCCAGAGTTCCTGGGGCGTAGGTCGTTCCCGTGGTGGTCGCCACCAGAGGCGGATGCGAGGACGTGCCGAAGTAGACATCGTAGGA
>CAZBQQ010000062.1:21213-27896 GCA_964493965.1 uncultured Solibacteraceae bacterium
AAGCGGACCCTGGAGCCAGCACATCGCTGCGGGTGCAGGTGGCGCCGGAGCAGTTCCAGCCCGCGCCCGACATCGAAACGAGCGTCACGCCAACCGGGGGGATCTCGGTCATGGTCACTATTCCGCTGGTCTCCCCGGCGCCGGCTGTGTTGCTCACTACAATCGAGTACGTTGCGCCCATCTGCCCGCTCTGGAAGAAACTGGCCGACGGCGTGGTGGTGAGAGTAAGCAGGGCAGGCTGCGGCGACAGCATCCAGATTACGTTGCTACCGCTGTCCGCGACGTAGACGTTGCCGGCGGCGTCCACGGCGAGGCCTTGGGGTAAGAGCTGAACGGCCGTGGCCGGTCCTCCGTTGCCCGGGTTACCCCCGCTCACGTTCCCGGCTATGGTTGTGATGACACCGGTCGCTGCCGCCACCTTCCGAACAAGGCCGTCGGTCCAGTCTGAGATGTACAGGTTGCCGGCGGCGTCAACGGCCACGCCCCAGGGACCGTTCAGCTGAGCGCTGGTGGCTGGGCCTCCGTCGCCCGAAGTGCCCCACGTTCCATTGCCCGCAACCGTCGTGATGATGCCGGTCGGCGCCACCCTGCGGATCACAGCGTTGCCGAAATCCGCGATATAGACGTTGCCCGAGGTATCGACGGCCACGCGGTACGGCTGGTTCAGTCGGGCGCTGGTGGCTGGGCCTCCGTCGCCCGAATAGCCGGATGTTCCCTTGCCCGCTATCGTCGTGATGAGGCCGGTCGCCGCGTCCACCTTGCGGATCACGCTGTCCCGGGCGTCCGGGATGTAGAGGTTGCCTGCGGCGTCCGCTGCCAGGCCGTAGATCTGTTGACCGATTCCGGTGTTGGTAGCCGGGCTTCCGTCGCCCGCGTAGGCGGCGGTTCCGTTCCCGGCCACGGTGGTGATAACGCCGTTTGGTGCCAGCTTGCGGATCACGAAGTTGTCGCTGTCGGCGATGTACAGGTTGCCGTTGCCATCCAGGGCTACTCCCCACGGATGGTTGACTCGGGCGCTGGCGGCGGGCCCTCCATTGCCCGAGTAGCCCGGGATTCCCGTTCCGGCCACGGTGGTGATGGAGCCATCGGCGGCCACTCTTCGGATCGCATTGTTATTGGTGTCGGCGATGTAGAGGTTGCCGGCGCTATCCACCGCCTCACCGCTGGGCCAACTAAGTTGGGCACTGGTGGCCGGGCCTCGGTCGCCCGAGTAGCCTGGGATCCCATTCCCCGCCACCGTCGTGATGCGTCCATTGGCCACTTTTCGGATTACGCTGTTGTGAAAGTCCGTGATGAAGAGGTTGCCGGCGCCAACCGCCACGCCGGTCGGTTCTGCCAGTAGGGCGGTGGCGGCTGGACCTCCGTCACCCAGGTAGCCAGCACCGCCGTTGCCGGCCACGGTCGTGATGATGCCGTTGGCCGCCACCTTTCGGATCACGTTGTTGGCGCCGTCCGCTACGTAAAGACTGCCGTCGGCATCCACGGCCACGCTGTAAGGGAAATCAAGCTGGGCGTTCGTGGCCCTTCCTCCGTCTCCGGAGTATCCCGTTGTGCCATTGCCGGCAACGGTGGTGATGGTGCCATCCACCGCCACTCTGCGGATCGCTTGGTTGCTGGTGTCTGCGATATAGAGATTTCCGGAGGCGTCCACGGCAACTCCGTAAGGACCCCAGAGGCTGGCGGAGGTGGCCGGACCTCCGTCGCCCGCATACCCTCCACCGCCGTTCCCAGCGACGATCGTGGTGGCGCCGCTGGGCGCTATCCTGCGGACCACGTTGACAACGCTCGCAGCGACGTAGAGGTTGCCGGCAGCATCGACCGCGATCGCGGAAGCCCAGCTGCCGTCGCCGGGTACGGTGGTGATGCTGCCACTGGGCGCTACCTTTCGGATTACGGAGTTGCCCAGGTCCGCGATGTAGAGATTGCCGGCCGCATCCAGGGCCACACCTTGAGGGTTATTGAGCTGGGCCTGAGTGGCCGGGCCTCCGTCGCCAGAATAGCCGCGCACTGTCGAGCGACCCGCCACGCGCGTGAGGATTCCCGCGGCATCGACTTTGAACACACAGTTCGCCGTCGTGAAGTATATGTTGCCGAGACCATCCGCCGCGACCGCACCAGGTAGACCGAACGATGCGCTGGGAGCCTGGGCCGGCGTTGGCGGCAGCCCTCCCCCCGCCACGGCCGTGATGAGATATTGTTGCGCCCAAACTGTCCCGCCGGCCAGCAGGAGTCCCAATGCGATTGCAGCGCTTTTTCTCATGGCACGCCCTTTATAACCGGATATGCGAAGTCTTTCGTCCGATTCTGTCAAATATACCGCAGGAAGGTGCGCTGGGTTTTGAGCCGCCCCAGGGTCCGCTCCCTTGCGGTCGCGGCTCGGTAACGAAGGCGCCAGGCTGCGCCGGCCGCGTCTTCATCGCTATCGGTGGCCGCAGGGCCATGGGTCCGCTCCCTTGCGGTCGCGGCTCGGTAACGAACTTCCGTTACCGGTCGTTGAACTTCAGCGCCTTTTTGCGCAGGCGGATGGATTGCGTTGCTACGTTAAGATCGCACTTGCCGAAGCGTCATGGCGTCACCGTTCTCATTGACGGGCGCGGGTAGTTAGGACGCCTTCGTCCGCGCCCGCGCTCCCGGCTGACCTCTCTGAGCAGAGCTGGCCCTCTCCATCGAGCTGCGCAGCAGGGCGTTGATGCGCGTCTGATAACCCTTTCCTTGTCCCTTGAGCCAGGCTAGAACGTCCGCGTCCAAACGGATCGTGAGGGGCTTCTTGATTGGCCTGTAGAACTTGCCCACCACGGCTTTGCTCCAGTCAAGTACGGGCGGAATGTCCTTCGTATCGATTTCCCGGTCCTTCATTCGCTTGAGCGCACGGATTTCATCCGCTTGAGCGCTTTTGACTTTTTGCATACGCTCGCCTCTCACGTGCAATCGCCTTCCGAGCCGAAATCAGGCGTCTGCCATCGCTCCTCGCCTTCCACGATCCGGTCCTGAATACTGAGCAACAGGGGATCATCGAAAGTCAGGCTCGCGGTTTCGAAGCTGACCTTGTGCTTTGCGAGATTGCGACGGTTCTTCTCCTCGTCCCACTCGAAGCGCATCGATATCGCCTTCTATATTGTACATACACAACGGTACATACTCAAGAGGAACGTCGGGGCGGCGGCAAGCCGTGCAGCGAGCCTACCGGTCGTTGAACTTCAGCGCTTTCTTGCGCAGGCGGATGGATTGCGGAGTAACTTCGACGTATTCGTCGTTGCGGATGAATTCGATGGCCTGGTCGAGGCTCAGCAGGCGCGGCGGCACCAGGCGGATGGCGTCATCCGAGGTTGACGCGCGCATGTTGGTCAGCTTCTTCTCTTTGACGATGTTGACGTCGATGTCGCGGTCGCGCGCGTTCTCGCCGATGATCATGCCCTCGTAGACCTCGGTGCCCGGCGTGATGAAGATCTCGCCGCGCTCCTGGAGATTGTAGATGGCGTATGCCGTGGAGCGGCCGCCACGATCGGCCACCAACGAGCCCGTGGGGCGGCGCGGGATGTCGCCCTGCCATTCCGCGTAGCCGTGAAACAGCGAGTTCATGACCGCCGTGCCACGTGTGTCGGTGAGCATCTCGCTGCGCAGGCCGATGAGGCCGCGGGTGGGCACTTCGAACTCGATGCGCACGCGGCCGGAGTGGTGGTTCACCATGCGAATCATCTTGCCCTTGCGTGCGCCCAGCTTCTCCATCACCACGCCGATGAACTGGTCAGGGCAATCGATGGTCAACATCTCGACCGGCTCCTGGAGCACGCCTTTCACCGTGCGCGTGAGGATCTCGGGATTGCCCACCATCAGCTCGTAGCCCTCGCGCCGCATCATTTCGATCAGGATGGCAAGCTGTAGCTCGCCGCGACCCATCACCTTGAAGGCGTCCGGGCCGCCCGCCTCCTCGACGCGAATCGAGACGTTGGTCAGCAGCTCTTTATCGAGCCGGTCGCGCAGGTGGCGCGAGGTGACGTAGGTTCCCTCGCGTCCGGAGAAGGGCGAGGTGTTGACGGTGAACGTCATGGCGATGGTCGGCTCGTCGATGGGGATGTGCTCGAGGGCCATCGGAGTATCGGGGTGCGTGATCGTCTCGCCGATCGTGATGCCTTCGACGCCGGCGATGGCCAGCACGTCGCCGGGCCGTCCGATCGTCTCCTCCACGCGCTTGAGTCCCTCGAAGGAGAACATCTTGGTGATGCGGGTGCGCTGGACCGTGTCGTCGAGCTTCGCGATGCCGACCTCGTCACCGATGTGCAGGGTGCCCGAGAAGACGCGGCCGATGGCGAGGCGACCGAGGTAGTCGCTGTAGTCGAGGTTCGCCACGAGCAGTTGCAGGACGGCGTCGGGGTCGCCGGACGGCTCGGGGGTGTGCGCGAGGATGGTGTCGAACAGCGGCCGCAGATCGGTCCCGGAGCCCTCGGGGGTAAGCTGGGCGGTGCCCGCCCGGGCGTTGGTGTAGATCACGGGGAAGTCGAGCTGGTCCTCGGTGGCGTCGAGATCGATGAACAGGTCGTAGATTTCGTTCAGCACTTCGGGGATGCGCGCGTCGGGCCGGTCGATCTTATTGATGACGACGATGGGCGGCAGCTTGGCCTCAAACGCTTTCATGAGGACATAGCGGGTCTGCGGCAGCGGGCCTTCGCTGGCGTCGACCAGGAGCATGACGCCATCCACCAGCGTGAGCGCGCGCTCGACCTCTCCGCCGAAATCGCTGTGGCCGGGCGTGTCGACAATGTTGATTTTCACGCCGTGGTAGCGGACGCCGGTGGTTTTGGCGAGGATGGTGATGCCGCGCTCGCGCTCGAGGTCGTTGGAATCGAGGACGCGGTCGATGACGGCTTCGTTATCGCGAAAGATGCCGCTCTGGTGGAGCATGGCGTCGACCAGCGTGGTCTTGCCATGATCGACGTGGGCTATGATGGCGATGTTGCGGACGTTGTGTATGTGTTCGGGCAGAGTACTCACTCTACTATGTTCACACGATGCGGGTTGCTGACGCTCATTTGTATCGCTTCATGTGCGGGACAGGAGGGTGAGGGACGAATTGTGGGGCGGGTGTTCGATCAGTCCGGCGAAGACAATTCCGGCGCCCCTCTGCCTGGAGCCGTCGTGCTCCTCACGCCTGACGACGGCAGGCCAACGCTCCAGCGTGTGCTGGCCGATGCACGCGGACAGTTCGTTCTCGACAACGTCAAACCAGGGATCTACGCCGTGCGGATGTGGGCGCCGTGCCTCCGTGAGAAGGCGGCCCATGGGATTGTCGTCACCTCACGCGACACCGTGGACGAGGGAACCGTCCGGCTCGAATTTGCTGCGGGCTGTAGCCTGAAGCACATGTTCGTGGACGCCCGTCGTATTGTCGAGCTCGGATGCGGCTTGGACCTCGACCCCGGCAGGTCCCGCTGCGACAGAAATTCCAAGGCGGATCTCCAATTCGTTCGAGGACAAGAAGGCGCGCTCTATCTGCGCCCTCTGAATGGCGCGCTTATGGCGCTGCCTGGGACGACGAACGAGAGCTGCCAAGCGGGTTGCATATGCGCCAAGTATAGCGACACTCCCATGCGCCTCGATGGTTTCGCGCACAACAGAGGCCTTTGCGTGCTTACCCACAAGCGCCGCTTTGCTCAAGTGTTCGCCTCCGAGGAGGCCGAGCCCGGAAGCGTCGAGCTGGTGCTTTGGTACGTCATCGAGCGCCAGCGGTAACTTCACGCCTTCGGATGCGCCTTGTCGTATACCTTCATCAGCTCCGTAAGCGAGACCTGCGTGTACTTTTGCGTAGTCGAAAGTCGCGCGTGGCCGAGGAGTTCCTGAATCGCCCGCAGGTCCGCGCCGTCGCTGAGCAGATGCGTGGCGAAGGCGTGGCGGAAGCTGTGGGGGTGGATCGAAGCGTCGCCTGCTAGCGCCGTCGCGTAGAGCTTGACGATGCCGCGCGCGCCGCGATCGGTGAGGCGGCTGCCGCGGTGATTCAGGAAGAGCGCGGTCTCGCGCGGCGGCGCCTGGCGCGCGGCGAGGTAGCTCTCGATGGCCGCCGCGGCCTTTGCGCCGAAGGGTACCTGCCGCTCCTTCTTCCCTTTGCCGCGGACCAGGAGCCAGCGGTCGGCCAGGTCCAGGTCGCCCAGGTTCACCGCCACCAGTTCGCTGATGCGCAGCCCGCAGCCGTAGAGCAGCTCGAAGATGGCCAAGTCGCGCGCCGGCATGGGGCGCTCCAGGCGTCCTTCGGCTACCTGATCGATGAGGCTGTTGGTCTGCTCCGCAGTCGGGACACGCGGCAGTTTCTGTGGCGCCTTGGGAGTGCGGAGAAGACGTGCGACATTGATCTCGAGCACGTGGTGCGCAACCAGGAACCGGAACAGGGAGCGCAGCGCGGCCACTTTGCGACGCATCGTAACGGCGGAGAGGCGCCGGCGGTAGAGGTCGCCGAGCCATTCGCGCAACGCCAATGTGTCCAGCTTGTCCACAGGCGGCGGTTCGCCGCCGGGCGGCGAGAAGTACTCGATGAACTGGCGTAGGTCGGCGTCGTAAGCGCGCAGGGTGTGCGCCGAAACGTTCTCCTGCTTCAACTCGGCGAGGAAGCGCTCGACGTAATCTTTCAATCCCGGCAAGTTGAGAACAGTGTAACCGATCGATTCTAAATGGAGGCGCGGGTGGGAGTCGAACCC
>CAZBQQ010000063.1:0-9913 GCA_964493965.1 uncultured Solibacteraceae bacterium
GAATCCGAGGGTAGCGGTACGCGCGGTCCGCTCCCTTGCGGTCGCGGCTCGGTAAACGAACGGACACGGCCGCGCTGGCGGCTTATAGGGACTGGCGGTACAATTGCATCTTAGTCTACCGAAATCAAATGACACCCCAAACACCCTCGACGCCCGACATCCCTGCGAAGCCGCGGCTCAAGCGCAATCCGAAGGCGCCGCGCCAGGTGCTCCCGGTGGCCGCACCGGCCGCGCGTGCCACCACCTGCGAGGAGGTGGCGCTGGGATTCGATCAGGACCAGGCCCTGGTCGAGGCGTTGCGGTGCCTGAACTGCCGCGATCCGAAATGCGTGGACGCGTGTCCCCTGCATATCGACATGAAAAGCGTCATCGCGCTCATGGCGGCTGGGGATTTTGGCGCAGCGTTCGAGAAGATTAGCGATTTCACACCCTTTCCCGGCATCTGCGGGCGCGTCTGCCAGCACGAACTGTTCTGCGAGAAGGACTGCCTGCTGGGGAACCCGAAGACCAAGCTCGAACCGGTGGCCATCGGGTCGCTGGAGCGCTTTCTGGCCGATTATGCGGCACGGAACGGCGATGCGCGGCTGGCTCCGGTGGCTCCTCCCAACGGTCTCAAAGTCGCGCTTGTCGGCAGCGGCCCGGCATCCCTGATCGCCGCCTTCGACCTGGTGCGGCGCGGATACCGCGTCACGATTTTCGAGGCGCTGCACAAGCTGGGCGGCGTTCTGGCCTACGGCATCCCGCCTTTCCGCCTGCCGCGCGACATCATCAACGGCGAGCTGGAGCGGCTGGCGGCGCTGGGCGTTGAGTTCCGCACCGACTTCATTGTGGGCAAGACCGCCACCGTTGACGAACTGTTCGCGGACGGATACTCCGCGGTGTTCGTCGGCACCGGCGCTGGGCTGCCGCACCTGATGGGCATCCCCGGCGAGAACCTGATCGGCGTCTACACGGCCAACGAGTTCCTGACGCGGATCAACCTGATGCAGGCTTACGAACCGTCCAGCGACACGCCGGTTCGCGTGGGCAAGCGCACCATCGTGGTGGGAGGCGGCAATTCCGCGATGGATGCCGCGCGCTGGGCCAAGCGCATGGGCAGCGAGAGCATCATTCTGTTCCGCCGCGGCCGGGTTGAGCTGCGCGCGCGCCTGGAAGAGATCGAGCACGCCGAAGAAGAGGGCGTCCATTTCGAGTTTCTGGGCGCGCCGGTGCGCTTGTTCGGCGACGAGAACGGCGTTCTGCGCGAGGTGGAATGCATCCGCATGGAGCTGGGCGAGGTGGACGAATCCGGGCGGCGGTCGCCGGTCCCGATTGCCGGTTCGGAATACCGCGTCCCGGTTGACACGCTGGTGATGGCTATCGGGCAGAGTCCGAATCCCACGGTGCAGCGCTCGACGCCGCAGTTGATCACCAAGCGCGGGAAGATCGTCATTGACCAATTAGGCAAGACGAGCATGGATAATGTCTTCGCCGGCGGTGACGTGGTGCGCGGCGGGGCCACGGTGATTCTGGCCATGAAGGACGGCCGGGCCGCGGCCGCCGCCATCGACGCCGCGCTTCAGAACACGCAGCCTGTCGCCGCGGTGAACGGCCACGCGCCGCTCGGAGCCGCGGGCCACCGCATCGTCTCGAAGGTGATGCTCACGCCGGAGATCGCGCGGCTGGAGATCGAGGCGCCGGAAATCGCGGCTCATTGGAAGGCGGGCCAGTTCATCATCCTGCGCCCGGACTCGACGAGCGAGCGCATCCCGCTCACGCTGGTGGATGGCGACGCGGCGCGCGGGACGATTCAGCTGGTGGTGCAGGCGCTCGGAAAGACTTCGCGGCAGACCACCGCGCTTGAAACCGGCGCGATGATTCCCGACCTGCTCGGACCGCTCGGACTGCCCGCGACCATCGAGAAGGTGGGCACGGTGCTGTGCGTGGCTGGAGGCGTGGGGACGGCCGAACTGCTCCCGGTGGCGCGCGCTTTCCGTGCAGCGGGCAACCACGTGGTGGCGCTCGCTGGCGCGCGCTCGACGGCGCACATCATCCTGGACGCGGACCTGCGGGAGGCGGCCGATGAAGTCTACTGGGCCACCGACGACGGCTCGGGCGAGTTTCACGGCAACGTGGTCGATCTGATGCGCTGGTGGGTGGCGAAGAACGGCGCGATGCCGCAGGCGGCGCATGTGATCGGGCCGATCCCGATGATGCGGGCCGCGGCGGAGCTGACGCGCCAGTGGGGCGTGAAGACCTTCGCCAGCGTCAATCCGATCATGGTGGACGGCACCGGGATGTGCGGCGGCTGCCGGCTCACGGTGGGCGGCAAGGTGGTGTTCGCATGCGTGGACGGGCCTGAGTTCGACGCGCACCAGGTGGACTTCACCGAGCTCGTTCGGCGCAACCGGGCGTACGTGGAGCAGGAGAAGGTGGTGCTCGAGCGGCATTTGTGCAGGGTGGGGCTGGACGGACGCTAGCGCGGCTTCGTCTCGCGCTGGTTCATGTCCGCAAACGTTCTGAAGTCGATCCGGCGGTCCACACTTCTGCCGGCGGCTTCGAACTCCTCAATCGAACTGCGGTGCCCGGCCCAGGCTTCGCTCACTGTGGCCACCCGCCAGCGCTTGGTCATCACCGGTCCTTCGCAGTTGAAGGACTCATGGTTCGCTGACACAAGAAACGTTCCGTCCGTGAAGGCTGTGTAGAACTTAACGCCAAGACCACTCGCCTCGGCGTAAGCGGAGCCGTCGCTCGCGGTCATGACCGGGTTGCACGACCCAATCTTTCCGTCGCGGCCCAGCCAAATCACCTCGCGCATCACCAGACTCATTAAGGTCACGAGCGCGGGCAACACGAGCAGCAGACGAAAAGCGGAGAACGTCCCTGCGTAAGAACAGAAATAGTTGAAGCTCAGGCGAGACAGCGCGTCGATTTCTGCCTGGTACCGCGCTCGTATCTTCTGGTCGAGTGCGGGGGAGAAGATCTGGACGCATTCGATCCTGCCAAACGCCAGCCAAGCTAACCAGTGGAGGGCGATGTCTTCGCCTGAAACCGGGTGCGGGTCCAGCTGCGGAACCGGCCGGGGCCGTTCCGCTTGTGCGTAGCGCACGATCTGCCAGACGCCCTGGAGTGCGACCGCCAACCCAAAGCCGACGAAGACAAGCATCAGCCGTTGATGGTCTGGCCATGGGACTCGCAGCGCCGCCACTCCCGAAAGAAGACAGCCTGCTACGGCGATGGGCCAGGAACAGTGTCGCGACCTGGCGAGCGCCCAGGTGTACGCGGCAGTCACCACTGCAGCGGCCGGCGAAGCCCAGCCTTGCTCTCGAAACGAGAGAAACGCCAGGTAACAAACAAAGAAACAGGCTCCCAGCAGACAACCGAATGCGTCTTCTCTCCGTTCCTTTTTCTGCTCCTTCCAGCGGGGCGAGCCGAGACCCACCGAGGCTGCGGCGACCAGCATCACGAGCAACGGCCAAAAGGAACGCGGCACCCGCTCATCCACAAGCCCCGCGCCGAACAAGCACGCAAACCCGACTCCCCGGAAGAACATACGTGCCGCTTGCAACCAGCCCCTTAACGTCTCGCGAAAACCGGCGGCCTGCGGTTCGGGGGGTTGCATGTGGATCCGCCATTCTACACAATTCGGATGCACCTCTCCGTTCCGGAGGAGGCTAGAACGAGAAGCCGATCGCGATCCGCAGCGCGGAGCGGGGCTCGCGGACTAGCGTGCCCGCTCCAAACATCGCCGCGGCGCTCTCATAGGTCGCTTCGTTGGGAAAGAAGCTTCGATCGAACGGCTGCTTTACGGCATTGCAGGCGCACGGGCTTTCGTACCTCAGCAGGTTGTAAGCCCAATACAGCCTTACCGGCGTGTGGATCCTCGGCACGAGCACTTGGAGCTCGGCGCCGGTGGACATGCGAATCTTCTGCGACCCCGGCTGGACGGCCATGCGGTTCGTGAAGGTGGCCGATGGGAACATCACGCTGAGACTACTCACTACCGCATCATTCACCCGGAGCTGGTCGGCGAATGACACCCGATCCACGCCTGCGTCCGCGAACAAGGCCAGCCTCAGCGGCCGGATCAGAGGAATCCGGTACTCGGCGGTGGCCGCGGCTTTGGTATCCCCGCCAATGCTCACCGGCCGGTAGACGGGAATCATCATGGTTTCCGGAGCATAGACCACCATGCCGTTGGCGTCGAAAGTCTTAAACACTCGCTGGCTGCCATCGGCATTCAGCACCGGGACGGTGCCCGCGGCCGGCAAGTAGCCGATCGGGCTCACGGTCCAGCTTGCGAATCCGCGGACCTCGTCTTCTCCACCCATGTAATAGCGATCGAACGGCGGTGCGGCCTTTCCGCCGTATCCCGCGATCATGCTGCCGTGCAGGTGGACTCCGACGACGTGCCGGCTGCTGAAGCCAGGATGAAACCACTTCAGGTCGATCGCGGGCTCGACCGTGTTCACGTCGCCGCCTACTCCCGCGACGGCGAGCGACGTCGAGATCCGCAGGCCGTCGGTGGGCTCAAGCGGATGGTCCACCGTGTTGTGGACGTAGGACAGAATCAGCCTGCCGGTTCGGATGCCGCTCAGCTGGTTCGCGCCCCGGGCGTTCTCGAAATCGAGCTCGCCGAAGTAGCTGCCGGCCGCACCCGTCAGCGGCCTGACGCCAGTCACATCGTAGTTGTACGTCAGCCCAATGCGAGAGGACTTGCGCAGCGCGAATTGCAGGAAGGCCGTGCCGCCGTAGTTGTGCGAGACATACCTCAGCAGGTTGTCCCCGCCGAAGGTGTCGAATTCCGAAAGATCTCGGGAGAAGGCCAGGATCGATGCGTCGCGGGCCTGATTGTACTGGAACCTCCGGCCGTACACGGTGAATCCTACCTCAAGCCGCTTGGCCCGGAAGAGGGGTTCCGTAAGGCCCAGTTGCACCCTTCTCAGCCGCACACCGTACTGCGCGTCCGCCTCGATCGTTTCGCCGAGGCCCAGCTGGCCACGTGTCGCGACGGAGAGGCCCGCAAAACTGCCCGATTCGCCCGAAAACCCGCCGGTCACACCGAGACAATTGTCTCCGAGACCTTTGATATGGAACTCCATGCTGGCCTTGGTGGCGTCGTCTGGAACGCAGACCACGCGTCCGGATTGGGCGAAAACGGAAGCCGCCGACGCGGCAATCGCGATAAACACGCCGAAGTTGCGGGCTATAAACTCCATTCGGATTTGAATAGTATAGACTGTTTTGTCAATCGCCGATCGCCGGCCATCGACGGTGCAGGCGCGTCCCAATAACGGACACGGGGGACCGAAAACGGACAGGGGTGGGGCCTGAGAGGCCCTGGAATCAGCAACTTGGGCGTGGCAATCGGCTTGCCTTCGGGAGTGGGAACATTATGCGCAGCGTATATGAGGATCTCCGGTATGCCTTCCGCCTTCTTCGCGGCAGTCCTGGGTTCACGGCGGTGGCCGTGCTCACGCTGGCGCTGGGGATCGCGGCGAACACGACGGTTTTCGGGTGGATCGACGGGCTGCTGGTGCGCCCCTTCTCCGGCGTGGCCGAGGGCGGACGGCTGGCGGCGCTCGAGACCGTGTCGCCGAGCCGCGAGTATTCCAATACTTCCTACCGGGATTACCGCGATTATCGCGACAGCCTGAAATCCTTCTCCGGACTGGCCGCGTCGCTGCTGAACGCGTTCAACGTCGGTCCGGCCGGTAATCCGCGCAGGGTTTATGGCGAATACGTCTCGGGCAACTACTTCGCGACGCTGGGCGTGAAGCCCATCCGGGGACGGGCGTTCCTGGCTTCGGAATCAGGCGACAATTCGGGCGCGGCTCCTGTGGCGGTGATCAGCGCGGGGCTCTGGCGTAGCCTGTTCCACGGCAACCCGGGAGTGGTGGGCAAGACCATCCGCGTCAACCGGTACGAGCTGACCGTGGCCGGCATCGCGCCGGAGGAGTTTCGCGGAACGATGCCCGGCATGCGGATGGAGATCTGGATCCCCATGAGCATGGCGCCGCTGCTGAACGGCCAGGGGACGTGGCTGCTGGAGGACCGGGGCGAGCGGCAGATGTGGGTGACCGGGCGGCTGAAGTCCGGCGTGACGTTCGAGCAGGCCGACGCGGAGGTGGACGCGTGCGCGCGGCGTCTGGCGGAGGAATCGCCGCAGACCAGCAAGGGCTTCCACGCGAGCCTGGTGCCGGTGTGGAAGGCTCACTTAGGAATGCAGGCGTTGCTGCTTGCGCCGCTGCGGATTCTGATGGCCGTCTGCTTCGTGTTGTTCCTGATCGTCGGCGCGAACGTGGCGAACCTGCAGCTGGCCCGCGCCACCGCGCGGCGGAGAGAGCTGAGCGTACGCATGGCCCTGGGCGCAAGTGCCTGGCGCGTGGCCCGGCAACTTCTAACCGAGAGCCTGCTGCTGGCGGCGATGGGCGCGCTGGCGGGCATTCCGATGGCGGCCTGGCTGGGACGGTCGCTGCTGTGGATGCTGCCGCCGATCGGGCTTCCGGTGGAGGTCGATTTCGGGCTGAACGCGGACATGCTCGGGTTCACCGTGCTGCTGTGCTGCGCCGGCGCTCTGCTCACTGGCCTGGCGCCCGCCGTGCATGCGGTGCGAGGCAGTTTGATCGAGACTCTGAAGGAAGGCGGGCGGAGCGGAACGTCCGTGGCCGGACAGAACCGGACCCGTGGGCTGCTGGTGATTTCGGAGGTAGCGCTGGCGCTGGTGGCGCTGGTGGGCACCGCACTGTTCGCGCGGAGCTTTCAAAACGCGCGGGCCATTCATGCGGGCTTCGACGCAAGCAACGTCGTGTTCGCGCAATACCACCTCGATACGTTCTGCCAGAACCCGGAGCAGAGGGCGCAGTTCTGCCACCGCCTGCGTGACCGGCTCCAGACGCTGCCCGGCATTACCGCCGTGAGCTTCGGCAACGCGTTTCCGCTGGCCCTCGGGACCGGACCAAGGTCGGAGATACAGGTGGAAGGATACGTTCCCGGCGTGAGCGAGGAAATGAGCGTATCGAGCGCCACGGTCGCGCCGGGCTTCTTCGAGGTTCTGCGGATTCCGCTGCTTGACGGGCGCGACTTCACGGAACGGGACGACCGCGACACCGCCATGGTGGCGATCGTGAATCAGGCTTTCGCGCAGCGCTATTTCAAGGGTGGCAATCCGGTGGGGCGCAGGGTGCAGGTGGATGGCGCGTGGTCGACGGTTGTCGGCCTGGTCAGGGACAGCAAGGTTCACAGGCTGACGGAGGGGCCCACCCCTAACATTTATCTGCCGTACCGCCAGCGGCACGGCGGCGAGTTCTGGACTGCGTTCTTCGTCCGGACGGCGGGGCCTGCGCGTGGCTCCTTCGGCGCGGTCCGGCGCGAGGCAGCGGCGATCGAACCGAACGCCGGCACGGCGGAAGTGGTGGAGTTCGAAGATATGGTCGCGGGCTCGCTGTATGCGCAGAAGGTGGCGGCGGCGTTGCTGGGCGTGCTCGGTTCGGTGTCGCTGCTGCTGGCGGCGCTGGGCATGTACAGCGTTCTGGCGTACGCGGTGACGCAGCGGCAGCACGAGTTCGGCATTCGCCTGGCGCTGGGCGCGACACCGGCCAATGTGGTGATGCTGGTGCTGCGCCGCGGCGTGGCGCTGACCGTGGCGGGAGTGGTGGTTGGAGCGGTGCTGGCGATCGCGGCCATGCGCATGGCGTCGGGGCTGCTGGTGGGCGTGAGTCCTAGCGATCCGATGGCGATTGCGGGCTCGGCGGTGTTTCTCGGCGCGATCGCGCTCGCGGCGAGTTATTTGCCGGCGCGGCGGGCGACGAAGGTGGATCCGGTGGTGTCGCTGCGGGAGTCGTGAGGGACGCTACGCTCGCTTCGCCTCGCGCCGAATTCCCTCGGCGATCCACACTCGCAGCTGCGTCTGGTAACCAAGTGATTTGGCAGCAGCGATCTTCTTGGCGGCAGCAATCTGTTCGGGCGCCAATCGAATTGAGATGGGGGACTTTGCCGCCGCGTGGCGTTTCCGGATCGACTCCTCCAGCGCCTTGGACGGATTAGCGGCCTTTGCGCCGGACAGTTGATTCCACACACCAGCTACGGAGTGCGACTCGAAGTAATTGGCTGCCTCCTCGTCCGAACGGAACTTCGGCAGCGGCGTCTTCGCGGGAGAGAGTTTCTTCTTCATCGCTCCACCTACTTGCGGCGGAACAGGCGCCGCTCACTATCGTCCATCTCACGGGCTGTGATGACCCGGATCAAACCGCCTGACCGGCGGCGGAACACAACGAACGCCAGGCGGCCGTCAAGAGTTTCGCCCAAGGCAATGTACAGCTTCTGACGAGTTCGCCTGACCTTATAACCGCCGGCAAAAACCTCCTCGACCTCGTCCGGGGTGAACTGGTGGCGCTCGATGTGGAGGACGTTATCATCGTCCCAGTCGAACCCCGAAATCACCACACCGCCAGCGTAGCACAACGTATATACAAACCGCTACGCGGAGCTGGCTCGCGCCTCACCCGCGCCCCAGTTCCCTCAACGCGAACGCGTAGGCTCCGATCGAGACCGCTTCGCTGGTGCCCAGGCGCGAGATGCCGACTGCGGTGCGCTTGAACGGATCGTAGGGGATCTTGTGGGTCGAGCCCGGAATCGCGATCTCATGGACTCCGCTGCCTAGAAACTCCTCGAGCTCGTCCGGCGACTGGAGGTTGAACGCGCGCGGAATCAGGCGCCGCAGCGGGTTGCCGCCGCGGTCGTAAACTCCGTTCATCGCATCCACCAGCGCCGGAAGGAACAGCGGATGCGCGCCGGCAATGCCGCCGCCGATGACTGCCAGGCCGTCCACCAACGTCAACGCTTGCGCGAGCACGTCACCCGCGACTTCGCCCAGCCGCCGGAATGCCTCGACTGCCGCCGCGCGGTTGCCCTCGGCGTGGCCCATGCCGATCTCGAAGATGGTTCTGGGCTCAGGCGCATCTTCGAATCGAAGGCCGGCCTGCTGCGCGTAGACACGGCGCACCGCGCGGATGCTGGCGCCTTCCTCGGCGTTCACCGAAGCATCGAGCTTGTCCCGCAGCAGCCACACCTCGGCGGCCGCCGAGTTATCCCCGATGAAGAGCTCACCGTTGCGGACGATGCCGCCGCCGAGACCGGTCCCCAGCGTGATGCCGAACAGATTGCGGTAGCGCTTGGGGCTGCCGGCCTTCTCGAGCAGGCCGTTCACGTAGGGCAGGAAGCCGGCGATGGCCTCGCCGTAGGCGAACAGGTCGCCATCGTTGTTGAGGAAGGCCGGGACGCCGAACTTTTCCTCCAGCATGGGACCGAGCGCGACGCCGCCGCGGAATGCCGGGAGGTTGCCCAGGTCGCCGATGATGCCGGCCGGGTAATCGGCCGGTCCGGGAAACGCGAAGCTGATGGCCACGGGCGGCGCCGGCAGAGCACGCCGCACGTCCTCGAAGCCGCGTTCGATGTTGCCCAGGCAGCGCGCAAGATCGTCCGCCTCGGACGGAATCGAGATCGGGCCCACAAGCACTTGGTTGCTTCGGATGGCGGAGAACTTCAGGTTGGTGCCGCCCGCGTCGAGCGTCATCACGATGCGCGGGTCGTCGTCAAATCGAATGGGCATGGCGTCCTCTTACGCTCCTAGTGTAGTGCGCCGCAAATCTCGAGCAGTGTGACTGACAGAAGACCAGCGGTGGGCACGAATGTCGCAAATGCGGCGAAATTCGAGCCAGTCCCGGGTTCGCGTCCAATTCCGATGCACGACGGAATCTGCTGTCGCACTACACCAGCGCCTGCTCGGCCAGGACCAGCGCGCCCAGGACTCCGGCGCGCCCGCCGAGCTGCGGCGGCACCACGTAGCTGTCCAGGCACTCGGTCAGCTCGCGCTTACGGATGTAGCCGTTCAACAACCGGGCCAGCTCCACCCGGACCTTGGGGAAGAGCTGCG
>CAZBQQ010000063.1:10013-27557 GCA_964493965.1 uncultured Solibacteraceae bacterium
ATGTAGCCGTTCAACAACCGGGCCAGCTCCACCCGGACCTTGGGGAAGAGCTGCGGCTGGTCCATGACGCCGCCGCCCACTACGATCCGCCGGGGCGAGAGCGTGCAGACCCACGCCGTGAGGGCCAACGCGAGATAGCGCGCTTCGAGGTCCCAGGCCGGGTGCGTGGGACCGAGATCCTGCGCCGGTCCGCCCCAGCGCGCTTCGATCGCCGGCCCCGAGGCCAGCCCTTCCAGGCAATCGCCGTGGTAGGGACAGCAACCGGGATATGGGTCGGCGGCCAGGTCGTGGGGAATGCGAATGTGGCCCATTTCGGGATGCATCAGGCCGTGAAGGACGCGGCCGTGAACGATCGCGCCGCCCCCGATTCCGGTGCCGACGGTCAGGTACAGCGAATCCGCCAGATCGCGCGCCGCTCCCCAGCGGGCCTCTCCCAGGGCCGCGCCGTTGACGTCGGTATCGAAGCCGACAGGCACGCCCAGCGCCTTGCCGACCGCGCCGGCCAGGTCGAAGTTCTGCCACGCCAGCTTCGGCGTCGAGGTGATGTGGCCGAAAGTGGGCGAGCCCGCGTCGAGGTCCACCGGCCCGAAGGAGGCGATGCCCACCGCCGCCAGGCCGTCCGCTGCGCGCTCGCGGAAGAACGCGGCCGCGGCCTCGACGGTGGCCTCGGGGGTTGTGGTGGGGATCCGAGCCGTCTGCAGGTCTTCGGGTCCCGTGCCGACGCCGCAGACGAACTTGGTGCCGCCCGCCTCAATCCCGCCGAATACGCTCATAGGCGTCAGTGTGCCACAAAGCGCCAGATCGGGGGGGGGCGCGGCCCAATCCTGCCAAAGAGTGCCATCCGTGGAAACCTTTTCACGTATAATGGCCCTTCGGGCTGCGCGAGCCTTATTTACCGGCGCCGCCTCGGTGAAAGGTGACCACAAATGAAACAGGCTACGGAAGTCAGCAAGGCGTTTGAGACCCTCTACGGCCGGAAGCCCCGCGTGTTTCGGGCGCCCGGGCGGGTGAACCTGATCGGCGAACACACGGACTACAATGACGGCTTCGTGATGCCGGCCGCCATCGAGTTCTCCACCTTTGTGGCCGCCGCCCCGCGCCCCGACCGTAAACTCGCCATCTACTCGGAGAATTTCTCCGAGAGCCGCGAGTTTCCGCTGGACGATCCTACGGCCCACGGCGAGAAGCACTGGAGCGATTACGTGCGCGGCGTCGCCTTCGCTCTCGAACGCAACGGGCACAGGGTGTGCGGCACCGATCTGTACATCCGCGGCGAGGTGCCCATCGGCTCTGGCCTCAGTTCATCGGCGGCCATCGAAATCAGCACCGCGCTGGCCCTTCTGGCGGTCTCCGGCATCGAACTCGACCGCAGGCAGCTCGCGCTGCTCGGACAGCAGGCCGAGAACGAATTCGTGGGCATGCGCTGCGGCATCATGGACCAGTTCATCTCCTGCCACGGCAAGGCGAACCACGCCCTGATGCTCGATTGCCGCTCGCTCGATTACCGGCTGCTTCCGCTGCCGGCGAACGCGCGCCTGGTCATCTGCAACACGATGGTCCATCACGCGTTGGCCGGCGGCGAATACAACAAGCGGCGCGCGGATTGCGAAGCCGGCGTGAAGCATCTGTCCCAGTTCCTGCCGGGCATCAAGGCGCTGCGCGATGTCACGCTTCCTCAACTCGAGAAGTACGGCAACGGACTGCCGGAAGTCGTGTATCGCCGCTGCCGCCACGTGGTCAGCGAGGATGGCCGCATGGAACAGGCCGCTGTCGCCCTCAACGGCGGTCAGCTCGAGACCTTCGGGGAACTGATGTACGCCTCGCACGCCAGCCTGCGCATCGACTACGCGGTGAGTTGCGAGGAGCTCGACATCATGGTCGATCTGGCTTCCCGGGTGAAGGGCGTTTACGGCGCGCGCATGACGGGCGGCGGTTTCGGCGGATGCACGATCAACCTAGTCCAGGCCGAGCACGTCGATGAATTCAAGGCCACGGTCGCGCCCGGCTACGAGAAGGCCACCGGCAAGGCGCCGGTGATCTACGTCACCAGCGCGGTCGAGGGGGCCGAAGAGGTGACCCCGGCGTGAACGTCCTGGTAGTAGGCGGCGCCGGGTACATCGGCAGCGTGGTGGCCGCCGGCTTGATCGACGCGGGCCACAGCGTCACGGTTTTCGACAACATGAGCCGCGGGCATATTGAAGCCGTGCCCGCCGCGGCGAGGCTCGTCACGGGCGACCTGGAAGATCGGCCGGCGGTCGATCGCCTGTTCGACTCGGACTCTTTCGACGCCGTCCTGCATTTCGCGGCGCTGATCGAAGCCGGCGAATCGATGAAGGTCCCGGAGCGTTACTTCCGCAACAACACCGCGAACACGCTCAACCTGCTCGAGGCGATGCTGAAACACGGGGTCAGCCGGCTGGTTTTTTCTTCCACGGCCGCGCTCTTTGGCAACCCGGTGCGTGTCCCCATCGAGGAGGACGACGCGCTGGCGCCGACCAACGCCTACGGCGAGTCGAAGCTGCTGGTGGAAAAGATGCTGTCCTGGTTCCACCAGTGCCACGGCCTGCGCTACGCCAGCCTCCGCTACTTCAATGCGGCCGGCGCGGCAGGGGAGCGCGGCGAGAACCATCAGCCCGAATCACACCTGATCCCGCGCGTTCTCGAGGTGGCGCTGGGACAGGCTGAACGGGTTTCCATCTTCGGCACGGACTACCCGACGCCGGATGGCACCTGCGTCCGCGACTACATACACATTCTCGATCTGGCGTCCGCCCATTTGGCCGCGCTCGACGCGCTGGGGTCTCGCGACCGCCTCGCCTACAACCTCGGCAACGGCAAGGGCTTCAGCATCCGCGAGGTGATCGATGTGGCGCGGCGGGTCACGGGCCATCCCATTCCTGCGGTAGAGATCGAGCGGCGCCCCGGCGATCCGGCGATTCTGGTGGCCAGCTCCGCGAGGATTCAGCGCGAGTTGGGCTGGCGGCCCCAGTACGCGAGCCTCGAAACCATCATCGCTTCCGCGTGGGAATGGCATCAGCGCCACCCGCATGGCTACTCTGTATGAAGACGGTGTCGGCACGAGTGCCGACACGGCAGGCTAAAGCGTAATGCCACTTAGTTTTCCCACGATCGAACAGCGCCACACATTTTGGGGCAGGATGGCATCCTGCGCGCCGGTTGCTAACCGGCGCCTGGCCGACCTGTTGACCAAAGACTACAGGCGGGTTACCAACCCGCTGCAGGTTGCCAACCTGCCCCACAGCAACGGGCTCTCGGCATGATCGATCTCAAGGAACATCCGCACCGCCGGTTCAACCCGCTCACGCGCGAGTGGGTGTTGGTTTCGCCGCATCGCGCGAAGCGGCCCTGGCAGGGACAGACCGAAGCGGTGGTGGCGGCGGCCGGAGTGTCCTACGATCCGTCATGCTACCTTTGCCCGGGCAACCTCCGCGCAGGCGGCTTACGGAATCCACCGTACACCAGCACGTTCGTTTTCCAGAACGATTTCGCCGCGCTGCTGCCGGATATCCCCGAGGGCAGGCAGGATGAGGGCGGCCTCCTGGTTGCTCACAGCGAGCGCGGCTGCTCCCGCGTGGTGTGCTTCTCGCCCGACCACAGCCTCACGCTGGCGCGCCTGACACCGGCGCAGATCCGGCCCGTGGTGGACACCTGGGCCGCACAGTTCCAGGAACTGCTCGCCCTGCCCTTCATCAATTACGTTCAGATCTTCGAGAACCGCGGCGAGATGATGGGGTGCAGCAATCCGCACCCGCACTGCCAGATCTGGGCCGCGGAGACGCTGCCCAACGAGCCCGCCAAGGAGCAGGGCGCGCTAGCCGACTACGCCGCGGTGCATCATTCCTGCCTGCTCTGCGACTACTTGGCTCTCGAGCGGAGACTGGGCGAGCGCATCGTGTGCGAGAACGAGTTTTTCGCGGTCCTGGTTCCCTTCTGGGCGGTGTGGCCGTTCGAGACGATTCTGATTCCGAAGCGCCACGCGACCGCGCTCGACGTCCTGACGGATGCGGAACGCGATGCCCTGGCCGAGATCCTGAGACGCATCGGCGCTCGCTACGACAATCTCTTCAACGCGTCGTTCCCTTATACGATGGGTTTCCACCAACGGCCGGCCGGCGCCGACAACGGCCTCTGGCACATGCACGCGCACTACTATCCGCCGCTGCTCAGGTCGGCCACGGTGCGCAAATTCATGGTCGGATTTGAGATGTTGGCGGAGCCGCAGAGGGACATCACGCCCGAAACCGCCGCGGCGCGACTGCGCGATCTCTCGGAAGGGCACTTCCTGGACCGTTAGCGTGATGTCTTACACCGCTCCCTCGCGGTCGCGGCTCGGTTCGGAATCGCGCGCGGTAAACGAATTTCGGAAGCGGGACACTAGGGGCGGTCCGGTACCGCCTGGTGGGCCTGGACGAAGGCAACGGTCTTCGCGATCTCCTGCTTCAAGCTCTCCTGCTCAGCCGAGTCCGCCAACTTTCGCAGCAAGAGAAGGGTCGCTGACGGGTCCTTCTCCCCCTGTGGGATGCGGTCCGGCCTTTCGAACGCGGCGCGGATGATGGAGAGCACGTTGCGCGCCTCGTCGCCGGTCAACGCGTTTTCGCCGATCAGGCTTTGGATCTGAGCCGCAGCCCGGTCGCCTAGCTGACCCTTTCGAGGCGTTTTGGCGTTGCCTGCCGGACCCGCGATGAGACTCCCCACGAACTCCAATCGAAACTGCTCCGCGGTCATGTCCGACCGAATGCGCCCAGGGACAATTCTGCCATCCTGCGTCCGGAAAGGCTCCGTGTCGGATGCGGTTGCGAAGGTCCGGGTTCCATCCGCGGTGTCGCAGGTCACGGCCCTATGGCGGTTCATGACGGAAAGCATATGCTGCCCGGTTTCGAGACACGGCGCACCGACTGAGAAATGAACGACGGGGTTGGCGACCCTGCCACCAACCGTCCAGACCTCGCTCCAGTCGCCGAAGTCGCCCTTCTCGAACTGGCCTGTGGTGGACCATCGCCCGTTCTTATCGATCCGACCGATGACGGGTCCCCAGTCCGTCCTTCCGTTCATCGTCGTTCTGACGCTGACGGGCTGGCCGGCCGTACCGGTAACGACAACCTCAAAGCGATCGCCGATCTGAAAATCGGGGCTGGAGGGACGCGTCGTATTCGCGATCCGCGCGACGGGAGCTTGGGCGGCCACAGCCAGGCCGGCGACTCCCAAGAGGAGCATAATCCGCATCACACCCCCGTTGATCAACTTGATTCTACCAGTCGCGCTAACATAGTCAGCGGGATGAACTATCTTCTACTGGGTGTGATGCTGATGGCCACTAACTCATTCGCTGTTACCATCGAAAAAGTCGCGTATGCAGGCTGGCCGAACTGCTACCGCATGACTAACGGGGACGTCGAGCTGATCGTCACCAGTGACGTCGGCCCGCGCGTGATCCGCTATGGCTTCACCGGGGGGCAGAACCTCTTCGCGGAGTTCACCGCGCAGCTCGGCCACTCCGGCGAGGCTGAATGGCAGGCTCGCGGCGGCCACCGCATCTGGGTGGGCCCCGAAGCCGTGCCGATGTCCTACGCCCTCGATAACGTCCCCGTTCAGGTCGTCGTCGGCACGGACACCATCGAGCTGACCGAGCCCGTCGAAAAAGAAACCGGTTTCCAAAAGACGATGCGCATCCGCCTCGCCGCCTCCGGCTCCGAGGTGGAAGTGAGCCAGCGGATCAGGAATACCAACGACTCCGCTCGAAAAATCGCCTCCTGGGCGCTCACCATGATGGCGCCGGGCGGCACGGCGGTCACCGGATTTCCTCCGCGCGGCACGCATCCGAAAATGCTCGGGCCCACCAATCCACTGGTCATGTGGGGCTACACGAATTTCAGCGATCCGCGCTGGAAGTTGACCGAGAAATACGTGATCCTGCGCCAGGATCCGAAGGCCACCGTTCCTGTGAAGGTAGGACTGTGGAACAAGGACACGTGGGAGGCCTATCTGCTGGGCTCGGACCTGTTCGTCAAAACCACAACGGCCCTGGCCGGCCCCGAGGCCTATCCCGACATGGGGTGCTCGCTCGAGACCTTCACCAACGCCGCGTTCCTCGAGATGGAGACGCTCGGCCCGCTCGAATCGGTGGCGCCTGGCCAAAGCATCGGCCACACCGAACACTGGTCGCTCCATAAGAATGTCCACATCGCGGACTGGACCGATGAGGAACTGGACCGAGTGGTGGCTCCGAAAGCTAAGTAGAGACTGCCAGGAGGCGCAAATGACGACGCGGCGCGAGCTGCTGGCAACGTCCCTGGGAGCCGTCACGGCACTGAGCGTGGCCGGTCAGCAAAAACGGGCGGGACTTCGCTTCGGGGCGAACTACGTTCCCAGCAAGCGCTGGTGGTTTTGCTGGCAGGACTGGGACTCGGCTGCGATTGCGGCGGATTTGCGGGCGGTGGCCGACCTGGGCATGGACCACGTCCGCATCCAATGCCTCTGGCCGATGATTCAGCCGGGGCCGAGTTATGTCAGCGATACGATTCTCGGCAGGCTGCGCGATCTTCTGGATTCCGCCGATCGCGCCGGCCTCGATGTTCAAGTGACCGTGCTGAACGGCTGGATGAGCGGCTACTCGTTCATGCCGGTGTGGGTGAAACCGCTGTTGCACGCGCGCGGCGACGACAGGGGCAACATCTTCGTCGACCCGGAGGTGATCGAGGCGGAGAAGTTGCTGTTTCGCCGCATTGCCGAGACTTGCGGGGACCATCGCCGCTTTCTCGGCTTCGACATAGGCAACGAGCTGGGCGTGCTGCAGGGCATCAACAACCCTGCCAGCCAGCCGCAGGCGGATGCGTGGGCGGAACAGATTCTGGGCCATTGCGAAACGGTAGCGCCCGGCAGGTTTCACGTGAACGGTGTGGACCATCAGCACTGGTTCGCCGATTTCGGTTTCAGCCGCGAGAACCTTGCCACCGCAGGGCATGCTTCGGTGGTGCACTCGTATGGAGTCTTCACCGGGGCCTTCGAGCACTATGGCGGCAAGGGCGTCGGATCGCTGCATCTGGCCGAGTACATGGCCGAACTCGCGTTTGCGTACCACCGCGATCCGGCGCGGCGTGTGTGGGTGGAGGAAACGGACGTCGTGCCGGACGAGTACATCGCCGCGGAGTACATGCCCGAATACATGGAGCATCTGGTGCGCAACGCCGTGAGCACGGAGAAACTGTGGGGCATCACGTGGTGGTGCTCGCACGACTTCGACCCGGCCATCAAGGGCTTCGACGAAATGGAGTATCAGCTGGGCCTCCTGGATCGCGCGGGGCGGCCGAAGCCGCTTGGACGCAGGTTCTCGGCTCTGGCGAAGGAGCTGCGCGGGACGCCGCAGTCAGGCGGGCGGCGGGCGACGGCGCTGGTGATTCCCGACCGCGGACTCTCGGCAAAGACCTGGCCTCCGGACTGGAGTTGGGCCACGCCGTTCATGAAGCTGGTGGAGCGGGGCAAGAAACCGTGCATCGTCCTGGCCGGCCGGGCGGCGGATGAGGACTATCTGCGCCAGCGCGGAATCACCGAGTTGATACCGCTGGCGGAGGTGGCACGAAGCCTATGACCAGGCCCTCGCGGCATCGCTAGGCCAAGTTCGCCTGCAACGCTACCAGTCCCGCTTCGGTGCGCCGCCGCTCCTCATAAAGCGCGGCCACGCGCAGCCTCACGGCCACCCGGTCTTCGGAGATGTCGAACTCAGCGGCAAGCTGCGTCACCGTTTCGCCGTCGCAAAACCGCCGGTACAGCATCATCGGAAAGGACTCTGCCTGTGCGTCCATCTTAGACGTTCCGGCGGGGCAGGTTCGGTCCGCCGTCTGCCCCGCCGCTCCTCACTCTACTTATCGGATAAAGCCGCCACGCCCGGCAGCTCGATGCCCGACAAGAACTCGAGGGAAGCGCCGCCGCCGGTCGAGATGTGCGAGATCTTGTCCGCCACGCCGGCCGACTTGATCGCCTTTTCCGAATCTCCTCCGCCGACCACCGACAGCGCGCCCGACGCCGCCACGGCCTTCGCCAGCGCAACGGTGCCTTTGTCGAACGGAGGCTTTTCGAACACTCCCATTGGTCCGTTCCAGATCACGCTCTTGGCCTTCGCGATTTCGCTCTCAAACAACGCGATGGTCCGCGGCCCGATGTCCACTCCGATCATGCCGTCCGGAATCGTCTCGACCACTTCGAACGGAGCGCCCGCCTCGATCTTGGTGACCACGACGTGATCGACAGGCAGCACCAGCTTCGCCCCTGCCTTCTCCAGGACTTCCTTCGCGAGCGGAATTTTGTCCTCTTCCACCAGCGACTTGCCAGCCGGCTTCCCCTGCGCGCGCATGAACGTGTAGGCCATCGCGCCGCCGATCAGCAGCCGATCGACAATCTTGAGCAGGTTCTCGATCACCTCGATCTTGTCGGATACCTTCGCGCCGCCCAGGATCCCCACGCACGGCAGCGGTGGATTCTGCGTCACCTTGCCCAGGTACTCCAGTTCCTTCTCCATCAGCAGCCCCGCGGCGGCCTTGGGGACGAACTGGATGATGCCGACGGTAGAGGCGTGCGCGCGGTGCGCCGTGCCGAAAGCGTCGTTCACGTAGTAGTCGATGCCTTGCGCCAGCTCTTTCGCGAAGGTGGGGTCGTTCTTTTCTTCCTCGGGATGAAAGCGCAGGTTCTCGAGCAGCAGAATGGACTGGTTCCCGCCCTTCAGCGTCTCCACGTCCGGGCCGATGCAATCCGGAGCCATGATCACGGGCATGCCCAGCAGTTCCTGAAGCCGCAGCGCCACGGGCCGCAGGCTCATTTCCGGATTCGGCTTGCCCTTGGGCCGCCCCAGGTGGCTGGCCAGCACCAGCCGCGCGCCCTGTTCGAGAGCGTACTTGATGGTGGGCAAGGAAGCCTTGATGCGCTTGTCGCTGGTGATCTCCTGTCCTCCGGGAGCCAGCGGAACATTGAAGTCGACACGGATGAAAACGCGCTTGGCGCGCAGGTCTAGATCGCGAATGGATAGCTTTGGCATAAAGCTGATCGTAACACGCGCGACTTATCGCTTCACGTCCGGTATGCCGGTCAGCCGGGGCGCCATCCCACACGCGCGGTAGGCCTCCAGCAGCGCGCCCCCCGCCGGAGGGTAGAGCGGAGGCCCGCACACATTCCCGCGCTCCTGCTCCACCAGCTCGCGGAATTGGTCGCGCAGAATGGGGCTCCGAAAGACGCCACCCAGGTGCGCCACCATCGCCTTCTCGCCGGGCGCGAAGAGCTGGCGCCGCACCGCCGCGGCCAGCAGCGCCAGTTCCGACGCCGCCTTGCGCAGGATGCCGCCCGCTACCTGGTCGCCCTCCGCGGCGGCCCGTTCCACCACCGCGCCCAGGGATGCAATGCGCGGCCGCTGAAACTCGTCCGTGTAGAAGCGATGCAGCAGATCGTTGGCGGACTTCGCGCTGCCCGCCTCCAAGAGCAAGGCCAGCAGGTTCGTCGCCGGTCCCCATCCCTCTTCGTACCGCAGGGCCGCCCGCAAGCCCTGGCGCGCCAGGTCGAAACCGCTGCCTTCGTCGCCGAAGATGTATCCCCATCCGCCGGCGCGCGCGGTCTTGCCCGCGGCGTTCCTGCCGAAACCGATCGATCCTGTTCCGGCGATCACGATGACGCCTGGGTCGCCGCCGGTCGCGCCCGCCAGCGCCACCACTGCGTCCGTCGTGACCACCAGATGCCCTGCCCGCACCGTCTGGGCCACCAGTGCCTGCTTGTCCTCGGGACCGCCGCTGAAACCGAGGCAGGCGGCCTCGAATTGGACTTCGCGGAAATCCACCCCCGCCTGGCGGCAGGCGCCCGCGACGGACTCCTCAACCGCGCGCACCAGCTTCGCCCGGCCTTCTTCGCCGCTAGCGTGATTCGACGGTCCGGCCGAGCCCGCCCCGGCCACACGCCCCGTCTCATCGGCGACCAGCGCGATGGTGCTCGATTTCCCGCCGTCCACACCCAGGAAGAGCTTCATTGAGTTTGCACCTGTCAGTCTACGCGATACAACCTGACGCCGCCGCTCTGGCCCAGTGGCGTCACGCCCCAGTCCGCGGCCCGCGCCCGAAGGTCGGCGGCCACCGGAAAGGAATCGGGAACCAGTATGTAGCCGACGCCCTGGCGTAGCAGTTCGCGCGCGATCATGCGGCGCGCCGCAGGCGGCGAGGGGATTACGCTCCCGGTGGGCGGCCCAGCCAACGGCTGCCAGTTCCCGGCGGCGTCGCGTCCTTCAAGGCGAACCCGCACCTCCGGCTGGCCCGGCGCCGCGTCCAGCACGACCGAGTCCACTTGTTGCGGCGCGCCGAAATCCAGTTCCAGAACCTCCTGCCCATCGAGCGGCTGCCAACTCTTCCAGCGCGTCGCGGGATTGCCGTCGGACGCCAACCCTGCCTCCCACGGATTAGGACGCGCGAGCACGTGCTCTGCTGGGCCGTTCCGCACGCAAAACTCGCTGACACTCCATCCGGCGGCCGAGCCGGTTCCCGTCTGCCGCATCCGTACCGCGCTCAGTTCCTGAGAAGGAAAACGAAACTCCTGCCGCTCAAGCGGTGCGAGGCCGCCGGCCACCATCTCGAAAAGGTTGTTACACAGGGCGCACTCATACGTGACCAACACGTCGCGCGCGCAGTAGGCCCAGGGCGGCGAGTCCAGGCCCAGCACTTTGGCGTTTGGAGGCACCATCCGCTCCACCAGGCGCGCCAGCCTGATGCTGGGCATCCAATAATCCAGGTACTGCTCCTCCGGCTCGATGCGTAATGCCGCGGCCACCGGCACCCTGGTGGTGCGCAGCGCGCACCCGTCGGCATAGAACTTCGTGAATCGCGGCCACGACATTAATGCGTGCGCGCACAGAACCACTACCGCTACGGCTTTCCAGCGGGTCAGAGTGATCCCCAGCGCCAGCGCCAGGAACACCGCTGTCGGAATCAGAAACCGCGTGCCGATGTTGGCCGGATATGTCGTAAAGAACACGGCCGCGGCCAACAGAAGCTGCCGCCCCTGGCGCTTCCACAACGCAGCCAGCGCCAGCGGCGCCAACAGAAACACGGGACCGAAGAACCCCTGCAACTTGTCGCCTGTGACTGTCACTTGAAGAGGAATCTCCCGCCAGTCCGTCACTCCGCCCCAGCGGGCCAGATCGGCGCGATAGGCCTGTTCGACGGCGATATGCAAGTAGGGGTTCGGAAGCCACTGGTTGTAGAACGGCGCCAGCGGGTTGCCCGTCCAGATCCAGTTGCGGATCATCCACGGTGCAATCATCACCGCCGCGCAGGCCGCCACCACCGCCACGGAGCGCAGCGGCGCCGCCCGGTTGCGGTACGACTTCCAGGCCACGAAGCCCAGCGCGTACAGCACCGCCACGAACGCCGTGTACTTCATTCCGTACGCGAACCCGGCCAGCAGGCCGGCCAACACCAGCAATCGCGGCTGGCGGTCTTGGTCCCAGATCTGGAGCAAGTAGAACAGGGCGAACAGCACGCAGGCCACGGCCACGTCGATGAATGCGGTGGAGCCGTCCCAGTTGACGATCGGGCTTATATAGATCAGCAGGGCGGCCACCACACCGGCCGGGCCGAACCCGAACCGGCGCGCGTAGAGCATCATCCCGAAAGGCAGCGCCGCCAGAAAGGAAAAATGCACCAGCGCCGCCGCCGAGTGTCTGCCGAAAGCAAACGCGAACAGGTAGAGCAGCTCGGTCCCCTGCGACAGGTACGCGTACAGGGAAAGCACGTGGCGGAAACCGTGCGCATTCAGATAGCGGAGCACGATCCCCAGGTGATATCCGCTGCCGTCCGGGCTGATTTCGGGCGCCATCGCGTGGAAGAAGCTCACGTAAGTGAACAGCGCGAAGAGTGCCCAGAACAGCGCGCGCCAGCCGCGGCTGACGGGCGCGAGCGGCTCGCCCACCGGTTTCCAGGCGCGGCGCCACAGAGCCGCGGCCAACGCCAGCGCCCCCACCGCGAGCAGCACCGCGGGGTAGACCACATGCACGGCCGCCAACGCGAATACCAGCATGCTCAGGCAGGCCGAGCCCGCCGCGAAAGCGAAGAACCGCTCCTCCTGCCGGTAGAATCGCACCCCCAGGGCCCGCACGAGCAGTGTACCGAGCGCCATCGACACCGTGACGGTGAAGGCCGCCCCGAACAGGATCGCAAGAACCTGCGGCATCAGTCAGTCTTGTCTTTGGAGTAGCAGAGCGAGTCGAGCGGGCACTCGGCGCAGCGCGGCTTGCGGGCTACGCACAACGCCCGTCCATGATAGATCAGCTGCAATCCGAAGTCTCTCCAGCGCTCGAGCGGGACGATCTTCATGAGGTCCTGCTCGATCTTCACCGGGTCGGTGTTTTTGGTGAGGTCGAGGCGCTGAGAGAGCCGCTGGACATGCGTGTCCACCACGATGCCGCTCGCTATGCCGAAAAAGCCGCCGAGCACCACGTTCGCCGTCTTACGCGCCGCGCCGGGGACGGCGAGCAGTTCCTCCATCGTATTCGGCACCTTGCCGCCGTAATCCGCCAGGATCTTTTTCGCCGCGCCGATGACCGAGCGGGCCTTGTTGTTGAAGAAACCGGTGCGGCGCAGATCTTGCGCCATCTCCGCCTGGTTCGCGTGGGCGAAATCCGTCATCGTGGGGTACTTCGCGAACATGCCGGGCGTAACCTCATTCACCACCTTATCCGTGCACTGCGCGGAGAGGATGGTGGCCACCAGCAGTTCCCACGCGTTCCGGTGGACCAACGGAATGGCGGGCTTCGGATAGGTCTTGTCGAGGATCTGGAGGATCTTCGCGATCCGCTCCTTCCGTTCAGCAGCCGTTCGCGGACGCTTCACGCCGTTTTTCACGCCGCCCCCTAGCGCCCCGTGATCTCGGCGCGCAGGAACTGCCAGTCGGGCAGTTCGTAAACCCGCAGCCTGGTCTCGAGCGGCACCTTGACCTCTTTCGACTCGTAGGCGTTGAGCGGAGTACTGAACTCGAACGTGCCTACCGTCTGCATGCCGCGGTTCACGATCCCTTTCAGGTCGCCCTTCAAGCTGAGCGTGCCCAGATCGGCGCCGGAGTGGTTGACCACAACGAACTGCACGAAGGGCTTCTGCTTGTCATCCTCGGTTAGCCGGAATCCGAGCAGCTCCAGGTCCTTCAGCTCGGGGTTCGACTGAGTGGTGGGTATGGTTTCGGCGGCTGCGATCTGCGCGGCCTGGTTCGGAGCCGCCGCCGGAGCCGCCTGGCGCGACTGCCTCCAGACGATGACCCCCAGCAGGATCACGATGAATACCAATCCGAACATCACGCTCAGGAGCCATCCCGGAACGGCGACCCGGCTCGATGGGGGCGGCGACGCCGCGGGAGGCGGCACGACCAGCGATGGCGCAGCTTCATACGCTACGGGCGGCGGAGCTGGCGGCGGTGCACCCAGTGGCGCGGCGACAGCGGGCGGTGGAATCGGCGGAGGTGCGGTTGCCCCGACCGGCTGTGGAGGCGCCGCCGCCTGCTGCCCTAAAGGAGCACAGTTGGGACACTCGGAGTAGGAAGGCGGCACTTCGTGGCCGCATTTCGGACAGATCCAAGAGAACATATTCGCTTGCCTCTAGCGTAGCGCAGCCCTTGACCGGCTCGCCGTAGCATAGTTCTATGGATTTCTTCCGGCGCACGACCGCAAAACCGCGGCGCCTGGCGGTGCTCCCTGGCACCTTCAACCCGCCAACGCGGGCGCACATGGCGCTGGCGCGCGCCGCACTCGCCTCCGCGGATGAGGTGTTGTTCGTGCTTCCGCGCGCCTTCCCGCACAAGCCCTACAGCGGCGCCTCGTTCGAGGATCGCGTGCGAATGCTCGCGGCAGCGGTCGCGGACGAGCCGCGCTTTTCCATTGCGTCGAGCGACGGGGGCCTGTTCATCGAGATCGCGCGCCAGTGCCGCGAGGCGTATGGGCCGGACGTGGAGGTTCTGATCGTGTGCGGCCGCGACGCTGCCGAGCGCGCCGTCAACTGGGACTATGGGCCCCACGGCTCGTTTCGCGACCAGTCGAGCGAGTACGGTTTGCTGGTGGCGCCGCGCGAGGGCTCCTATCAGCCGCCGGCCGCGCTCGGGGACCGCATTCAGGTGCTCGCCGCGGTCGAAGGCTGCGATCAGGTTTCCGCCACCGGCGTGCGCGAAAGAATCCGCCGCGGCGAGCCGTGGGAACACCTGGTGCCGCAGCCGATCGTAGAGATGGTGCGCGAAATCTATTGAGGCAATCCTAGCCTGCTTTAGCCCGCTCCGGCCGACCTGTTGACCGAAGACTGCGGGCGGGTTACCAACCCGCCGCAGGTTGCCAACCCAATGCCACTTAGTTTTCCCAGATGCGGACAGCCTGAATGGGGCGGCTCTCCAGATCTGCGCCGGACGTCCACGTCCGGCTTCCTCCGTTTCAGGAAGTTGGACGGAGGCGGGTCTGGAGACCCGCTGCAGGACTGGAGTCCTGCCCCACGGTTTCTGCCCGGTCTTGCGAAAACTAAGTGGCATTGGGTTGCCAACCTGCCCCACAGTTTTCGGTGGATTCCCAGGTCTGGGAAAACTATTCCTGGAGACCTGCGTCCAGGAACGCCCGCAGGCGGTGGCTGCGGCTGGGGTGGCGCAGTTTGCGCAGCGCCTTGGCCTCGATCTGGCGGATGCGCTCGCGCGTCACCGCGAAGTGCTGGCCAACCTCTTCCAACGTGTGCTCGCTGCCATCCATCAGCCCGAAGCGCATCTTGATGATCTTCTCTTCGCGCGGGCTGAGGGTCTTCAGGACCTCGGCCGTCTGCTCCCGCAGGTTGAGGTTGATCACCGCTTCCGACGGCGAAACCACGCGACGGTCCACGATGAAATCGCCCAGGTGCGATTCTTCCTCTTCGCCCACCGGCGTCTCGAGCGAGATCGGCTCTTGCGCGATGCGCAGGACTTTGCGGATCTTGGGCACCGGCAATTCCATCCGGCGCGCCAGCTCCTCGGTGCTCGGCTCGCGGCCCAACTCCTGCTGAAGGCGGCGCTGCGTCCGCACCAGCTTATTGATGGTCTCGATCATGTGGACCGGAATGCGGATGGTGCGCGCCTGGTCCGCAATCGCGCGCGTGATCGCCTGCCGGACCCACCAGGTGGCGTAGGTCGAGAACTTGTATCCCCGGCGGTAGTTGAACTTGTCCACCGCCTTCATCAGGCCGATGTTGCCCTCCTGGATCAGGTCCAGGAATTGAAGACCCCGGTTGGTGTAACGCTTGGCGATCGACACCACCAGCCGCAGGTTGGCCTCGATGAGCTGCTTCTTGGCGCACTCGGCCTCGACCTCTCCGCGCTCGATGATCTGCAGCGTCCGCCGCAACTCGGTCGCGCTGGCGCCGCACTCTTCTTCCCATTCCTGCAGCCGAAGATTGCACTGGCGCAGTTCCTTGCGCAGCTCCCGAAGCGCCTGGCCCGCCGAGCCGGCCTCCTCGAAGCGGCGCTGGATTTTGGCAATGTCGCGCTCGACCGGCTTCAGTTCCTCCACCGCCCGCCGCACGCAATCGGCCAGCCGCCGCTCCACCAGGCCGCTGAAGGGAATGGAGCGGATGATCTGCGAGATCTTGACCGTGGTCCGCGCCAGGCAGCTTCGCAGCGCGCGGTGCTGCTTGGGCTTGGTGGTCCGCGGAATTGCCAGCAGCTTCTGCCTGAATTGCTGGGCTTTGCGGTAATGGCGCTCGATGCTGTCGATAGCCTGCAGCAATTCCTGCCGCTGCGTCTCGAACGAATCCTCGTTGGCTACCAGTTCCGGTAAAACCAGAACGTCGCGCACCGGAACCGCGCTACGCCGGACGTCGTCGCCCAGCGTGAGAACCTCGCGGGTGATCAGCGGGGAGCGGGACGTGGACTTGCGGACGGCGCGCTGGCCGCGCTCGATGCGTTTGGCAAGCTCGATCTCACCCTCGCGCGTCAGCAGCGGCACGGTGCCCATTTCGCGCAGGTACATGCGCACCGGGTCGTTGGTCTTGTCGCCGAACTCCTGGGTTAGGTCGACCTCCAGCAGTTCTTCGGCTTCCTCGGGCTTTCCGATTTTGGGCTCTTCGAGAATTTCGACGCCGGAGCCGTCGAGGGTGACCAGAATGTCGTCCAGTTCTGGACCCGGAGCGATGTCGTCGGGAAGAAGTTCGCTGACTTCGTCGTAAAGGACGTAGCCCTTTTCCTTCCCCGCGTCCATCAACTGCTTCAGACGGTCGTACTTATCGTCGTGCGCCACCGTCAACCCCACCCGCGAATCACTGCGAGACCGATTCCAGCTATTCTACAATACCCCCGAGCGATTGGCTCAGGCCCGCTCCAGCCTCCCAAGTTCCTCCGCACACCTTAGAGCCTCCTCCAGCATACCAGCACGCTCCGCTTCCTTGATGCGAGCCTTCAGCGCGCTACGCCGGGACTCGAGGCCAGACCGCTCCAACTCGCGCAGGCAGGCCTCCGCATCCGTACCCGTCGATTGATCCTCATCTCCCTTATCGGCAAAAAGCAGGGTGGCAAACAATTCCTGGTCCGCCTCCCCCAGCCGTGCCTGCACGTCGGCCACCCGGAACGGCGCCCCGCTCTCCTCCATCGCGATCAGCGCCTGGAAGATCCTAACCGTACGGAACTGCTCGAGTTGGGGGGCCCGCTTGAGCCGCGGAAGGATCGAGCGCCGGATCTCTTCGCTCCCCAGCACGGCGCTGAACAGAATCCGCTCCACGGGCTTCACTTCCACCACGGCGGCGGTCAGCGTTTTCTCCCGGCGCTCGGCCGCGGCCTTGCGGAAATGCTCCAACACCAGTCCCGTCTCGATGCCGAGGTAGTTGGCCAGATCGTTGGCCACCGTGGCGCGCTCCAGTTTGTCCGCGATGCGCTGCACGGCCGGCAGCAGGAACTTGAGCCCGGCCACGCGCCCTTCCGAGGTCCGCATGTCGAACTTGCCGCGCGCTCGGTCGGCCAGCCAGTAGAAGTAGCCCGGCGCCTTGTCGGCGTGGGTCCGATACGCCTCCGCTCCGTTGGCTTTGACGTACTCATCGGGGTCGAGGCCACCCTCGAGCTCGAGCACGCGGACCTGCATGCCCTCGTCCACCAGAATCTCGATGGAGCGCTCGGCCGCCTTCATCCCGGCCTCGTCGGGATCGAAGTTCACCACGATGCGCTCGGAGTGCCGCTTGATGGCGCGCACCTGCTGCACCACCAGCGCGGTACCGCAGGAAGCCACTACTTCATGCACGCCCGCGGCCCACACTCCGATCACGTCCATGTAGCCTTCGACCAGCACCGCCCGCGACGCCGCACGGATGGCCGTCTTGGCGCGATGCAGGTTATACAGGACGCGGCCCTTGTGGTAGATGGGGCTTTCCGATGAGTTGAGGTACTTCGGCTCCTCGCCGGCCGCCAGCGCGCGTCCGCCGAAACCGATGATGGCGCCGGACTCGTTGTGAATGGGGAACATCAGCCGTCCCCGGAAACGGTCGAAGTAGCCGCCGCCCTCCTGGCGCTTCAGCACGAGGCCGCACT
>CAZBQQ010000064.1:0-3739 GCA_964493965.1 uncultured Solibacteraceae bacterium
GGCTGAGCCGCTGCCGGCTGCGACGCCTCGGCCTCGACAACCTTGGCAACCACCTCCGCTTGCGCCACCGGAGGAGCTTCGATAACGGGCGCAACAACTTCAGCCTGCGCCACAGGTTGAGGTGACGATGCCGGTGCCTCTGGCTGCGTCGCCACGGGCGCAACGGCACCGTCTGCCACGACCTCCTGCCGCGCCACGGGCTGAGCGGGCGCCACTGGCCGCGCCTCCGCCGGAACCTCGGCAGCGTTCCCCTTGACCTCCACCGGTGCCGCCAATTGCAGCACCTCCGCCTCGGGCGGCGCGAGCAGCGATTGAGTCACGGGGTCGGTCGCCGGCACAGCGGACGGCGTGGCGGCTGGCTGAGCGGCGTCCGGCGGCGCCTGCTTGGCCGACTGGAGTTCTTCGGAGCTCATCGCGACGCCATCCAGCTTCGCCGCGCGTGAAAGGTAGCCGGACACCTGGCCGTCGACACTCTGGAAGTCACCTCGCTCGACTGGAATAAGAACCAACCATTTTATCGGTATTGCGTCGAATTGCCAACCGCGCGAGTCCTGGTCCTGAAAGAAGGCGCGCCGGCGTCGGCCATCGGCGATTCGCGCCGCGTGCGGATCGCCGGGACAGCCGCGTCGCCCGGCCGTCGGCCGAAAGAGAATCGGGTGGGCCTATTTCTTGTCCGCGATCACCCACAGATAGAGCGGGCTGCCTTCCACCGTTACAGTCTTCTCCGGCTTCCAGTCGTCCATGTCGAAACTGTGGGAGACTACCCGCGTGCCCGGCTTCAGATCGCTCAGCAGCCGCGGCCGCAGCTTCAGATTCACCGACGGCAGCAGATACAACGTCACCACCGTCGCCGGACGAATGTCCACGGTGAACAGGTCGCCTTCGATGAACTTCACCTTATCGGCGACTCCGGCCCGGCGCGCGTTTTCGTTGGCCTCCTGAATCCGCTCCGGGTTGATGTCCACGCCCACTCCGTGCGCCCCGAACTGCTTCGCCGCGGTGATCACGATCCTCCCGTCGCCGCAGCCCAGGTCGTAAACGGTGTCCGCCTTGGTCACGTTGGCGAGCTTGAGCATCTCCACCACCAGGACCTGCGATGTTGGAACAAAGGGTACATCGGGAGTCCGCGGTGCGCTCTGCGCGAGCAGCGCCGCCCCGGCAACGAGCGACAATCCTGCCAGTCTGACTTTCAGATTCATGTGGTCCCCTCCCCCAGCCCAGAAGACAGTACCACCATAACCAGACCGCCAAGCCCCGCGCAACCACTCAGACCATTACCGTGAACGTCGTGTCGCTGCGCGTAACCGGCCTGTACAGCGTGTCGCGCTCCACCGGTTCCCGGCCCGCCTCGCGGATCAGCCCCAGCAGCTCGCCGCGCCGCAGCGACTGCGCCGTGGTCGCGCCCGCGTCGTGATAGATCTTCTCCTCGACGATGGTGCCATCGATATCGTCCGCGCCGAAGCGCTGAGCCACCTGCGCGATCCGCGGCGTCATCATCACCCAGTAGGCCTTCACGTGCGGAATGTTGTCGAGCACGAGGCGCGCCACCGCGATGTTCTTGAGGTCGTCGAAGCCGGTGGTCTTCGGAACGTGTTGCAGCGGCGTGTTGTCGGGGTGAAACGCCAGCGGGATGAAGGTCTGGAAACCGCCGGTCTCTTCCTGCAGCGCGCGCAGTCTGAGCAGGTGATCCACTCGGTCTTCTTCGTTCTCGATGTGGCCGTAAAGCATCGTGCAGTTGGTTTTCAGACCCAGCCGGTGCGCGGTGCGAGCCACCTCGATCCACTCCTCGCCCGCGATCTTGTGGTCGCAGATGATGCGCCGCACGCGGTCGCAGAAGATCTCCGCGCCGCCGCCGGGCAAGGAATCGACGCCGGCCTCGATCAGCCGCTCTATGACCTGCTCGTACGGAGTCTTGCTCCGTTTCGCCAGGTAGGCGATCTCCACCATGGTGAGCGCCTTCAGGTGCACGCGTGGAAAGCGCTGCTTGAGGCCGCGAAACGCCTCGCAATACCAGTCCAGGGTCAGCTCGGGATGCAGACCCCCGACGATGTGGAACTCGGTGACCGCTTCGGTCGAGCCCCTGCCCGCGGTCTCCCAGACCTGTTCGAGCGACATCGTATACGCGCGCGGGTCCTTCGCTTTCTTGCCGAAAGCGCACAGGCGGCAGCTCGCCACGCACACGTCGGTGGGATTGATGTGCCGGTTTACGTTGAAGTAGGTGACGTTGCCGTGCAGCCGCTCGCGCACCAGGTTGGCCATGTAGCCCACCGCCAGCAGGTCCGTGGTGCGGTAGAGCGCCAGGCCGTCTTCGTAGTCCAGTCGCGTCCCCGAGACGACTTTCTCGAGTATCGGTTTCAGGCGCTGATCCTCGATCACGATTTCCATTTCAAGCCCCAGAGCGAAGAAGTAAGATGTCGGCGGCCCAGAATCCGAAGAACAGCACGCTGACGTAGCCGTTCACGGTAAAGAACGCGGCGTTCACGCGCGACAGGTCGTGCGGCTTCACCAGGCTGTGCTCGTATGCCAGCAGCGCGGCCACCGCCGCGACGCCCGCCAGGCTGATGGGCCCCAGCCCGAAAGTATAGACCAGCGCCAGCAGGCACACCAGCATCAGGATGTGGAACCCGCGCGCAATCGCCAGCGCGCCTGCGATGCCGAACCGCCGCGGGTAGCTGAAGAGCCCTTCCGCCACATCGAATTCGTAGTCCTGGCAGGCATAAATGATGTCGAAGCCCGCGGTCCAGAGCATCACCGCCGCCGTGAGCGGCAGGATGCGCCAGTCAAGCGATCCGCGCAGAGCGATCCACGCCGCCGCCGGCGCGATTCCGAGCGCCAGTCCCAGTACCAGGTGCGAGAACGTGGTGAAGCGTTTCGTGAAGGAGTAGCCCCACAGCACCACCAGGGCCGCCGGAGCCAGCGCCAGGCAGAGCGGGCTCAGCATGCGCGCCGCAACCAGAAACAGCAACGTGGCCGCCCCCAGGAAGGCCCAGGCGAAAGACTTCGTCAACACGCCGGAGGGAAGATGCCTCGCCTGCGTCCGCGGATTCCGGGCGTCCACGTCGGCGTCCAAGAGCCGGTTGAACGACATCGCCGCCGAACGCGCGGCCACCATCGCCACCGCGATCCATGCCAGCTTTGCCACCAGATGCGGCACCACGTACCCCGCGTCGCGCACGGCCAGCAGCGCGCCCACGCCCGCAAACGGAAGGGCGAAGATCGAGTGTTCGAACTTGATCATCTCGAGAGTGAGGACAAACCGCTTCCAGATGCTGCCCATGGCGGCGAGACACTGCTTCTCGCTATCATTTTAGTCCATGCGCTCTGCCTTTCTGTTGTTGCTCGCCCTGACGCTCGCCGGCTGCGGCCCCAAACGGGACCCGATGGAGGACTATGGCACGCGAATGGTCAATCTCCCCGGAGGCCAGCAGGTCCGCGCCGAGGTGTTGATCAACCCGGCCGACCTGGCTCGCGGCATGATGTTCCGCGACTCCCTGGCGCCCGACCGCGGCATGCTCTTCCTGCACCAACAGGCGGGCGAGTATCCGTATTGGATGTACCAGTGCCGCATTCCCCTCGACATCATCTGGATGAGCTCCGAGCGCCGAGTCGTGGAGATCGCCGCCGACACGCCCCCCTGCAAAACCGAACCCGGCCAGTGCCCGACGTATGGAGGGCACTACCGCGCGCAATATGTTCTGGAGCTGGCCGGCGGAATGGCGGCCAAGTACGGAATCAAGGA
>CAZBQQ010000064.1:3839-24774 GCA_964493965.1 uncultured Solibacteraceae bacterium
GCGTTTGCGTTGCCTTAGCTGACAGCTGAAAGCTGAAGGCTGACAACTGACGAGCTTCCTCAGAAGCTCGTCTGCGCCCAACCCGCGCGCAGGCCCTGCGGTGCGTTCGGGACCATCGCCGCGCTGGCGCCGAACTCGCTGGCCAGAACCTTGGCGTAGTCCGCCCCGTTCGAGACGATCCGGTGCGCGATCGCGCGGATCGATTCGGCCTCGCCAAACCGGGCCTGGCCTTCGCAGACCTCCGCCAGTTTGTGAAGCGCGGGCAGCATCTCTTCGGCGCGGTCTTCGGTCGGGGCGATCGCGATGCCGTACCTCAGCACGCGCTCCGCTTCCGAGTACCTTCGCTGCGACGCGTACAGCCCTCCGAGCGAAACGAAGTGCTTCGACAGAGCGGAAGATCCCCGTCCCAGCACCGTGGTCCGGATTTCGATCGCGCGCCACAACAGAGGCTCGGCCTCGTTGTAGCGGCCCATGGCATGGTAAAACTCGCTGATCTTGTCGAGCGTGATCGCGACGTCCCAATCGCTCGGACCAAGAGTCTGCTCCTTGATCGAGAGCGCGCGCCGGTACGCATACAGCGCGGCCGTCGGCTCGTTTTGCGCCAGGTGCACATCGCCCAGCCCGTCCAAGGTCCAGGCCACCATCGTATGGTTCGGCCCGAGCGCGCTTTCGGCCGTCTTCAACACCGACTCATAGAGCTGACGCGCGGTCTCGTGCTGACGGGTGGCCCTGTAAACTCCCGCCAGATTCGAGAGCACCTCGAGCACTGCGGGATCCGCTTCGCCGAGCACCCTCTCGAGCGCCTTCGCCGCGGTCTTCAACGAGCGCTCCGCCTCCGCATGCCTCCCCTGGTGGCACTGCACCACGCCCAACCGGTTGAGCGACCGGCCATAGCGCAGATCGCCGTCGCCGAAGGACCGCGCTTCTTCGACTGCCTGGACCAGGTGGTTTGCCGCCAGATCGTACTGGCCACTCTTGAAGGCAGTCTCCGCGCTGGCCGACAGTGCCTCCCAAGCGCTTTCGGGCCTGGCCGCCGCGCCGTCACGTCCTTGCGCCGCCTGCCGCACCCGTCCCATCAGCTTCCGGAATCCGCCCACCAGGCCGCCCGCCGCCTCCGTCGCCTGGGATTCAAGCGGCAGGCCCGCGATCCGCCTGGCGAAAGTGCCCATCTGCCGGCTGAGCGGCGCCTTCTCCGAGATCATGCGGCTATCGGCCAACGCGTCGTGCAGGTCGTCCTCGGCATCCACCAGCGTGGCGTAAACATCCAGGCCGGTCAGCCTCTCGATCTCGACCGCCGCGGCCGCCGGACTGCGATTCACCACCAGGCGCACGTTTCGGAAACTGCAACCGTGCCGCAGGCTGTCGGCCACGCGCTTCGCCTGCGCGAGCGCCAGCCGGTCGGGCGTGGTCACCACGTAAATCTCGTCGAAATGCTCCAGCAGATTTGCGGGAAACGTGTGGATTCCGCGCCCCAGGTCCACCAGGCTCCAGGCGTACCGGGAACGCATGAAGTCGAGCACCGCGCCGAACTGCGCCGTCTCCGGGTATTGCTTTACCGCCAGCGGAGCGGGCGCCGACAGCACTTCGATCCCCGAGCATTCCGTAATCAGCGCGCTCCAGAAGCTGTCGTCCAGGCGGCCCGCGTTGGCCGCCGCGTCCAGAACCGTGTACTGGCTGCGGCCGTTGGTCAGGAACTTCACCATCCCGCAGCTCAGATCGAAATCCGCCAGCCCGGTCGGCAGACCGCTTTCACGGGCCATGCCGACGGCGGCATGCAGTGCGACCGTGGTGGCTCCGCATCCGCCCTTGGCTGCCAGGAACCCGATCACGCGTCCCCTGGACCGTCGCGGCGCGACGCTCTGCTGCACCTTGGGGCGCGCCGCCTGGAGCCGCGTGATCACCTGTGTCAGAGGCTCAGCGAGGGGCGCATAGATGTAATCGCGGGCGCCCGAGCGAACCGCTTCGAGAATCGCGTCCGGATCGGCGCAACCGTTGACCATCACGATCATGGAAGCGGGAGCAGCCTTCGCCAAGGTCCTGAGGAGCGCCTGAATCGAACTGCGGTCCGCGGGTTGCTCCACCAGCACCAATTCCGGTTGCAGGCCCTGCAAACGGTTCAGCAGCATTGGATCAGGCCGCGTCATCCGTTCATCGAGCACTACCTGCACCGGCAGTTGCCGGAGGCACACCTGGAGCTCGGAGCACACTGCCGGCGTCGACGCGAGCACCCCAACTGTTACGCGCTCGTTCGCGCTCATGCCTCCAACCTCTGCGACGTTGATAAAAGTAGCGGCACTTCTGGTGTTTATCCTATGCTACCTATAACATTATAGGGGCGCTTGCAACTCATTGTAGTACCGTCCTTCTCCACTTAGTAATATCGGTACGGACTAGACAAAACTGGACATCTAACCAGTACCAGTACAGTACCTTCAAGGAGGGGTGACGGGGCCTTTGCCCAGCCCCACACGCGCCTGCAATGGCTGCTTACTTCGGCGCCGCAGCCTCGAGTTCCTCGATCCTGCGCTTCACGGTATCGGCGTCCGTGGCGGTCGGTGAAACCAGCAGATACTTCCTATAGTGCTCGATGGCCCCGGCGCGATCGCCCTTGGCGGCCAGCAGCGTGCCCAACAGGCTCTCTGCAAGCGGAACCTCATGATTCGAATCGAGATCGACGGCCCTGCGAGCGCTCTTCTCCGCGTCGCCCAGCCGCTTCAGCCGGAGATCGACAACGGCGTCGTAGTAGTACAGTCCGGGAAACTCCACCGGGTTCAGCGCCAGCGCCCGGGTGGTGATACGACCCGCGTCCTCGATCCGCCCTTCGCTCAAGGCCAGCCGGGCCAGTTGCTGGTACGGCTTGAGGTACTTTGGGTCCACTTCGAGCGCGTGCTCGCAAGCCGCACGGGCCTCCTGGGGTTTCAGGTCCTGCGTCAAGACCTCGCCCAGATCGCTCCAGGCCGGCGCATACTGCGGATAATCCGCGACCGCCCGCTCGAAGTCCTTTTGCGCCTCAGCCCACTTCAGGTGAGACATGGCGGCGACGCCGCTCTCGTAAGCCTTCTTTGCCTCCTTCGGCGCGTTCAAGGCAGTGATGGAAACCGAGGTGCCCTCATTGTCTCCCATACGTTTCAAGACGATCACGGCATCCTGCCGCAGCGTCGCCTCGGTCGTCCGATAGCCCGCCAGCCGGATCCTGACCTGGCAGGAGTCCCCGGCCTGCCCGTCAAGGCAAGCCGAGCCCATGCAACCGAGAGTGGCCTGGCCGCGAACGACGTATTCCACCGTGCCGTTGCCAAACACCTCCAAACGGCCGTTGCCTACCACGTCCGAGCCGGAGCCATACCCAGGAGAGAAGCAGGCCCCCACGCCCTGCCGGTTGAGCACGGGGATGACTTCCGGCGTGCCGGTGAGCGGGGTGCCATCCTCGAGGGAGATCCTGGCGGTGTGCTTCTGCGCGAGTTGCCCCCAGCAGGCGGCCGCCAGCACCAGCATCGAGAGTCCCATCCTTACAGTCCATTTCATTGTTCCCGCTCCAGTTTCGCTGCCAGTCGCTCCACTTCCGCCGCATCCGAGGCCTTGGGCGACAGCTCCAGGTATCTCCTCAGGTGCTCGATGGCGCCCGCGCGATCGCCTTTGGCCGCCAGCACCGAACCCAGCAGGCTCTCCGCCAGAGGAATCTCCCGTGGAAAATCGAGCCGGATGGCCCTGAGAGCCAGTTTCTCGGCTGCTTCGAGGTTCTTGAGGTTGTAATTCGCCACCGCGTCGTAGTAATAAATCCCCGGAAACTCCACCGGATTGAGCGCCACTCCGTGGTCCGCGATGCGCAGCGCGTCCTCGCTCCTCCCCTCGTCCAGAGCCTGCTTGGCGAGCTGCTGGTAGGGCTTGAGATACTTGGGGTCCGCCTTGAGCGAGTGCTCCCAGGCATCCCGCGCCTCGCCGGCCTTCGATTGCTCCGCCAGCGCGTCACCCAGCTCGCTCCACGCCGGCGCGTATTGCGGATAAATAGCGACCGCCCGCGCGAGCTCCTGCTGCGCCACATCCCACTTCTTCTTCAACATGGCCGCGACGCCATTCTCGTAAGCCTTCTTGGCGGCGGCCGGAGCCTGAAGCGAGGTCATGGAGATGCTGGAGCCTTGCCCCGCGCCCAGCCGCTTCAGAACGATCACCGCGTCCTGACGCAGGGTGGCGTTGGTGGCCCGGTAGCCCTCCAGCCGTATATCGACCGGGCAAACATCCACCGTCAGCGGGTCCTCCGGTCGATTCGCCAGATCGACTACGTACTGCACCGTCCCGTTGCCGAACACGTTGAGGATGGTGCACGCCGGCAACCTCCACACGGTACGCCCGGCAATGATCTGCGGCGCCTCCGGGAGGGGAATATCGCCTTCGAGCAGAATCTTGGCGGTGTGCATCTGCGTCTCCGCCTGACAGGCGCCTGCCAGCACCCACAGGCACATTCCTAACACCGCAGCTCTTCCCACCGCCGACCCCAAGAGACCTTCGTGGAGGGCGGGCTTCAGCCCGCGCGGGACTTCAGTCCCGCCGTCATACTGGATGCGCCGCCGTGCGGGCTGGTTTCTCCTCAATCGCCCCAAGTGAAAGTAACCGTTACGTTCTGCCGCCCCGAGCCTGCCGGGAAGCGCACCACCAGCCGCTCTCCCACAACCTCGCCGCCCGAAACCCGGACTCCGTTTCTGTGCGTGCGCAGCGGCAGTTCCGCCGTGCTGCCCGCCGTCGCTTCGAACTCGAACACGGCCCGGTCCGGCGCGAAGGATTCCGCCGTGACCTTCAGGCCGGTCGTCCCCGATCCGGCCGGCGGCAGCCCGTGCGGAATGTCCAACTCCACCGGCGGCAGATCGATGCTCAACTCGTGCGCTGTAGAAGCTGTGGCCGCGCACGGCCGGTCGCGTGGCGCATCGCCGCGGACCACACACAGCACCTCGGTCCCGGCCGACCGCACCGTCACGTTCAGTTGCTTCCCCGCCCGCCGGTATTCGATCTCGAGCCGCGACTCGCCCAGCCGCACATTCACCAGCCGCGCCGAGTCCCAGGCCGCCGGAAGGTGCGGCGAGAGCCGGAGTGTGCGGTGAAGCGCGTCCCAATCGAGCCCGAACAACCCGCGCAGCGCCGGAGTCAGAACCATCGCGGAAGACCAGCTTTGGTGCGAAGTGCTCATACCGAAAGGCTGATAGAACGCGCCCGAAAGGACTTCGGTCACGGCGCCCAGATCCTGCTCCCAGGTGAGTTCGGCGTTCTCCATCAGGTGGGCGTAGGCCGCCACCGTCCTGCCGGCACGATACTCCGCCAGCGACACCCAGCCCGTATAGAGCGGCCAGACCGAACCTTCGTGGTAGCTGATGGGGTCGTAGGTCGGCGTCCGGGGGCTGAGGTCCCGCAAGCCCCAATCGGTCGAAAACTCGGAGGACGCCCAGAGGTCGAACATCGCGGCGGGTTGGGCCAGCGCAAACCGCCCACTCCACCAGGCCACCGCCGGAAAAATGGTGGCGGTCCGATCGAGCGTGCCGTCCTTGTTGCGGCTGAATGCGTAAGTGCGGGACTGGGGATTGTAGTATTCGGCCTCGATGCGCGTCCCGATGACGCCGGCGCGTTCGTGGGCCGCCGCGGCGAGAGGGCCGTCGTCCATGAGCGCCGCCAGGCGCGACATGGCGTCCGCCGACTGTTCGTCCAACGCCGCCAGGTAGATTTCCTGGTGTGGAAGGCCCGGCTTCCAGTTCTCCACCCAGCCCGTGCCTTCGGAATTGTCGTAGATGCCGTCGCCGTCGGAATCGTGCGCGCGGGTGAAAGCGTACGCGCGCCGGACCGCCTCCCAGTGCTTCCGCAGGAACGCCACGTCGCCGCTGGTGTTGACGTAGTCCTCCATCGCCATCACGAACAATGGCGTGGAGTCGGCGGCCGCATAGAAGTACGGCCTGGACTTCCAGTCCACAAGATCGGCGGTCTGAGAGAACTCATGGATCATCTTGCCGTCGTCGCGCTGGCGGTGGATGAGGAACTCCAGGGTCTCGCGCGTAAGCGCGAAGTCGCCGTAGCTGTTGAGAGCGTATGAGGTCCATTCGGCATCGCGTCCGAAGAACCATCCGAAACCCGGCCGGTACTCATCGCCCGATACGTCGAAGCCCGCTACCAGTCCCGTTTCACCATGAAGAGCGACCCGGGCCTGATCGATCGCCACCTCGGCCCACCGCAGCGCCTCATCGAGCGTCTTGTCGGGAGTCTCGGCACGCAGCCGGTCCGCGAGGAAGCGGCGATAGTAATCCGCCGCGCCGGTGTACATGCCCGCGACCCGGTCGTTCAAGTCCGCCAGTTTGCGGTCGCCGGGTTCCTTGGCGCCCAGCAGAGTGATCAGCAGCGGAAACGCCAGGCCCGAGTCGGTCTTGGGATCGAAATGCAGCTTGATTTCGGTGGGGTACGTCTTCGAGCGCCGCTCCTGAAAGGGCAGCAGAACGCCGGAGGAGACGCCGCGCGGGATCGCCATCGCTGCTGAAATGTCCAGGTCGGTGGTTTCCAGCCGGAGGTAGCCGCCGTCCTTCGCCCAGTGGGCACTGGTAGGGCCGAAGTTGGGAGCCGGCCACATCCGCATCATGTCCTGGCGGAAACGAAACGTCAGTTCGAGCGGCCGCGCGGAGTCGATCTCGAAAACCACGGCAACGCCGGCGCCGCTATCCGCGCCACGCGCCGCAAACATTCGTTGCCTGACCGTGAAGGCGGCGTGCGAATAGGTGATGGTGGTCATCTCCGGCGTCACGTCGATGACGGCGGCGTGATCATTCACATCGATCGGTACCGGATAGTCCTCCAGTTCCGCCGTGATTCGGAACTCGCTGAGGATCTTCGTCGGCCACAGCCACGCCTCGAAGGTGCCATCCTGCCGGCCCAGAATGGCGCCGTGCTCGCCCACCACGCTGAACGGCTTCCCCCACTGGCAGGGCTGCGTGATGGAGAGCACCGGCGGCTGAATCGGAAACCGCGGGATGGGATGCAGAGCGGCCCCAGCCGTAGCGCAGAGGACCAGAATCAAGCCCCATCTCATACTATCCGCGTAGTCTATCAAACCCACGCGCGCGTTAAGAGAACGCTAAGATTAAACGGCTCGCAATAGCGCGCCCGCCGGAGTAAACTGAGGGCAGTTGTGTCCTCTGGAATCCATCGCCTTCCTTCGGCAGCGCTGATTCTCGCTGCTGTTCTTGTCCTGCCTGCCACCGCACAGGCGCCCGGCGGCTTCGCCAGTCCGGAAGATAAGTCTCGCGACCTTCAGGCCATCCAGCAGCGGGCCGTTCGCGATACCGCGCAGGAGGCGGCCAAGGCCGAAGCGGAGAAACGCCAGCGCGAATTCACCACCCGTGTGGTCGATTTCACGAACTCCTGGAACAAACTGATCAAGCTCTCCGGCCGCGGCGAATGGAATGCCAAAGAGGCCCGCAAGACGCGCGAGGCCTTCGAGCGCCTGGTCCGCTGCCAGTCCTGGATCGAAGACGCGAACGCGTCCTCCGCCAAGGAAATCGCCGCCCGTCCGAAGTAGCCGGATCGTGTGGGGCAGGCGTCCACGCCTGCAGCGGGTCTCCAGACCCGCGCTCCACTTCCTTCCTCCAACATAGCTCCGCATGGCTATACTCACAAAGGCGATGCCGGGCCCCCGCCACGCCCCGCACGCGAGTTAACGGACGTCTAGATTAAACACCTCGCAATATCTTGATCGCCGGACTACAATGTCCCAGTCGTGTCGTTCGGAATCGATCGCCTTTCTGCGGCAGCGCTGATTCTCGCCGCCGGTCTCGCCATGCCCGCCGTCGCGCAGGCACCCGGCTTCCTCAACCCGGAAACCCGCTCTCGCGAGCTTCAAGACATCGAACACACAGCCGCCTGGGACGCCGCGCATCCGGATGCGGCGGCCAAGGCCCTCGCGGAGAAGCGCCAGCGCGAATTCACCATCCTCATGGCCGATTTCGCGCACTCCTGGAACAAGCTGGTCCAGGTCGCCGGGCGCGGCGGATGGAACGCCAAAGAAGCCCGCAAGACCCGCGAGGCCTTCGAGCGCCTGGCCCGTTCCGAGGGCTGGATCGAAGAGTCAAAAGCCGTCGCCAAGGACACCGCGGCGCGTTCGAAGTAGCGACTCACCCCTGAACACCGCTCCCTCGCGGTCGCGGCTCCGTTCCGAGCCGCGCGCGCCAGCAAGCGGTAAACGAACTTCGGAGACAGGACGCTAGACGGTCCCGCAGAGGATCGTCAGCGGCGACGGTCCGCCTCCCGCGGCCTACTCCCAGCGCAGCGCAGTGATCGGATCTACCCGCGTGGCGCGGCGCGCGGGAATGTAGCAGGCCACCGCCGCCACCGCGGAGAGGATCGCCGCCACCGCCACGAAGGTCGCGGCATCGGTGGCCTTCACGCCGTATAGCAGGCTCGCCATCAGGCGCGTGAGGCCGAACGATGCGGCCAGGCCGATGGCAACGCCAATGCCCGCAAGCAGCAGCCCGTGCCCGATCACCAGCCACAGCAACTGGCCCGTGCTCGCGCCCAGGGCGGTGCGGATGCCCATTTCGTTTGTGCGCTGCTCAACCGTAAACGACATCACGCCGTAAATGCCGATCGCCGCGAGCAGCAGCGCGATCCCGCCGAAAATCCCCAGCAGGATCATGTTGAAGTTCTGGCGGGCCATGGATTTTGCCAGGAGGCGGTCCATGCTCATCACGCGGGCAACCGGCAGGTCGGGGTCGACACGCAGCATTTCCTGTTGCACGGCCCGGGCCAGCGCGGCCGGATCGCCGGCGCCCCGCACCGCCCAGGAAGACGGCAGTATCCGGTTCCCCAAGGCGATCATTCCGTTCGGGACCTGGCCGACGGGGACATACATCACGGGCGGCGCCTCCTGATCAACACCAGCCTCGTGCACATCGCCGACGACTCCAATCACCTGGCGGGAACGGTCCGCCAGCTCCGGAGCAAGCCCCTTGGCGATGGTTATGGTCGCGCCCAGCGGGTCCTCTTTGGGCCAGAACTTCTTCGCCATCGCTTCGTTGATGATGACCGACCAGGGGCCGGTGCTGCTGTCGCGTTCGTCGAACAGCCGCCCGCGCCGGAGGGGAATCCCGAGCGTTTGAAAGTAGTGCCAGCTGACAGGGCGATAATCCACGTCGCCGTTGAACGGCCCTCCGTCGCGCGGAGGCTTCCCCGCTATCGCGAAGGGCATGTCCGGTCCGAGTTGCAGGGGCAGGCAGAGGGCGTAGGCGGACGCCTGCACGCCGGGCAGAGACTCCAGCCGGCGCGTCAGTTCGGTGGAAAGCCGCTCCACGGCCGCCGCGGTTTCGTATTTCTGGCCGGCCAGGGAGCTGCTCAAGGTGAGCACCGAAGCCGTTTGAAAGCCCGGCTGCACGTCGCGCAGGGCGAGGAAAGTCCGGATCATCAGGGCGGCGCCCACCAGCAGGACCAGAGAAAGCGCGATCTCGGCGACCACCAACGCGCTGCGTGTTCGCTGCCGGGCCGTGCCCGCCGTGGTCCGGGCGCCGCCTTCGCGCAGCGACATGTTGAGAGTGGGGCGGGAGAGCTGCAGCGCCGGCACGAGGCCGAACAGAACGCCGGTGACGATGGACACGCCAAACGCGAATAACAGGATGCGGCCGTCCATCAGCGTGAAGAGGCCGAGCGTGCCGGCCTCCGGCAGCCGGGGCAGTTCGGCCGGCGCAAGGGACAGCAGAACGCGCAGACCGATGGCGCCCAGAAACACGCCCGCCACTCCTCCGGCGAGAGCCAGCAGGATGCTCTCCGTCAGCAGCTGTCGAAGCAGGGCGCCACGCCCGGCGCCAATGGCGATGCGGATGGCGATCTCCTTGCTGCGTCCTGCCGCGCGCACCAGAAGAAGGTTGGCCACGTTGGCGCAGGCGATCAGGAGGACGAAGGCCACCGCCCCGAGCAGGATGAACAGGGGAGTGCGCAGGTCGCCCATCATCAGCGGGCCCATGGGCTGCACGGCAAAGGTCTCGTCGTCGATGACGCCGGGATAGAGCTTGCGGAAACGGTCGGCGACGACGCGCAGTTGCGCATTGGCCTGCTCGATGGTCACGCCGGGCTTGAGACGCGCGCCAAGCAGGAGGAAGTGCCCCTGGTTGGCGCTGTTGAGATCGGCCTGCTCCGGAAGGAAGAGGTCGGTCTCCGGCTCGCCGGCGAAGTCGGGGCCCATGACGCCGATGACCGTGAAGGGCTCGGAATTGATCCGGATGGAGCGGCCGACCATACCCGGGTCGCCGCCAAAGCGCCGCTTCCAGAGGCCATTGGTCAGGACCATGACCCGCGGCCCGCCGGGCCGGTCCTCGTCGGGCGAGAAGGTGCGGCCGATCAGCGGCGCAACACCGAACAGTCGGAAGTAGGCCTCCGAAACGTGTACGCCCCTGACCTGCTCCGGCGTGCCGGCGCCGCTGAGGTTCATGCCCGGTCCCATGAAGTCGTAAATCGCGACCGCCTCGAGAAGATCGGCCTGGAGGAAGGAGACGAACTTGGGGATGGACATGGACGGGCTTGCCCCGGTCTTGAACTGGCGGACGCCGTTCACAAGGCGGCCTGCGTCTTTGTAGGGCAAGGGCCGCAGCAGCACGCGGTCCACAACCGTGAAGATAGCCGTATTGGCGCCGATACCCAGCGCCAGGGCGAAGACCGCAATCAAAGTGAACGCCGGATTCTTCAGCAGCGTGCGGATGGCATAACGGATGTCACGGACCATAGCAGATAATACGAACTTCATACGGCGGAGTTCCAACGAGGCTGTGTTACCCCCAGGGATTCTCGTCCGCACTGGGGCCGTAGATCGACGGCAGCGGGACGTCGAGCAGGCGCAGGTAGACCGAAAGCTGGCCGCGGTGGTGGATCAGGTGATTCAGCAGGATGAAGCGGATGACCGCGCCGCGCGGGAGCATCGTCACGGTGCGGCTGCCCTTCTTCGCCGACCACATTTTCGCCAGCGCGGCATCGTCGAACTCGCCGAGTTTCTCGACGGCCTCGGCCTGGCTCTTCTCGAATGCCTCGATCACCTGGGCGCGCGACGAGGGTTGCGGCGGCACGTTGTTCGCGGAGACGTCGAAGGAATCGGCTTCGACCACCGACGCGATGGCCGACGGAATCAGCACAATGTGCATGGCCAGCTGCCCCAGCGTCATCGACTTCTGGTGCGGCGTCCACGCCAGCTTGTCTTCGGGCAGCACGTCCAGCAATCGCCGGGTGGTCTGCGCCTCCTGCTCCAGTTCCATCAATAGAAGGCTAATGGTGTCCATGTGGTCTCCTCCAAAGTCCCGAAAAACAGTGGGGGCCACGAAGGAACACGAATGGACACGAATAGAACAAACCTGTTTCCTCGTGTTTCTTATCCGTGTTCATCCGTGTTCATCCGTGGCCAGAAGTGTTTTAGCCTTGGCGGGGTCATCCCAGCATTTCCAGCGCCCCCTGCAACTCGTCGCGCGCGTGCGAATCCCCCAGGCGCGTCGTGACCGCGATGCCCAGTCGATAGAACTCCCGGGCCTCTTCGAGACGGCCCAGGCGCTCCAGCACCTTCCCGCCGTGGTAGTACGCCGCGGAGTAGTCGGGATGCGCGTCCACGAGGCCTTTGTACTCGGCGGCCGACGCCTCGAAATCGCCGCCGCGGGCGTACTCCATCGCCAGCCCGTAGCGCGCGAACGTGTCGGAAGGATTCTGTCGAACCAGCTCTTTGAGCGTCTCCAGACGATTCATGCCTGCCCTCCTCTGCCGGGCCTTTCGAACCTCTATGCTAATATACCTGCGATGGCATGCCCGTATTTCTTTCCCACGAAGAGGCTGGCTGAAACGGCCTGGCCGAAGCACCCCCGCCTGCCTCTCGGCGATCCCTACAGCGGGATATGCCGCGCGGATCCGATGCACGAACAGATGCCGGCGGTCGAGACGCTGCGCGAATGCTGCAACGTCGGCCATGCCGCCACGCGATGTTCGCACTTCCCCAAGAAGCACCGCGGCCCGGACGCCATCCGCTACAGCGTGGCCGATGACGCCTCGGACCTCATTCGGATCTTTTACGTCGCCGAGCGGGGCCGCGACACCGCGGAGCATGGCACCATCGAATTCGAGACGGCAACCGGCCTGTTCCGGGATGGCCCCAGCGAGACTTTCGAGAAGCAGGCCCGCGCCTATGTGGAAAGCTACCTGCGGCGCAAGACCGAACCCGACGAAAAGTCCCATAGCCCGCACCGGAGGTGAACCTTCCGTGACGTCCGCCATGAATCCCGAACCCGCGCCCCTGGCCGGACGGCCCGTAGGCGCGTCCGCGTCCGAGTACTCCGAAATCGCGCTTCCGAACGACGCCAATCCGCTGGGCTTCCTGCTGGGCGGCCGCGTGATGCACCTGGTGGACATGGCCGGCGCGCTCGCCGCGATGCGCCACACCCGCTGCCCGGTGGTCACGGCGTCCGTGGACCACATGACGTTCCTGCACCCCATCCACATCGGGCAGCTCATCACGCTGAAGTCATCGGTGAACCGGGCGTTCCGCACGTCCATGGAGGTGGGGGTCAAGGTCTTCGTCGAGGACCTGGTGACGGGCCAGCGCGAGCACACCGCGTCCGCCTATCTGACTTTCGTGACCATGGATGCCGCCGGGAAACGGGTGGTCATCGCTCCGGTGATTCCTGAAACCGAAGAGGAGAAGCGGCGTTACGAGGAAGCCAGCCGGCGCAGGGCGCACCGCCTGGAACAGCGCAATCGCTGATGCGTGGGGCAGGACTCCAGTCCTGCAGCGGGTCTCCAGACCCGCCTCCTGCTTGCTGTGTGCCGCGCTCCCCTACGCCTTATACAGATACTTGATGCAGGGCTTGTAAAGCAGGATGTTCGGGCCGTTGTCGCGGTGAATCTTCAGGCAGCTCTTGTCGTACCACTCGATGGTGCCCTCGATCGTCTCCCCGTCCTGCAGCACGATGACCATCGGCGTCTTCGCCTGCATCTGCTTCACGTAGTAAAAATTCTCCGCGTTGGTTTGGTCCGGAGGCGAAGTTTTCTTAAGGTTGCTGGGAGCGCTGTTGACGCGCCGGTTGGCGATCGGCTGCTCTTTCGTTTCGACCAGAGCCGGGCGGATGAGTCTGCGGTTGGCGGGCTCCATGGAAAGCCACTCCTTGGTTAATTAAACGTAACAAGCACACGTCACCGAGGCTCGATACGGCCCGCGGTGAGTCGAACTTAGAACTAGTGATATCACATCGTCCGCAGGGCCGCAAGGGTTTCGTGGCCGCTGTCCGGGCAGCCTGCGATTTCAAGCAAGCGCGATGTGTGCGGCGCTCCGGGCCGATGCTGGTGGCTATTGAATCGTATACGTCGCCGCAGTCACCGAACTGTTCGTCAGGCCGTCGGCGTAGGCGACGGCCTGGACCGTACAGGCCAGGTGTTGTCCGCGAATAGAGTCGCAAAGCATGATGCGATCCCCGTCATACGTGCACTCGCAGCGAAGTGCGAATTCATAAAGTACGCTCCCTGCCCTGCAACCTTCCAACGTGTCCCCGCCTTCCGGTGGTGATCGGGAGCTCTCTACTGCCGATGCGGGACTACCACCGTGAAGAGCAACACAGCCCGAGCCCCACCGTTCGTGATGGTCACCCTGGCTGACCCTGGCCGCACGGCGGTCACCACCCCGTGATCGTCCACGGAAGCCACTGCGGGCCGTCGAACCGCCGGCGAAGGCCCTAAGGTCCCAGTCGTCCCCGATCTCAAGAAGAACCAGGCGGTCACACTCAGGTTTCGGCGGACTGTCAGGCCGCTCGATGGCGATCCCGACTGGTTCAGAATGGACCGCGGCGCCGTCTGTAGGCTACCCCGACGCATTCATCCTCTGCACCCCCGGAGTGGTGTCGGCGGGTATCTGGACCTGGAACCGGTACGGAGCCGCCCTCGAGATCTGGCTGAAGCCGAGCGTGCCTATGACGGCGACGGCGCGAAAAGCCAGGGGCGTGGCTTCTGCCGTGATCTCCGCGGTCTGGCCTGGAGCGAAGACGGTCCCGCTCGGTCCGGCCAGCAAAGTAGCGGGCCCGATCCACAGTGCCCACAGGCCCGGGCAACGAGCCCGAGCCTGGAAACCGCGGAGCCTGTCCCTCCCAGTCGCACTTCCGCCAACAATCTTTTCCCCGAATCTTCATGCGTTTGCCGCGCCCTCCCCTCCCTGCCGCCTTGCCAGCCGCGCTATGCTCCCCTCGGAGGCACGTCCACGCTGCCGTGGTGCAATCAAATGCGAACTGAGCGGCCAACATCGAATTTCGTCACATTCTTTCGGACGCCTGTGGCGAGGGTCCCAAGGCCACCCGGCTTGGCCCGAGGTCACTCCGCTCCGCACCCCGCTGGTAGTCGTAGGCCGGCCCTGCTAAGATCGTACTCTCGTGACTAAAGACCAGATCCTCTCCTTCATTAAAGAGACGGGAATCGTGCCGGTGGTTCGCGCCGCGAGCGCCGATGGAGCGCTGCGCGCGATTCAGGCCTTCTACCGCGGCGGCATACGGTCGGCAGAGATCACCATGACCGTTCCGGGCGCGTTGCGCGTGCTCGAGCAGTGCGCCGGCGAGTTCGGCGACAAACTGGTGGTCGGCGCCGGAACCGTCCTCGATCCCGAGACCGCCCGAGCGTGCATCCTGGCGGGCGCGCAGTTCCTGGTGACGCCGAGCCTGCGCGTCTCCACCATCGAAATGGCGCACCGTTATGCCAGGGTAGTGATAGCCGGCGCCCTCACGCCCACCGAGGTTCTCACCGCGTGGGAGTCGGGCGCCGATGTCGTGAAGATCTTTCCGTGCGGCAACGTCGGCGGGCCGTCCTACATCAAGGCTCTCAAGGGACCGTTCCCCCAGATCGAAATGATCCCTACCGGTGGCGTGAACCTCAAAACCGCGGGCGAGTTTCTGAAGGCCGGCGCATGCGCGGTGGCGGTGGGAGGCGAACTGGTGGACGCCAAGAGCCTCGCCGAGGGGCGCTTCGACGTCATCGAGCAACGAGCCCGGGAATACCTGGAGGCGATCGCCGCCGCCAGGGACGGGCAAGGAAAGGCCAGCTAAGATGGAACCTCCGGCGGAAAAAGAGACTCCGAAAACAGCGACTCCCAAGCAGCACGGGGCGACCGTCGTCAGCCCCTCGCTCCAGCGGGACATGCAGCGCTTCAAACGCGTGGCTCCGTTCCTGGTGGCGTTGCCATTCCTCCTCCTCATAACCCTGTTGCCCGCCGGGCTCGTCATCGGGCCCAAGGATGGCTGGACCAGGCAGATCGCGCCCGCCCGGCGCTTTGGGCTCAGCCCTCAGACCGTCTCGTTCCAGTCCACCGACGAGATCCCCCTCAAGGCCTGGTATGAGCGGGCGTGGAGCGTGCCGGTTCCCAAGTGCACCGTCATTCTGGTGCACGGCTCGCAAACGAACAAGACCGGCATGGGGTACACCGCCGCCCGGCTACTGCCGCACGGCTTCTCCGTTCTGATGCTGGATTTGCGCGCGCACGGCGAGAGCGGCGGCAAGTACACCACCTTCGACTACCGGGAAGCGCTGGACGTGGAGGCCGCGGTGCGATGGGTCAAGGCGCACGACAAAGGCGAACCGGTCGCGATCCTGGGCTACTCGTCGGGCGCGGTGGCGGCGCTGCTCGCGGCTTCGAGAACGCCGGGCATCGCAGCGGTCATCGCCGACAGCGCCTATCTGGACAAGACCGACGTACTGCGTCGCGAGAGGGACCTGCTCTCACATGCCCCCGCCGGCGCGGTGGCGCTCTCGCATCGTCTTCAACTATGGTTCTTCACGACGCCCGGGTTCGCATGGCTGTCGCGGCAGGGATTCTTTCTGCGAACCGGCGTATCTTTCGACGGGCCCGATGGGTACGTGCGGGATGCAGTTAAACGGATCGACCGTACGCCGGTGCTGTACCTGGCCGCGGAGAAGGATCCCGTCGTGCCGCGTGCCGTGACCGACGAGCTTTATCGCTTGACCCCAAGCCCCCAAAAACAGTTGTCGATCCGGCCGGGAACGTATCACTCCGCGCTCGGCGGCGACCCGCGGGGCTACATCACCGTGGTCGCCGCATTCCTCGATAACGTCCTGGGCACCCAACCGGTCTCACAGGCCGAACCGTAGAACTACTGCAGCCGTATCTTGTAGGCGTCCAGCGTCGAGCCCACAGCCTGACGAAGCTGGGCGATGGCCTTATTGGCGTCCAGGCGGGCGTCGACGTCGCGCCGGCGTGAATCGGCGTATTCGTTCTGGCGGGTAAGCACCAGGAAGTTGGTCGACTCGCCGGATTGATACATGCGGGTTTCGCTGTCGAGCTTCTCCTTGGCGGCACGCGCGCTGGCCTCGGCGGCCACGATGCGCTGGCGCGCCGTTGCGAGCGCCTGCATGGCGTTCCGCACCTGCGCTTCGATGCCCAGTTCGAGACGCGCCTGCTCGAGTTTGAGCCGGCGCTCCAGGATCGTGCTCTCGGCGAGGTTGGCGTGGGCGGCCCGGTTGCGCGGGGTCAGGTCGAGAGTCAGGCCCACCTGCACGGTGGGGTAGTTGCCGCTGAACAGATTCGAGAGCGCCTTCCCGTAGCCGCCGTTGAGGCTGGCAGGAAGAGCGCCGAAGCTGAAGGCCAGGGGCGGAAGACCGGCCGGGATCGAGAGCTCGTTGATCTGGTTGACAATGCCGCCGAAGAGCTGGGAGAACGGATCGCCCGTCGTGGCGGTGCCGGCGAGACCGGTGTTAACGTAACCGGCGACGAGGTTCAGTTGCGGCTTGAGCTGGTCGGCATTCAGCTTGGTCCCGATGGCCGCCACCTCCCGCTGGGTCGCTACGGAGCGCATCTCGGGGCGGTGTTTCAGCGCGGCGCCGACCGCTTCCCGCAAGTCGCCCGCCTCGGGCGGCTCCAGGGTCTCGATGTCCACGGGTACGATTTCGTCGCCCCACAAGGAGTTCTCACGCGACGCGGTCAGCATGAGTTTAAGGCCGTTCTCGGCCTCGGTCACCATGCCGATGCCCGAGTAGTAGGTGTCCAGCCGGCGCTCGAGCTCGGCTTCGGCGGCCGAAGTCTCGACTTGGGCCTGTGTGCCGGCGGCCACCATGCGTTTGGTCATGGCGAGTTGCTGGCGGGCCCATTCGACGCTGTCGGAAAGCACGTCGACGGCCTGGCGCGCGGCGACCAGGCCCCAGTAAGCCTGCTCGACGCGCGTGACCACGTCGATGTTGCGCAGCGCGAAATCCGTGACCGAAAGATCGAGCCGCTTGCGGCGGATCTTCAGCTCGGCGCGATAAGGATCGATGGCGCGGTTGCGCAGCAGCGGCTGCGTGAAGCTGACCGTCAGCTTGGTGTTGAAATACGGGTTCAGCGAATCAAAGGGATTCGTGGTGGACTGGCGGTTGTTTTCGAAATCCACGCCCAAGCCGGCCCCGTTCCAGGGGAGCATCTGCCTCACGGAGAAGTTTTCCGTGTGAACGTGCTCGGCAAGGATGCCGTCGGCGCCCATGAGGATGGAGCTGGTGGGAATCTTCGCGGAGAGAATCGAAGGCGACCAGCGCAGGGTGGTGTCGAGATAGCCGTGTGCGCCCTTGAGGGCCTGGGCGGCCGTGTCCCGGTTGGTCTTCTCGATCTCGATATCGAGGTTCTGGCCCAGCGCCAGCTCGATGGCCTCGCGCAGCGTCATCTTGTGCTGAGTCGTGCCCACGCCGACGCGGGACGACTGATCGGCGCGCGCCGGAGCGGCAGCGGCCAGGACGAGCAGAATCAGAAGGAGTGGAGCGGTGACGCCGACGGCCCGCCGCGGTCTGAGGCCGCGCAGGAACGCGCCGAACCGGGCAAAGAGCTTGAGGTGGCCGAGGTCGTCAAACAGGGAGTACGTCACCGGGGTGACCAGCAGGGTGAGCAGCAGGCACAGGGTCTGGCCTCCGATGACGACGATGGCGATGCTGCGGCGCGAAGAGGAGCCGGCGCCGCCGCCGAGAGCCATGGGCAACATGCCCGCGACCAGAGAGGCGGTGGTCATGAGGATGGGACGCAGCCGGTCCTCGCAGCCGAGGAGGATGGCCTCCTGGCGTGGCTTGCCTTCCTTGAAGCGAAGGGCCTTGATGTGATCGATCTGCAAGATGGCGTTTTTCTTGACGATGCCGAACAGCATCAGAATGCCGAGAGAGGTGTAAATGATCTGAAAGTTCTCGCCGGTCAGGAACAGAGTCAGCAGCGCGAAGGGAACGGCCAGCGGCAGGCTGATGAGGATGGTGACCGGGTCGATGAAGCTCTCGAACTGCGCAGCCAGCACCATGTACATAAAGATGATGGAGAGCACGAAGGCGACCACGAAGCCCATCGCCGCGCGCCCGAATTCCTTGCTGCGCCCCACCAGGCCGAGACGGTATTCCGGCGGCATATTCAGTTCCGCGGTGGTGCGGTCCAGAATGCCGATGACGTTGCTCAGCGACTGGCCTTGGGCGAAATTGGCCGTGAGCATGATCTGGCGCTGGCGGTTCACGCGATCGATCTGGGTGGGCCCGGTTCCCTCTTCGACCGTGACCACGTTGGAGACCGGGACGTTGCCCAGCATGGCGGAGGGAACGTAGAGGCGCTCGAGCGAGCGCGCCGAGTCGCGAAATTGCTTCTGGACGCGCAGCTGCACGTCGTAGCGGTCGTCGCCTTCGCGGTAGGTGGTGGCCTGCGGATCGCCGCCGACCAGCGTGCGCAGCGCGGTGGCGATCGAAGCGACGTTCACGCCGAGGTCGGCCGCCTTGGCGCGGTTGATGTGAACGCGCAGCTCGGGCTTGCCCGGCTCGTACGAGCTTTCCATATCGCGGACGCCCGGCGTGCTCGCCAGCTTCGCCCGGATGGTCGCCATGTACTGCTCCAGGTGCGCGAAGTCCGGTCCCTGAATGAAGAACTGCAGGTCCTTGTTGGGACCGGCGCCGGCGAACATGGCGGGCGGCTGGACGGCGATGGTCAGGTCGCGGTACTTGCGCAGCCTCTCGCGGGCCTGCGTCATGATGTCGAACTGCGACTCTTTGCGCTGATCGACGGGCACCAGTTCGATCAGCAGCGAGCCACGGTCCACCTGGCGCCGGCTATCGGCTCCCAGTGTGGTGAGCACGTTGCGGATGCCGGGCAGCGTATGAATGTCCGATTCGATCTCGCGCATCATGGCGGAGCTGCCGTCGAGCGAGGAGCCGACGGGCATGCGCACGGCAATCTCGAACTCGCTCTGGTCGTCTATGGGCAGGAAGTCCTTGCCCATATGCAGGAACATGGGGACGGTGGAGAGAGTGACCAGAATCGCGCAGACGACGATCACCCAGCGGTGCGCCATCGACCAGCGCAGCATGCGGCGATACGGCCCGGACAGCGCGCGGAACAGGATCGTGTCCTTGGTGGACCCGCCGTTCTGCCCGTTGCCCATCTTCAGGAAGCGCGAGCTGAGCATGGGCGTCAGCGTGAAGCTCACCAGCAGCGAGACCAGCACGGCGAAAGCCGCGGTGTAGCCGAAGCTGGACATGAAGCGGCCGACGATGCCGGTCATCATGGCCACGGGCAGGAAGATGATCACCAGGCTGAAGGTGGTGGCCATGACGGCCAGGCCGATTTCCTTGGTGCCCTGGATGGCTGCCTCGACCGGAGGCAGGTGCTTCTCCTCCGCATTGCGGAAAATGTTCTCGAGCACCACGATGGCGTCGTCGATCACGATGCCCACCACCAGCACCAGGGCCAGCATGGTGATCTGGTTGAGCGTGAAGCCCATCATGTTCATCAGCGAGTAGGTGGAGATGATCGAGATAGGAATGGCGACGGCGGCGATCAGGGTAGTGCGCCAGCTCCGCATGAACAGCAGCACCACAAAGCCCGCGCACATGCCGCCCAGCAGCAGGTGCTCCTGCACGGCCTTGAAAGACTCTTCGATGAACGTGGACTGGTCGCCGGCATACGTGATCTTGAAGTCGGGCGGCAGCAGCGGTTGAAGCTGGGCGATGCGGTTCTTGACGGCGTGGACCACGTCGAGGGTGTTTGTGCCGGACTGCTTGCGGACTTCGAGCACCACCGCCGGCTGGCCATCCAGCCGCGCCTCCGACCGTGCCTCTTCGACGCCGTCTTCCACCGTTCCGATGTCGCGGATGCGCACCGGGGAACCGCCCAGCGAGGCGACGATGATGTTGGCGAAATCGGCCGGGCGCTCGATGCGGCCCAGGGTGCGCAGGCTCACCTCGCGCGACCCCTGGTCCACTCGGCCTCCGGGGATTTCGACGTTCTGTGCGGCCAGCGCGCCGCGGACCTGGTCAATGTTCAGGTTGTAGGAGTACAGCTTGCCGCCGTCCAGCCAGACCTGTATCTGGCGGGCGCGGTCGCCGATGAAGCGCACCTGGCCTACACCGTCGATGGACTCGATGTTCTTCTTCACCTGGTCGTCGACGATCTTGGTGGTCTCGCGCAGGTCGCGCCGCGAGGAGAGGATGATGCTGATGACGGGCGAAGCGTCGGTCGAGATCTTCTCGATGACCGGCGGGTCCACGTCCTTGGGCAGGTCGCGCGTGATGGCGGCGACCTTATCGCGCATCTCCTGAGCGGCGACGTCGGGATCCTTCTCGAGCACGAAGGTGACCCACGTGATCGAGACGCCTTCGGCCGAGAGAGAGCGCAGCTCGTCGATGCCGCTGACGGTGTTGACGGATTCCTCGATGCGCTTGGTGACCTGCGTCTCCACCTCTTCGGGCGAGGCGCCGCGCAGGGTAGTGGTGATGGTGACCACCGGGAATTCGATTTTGGGGTAGAGGTCAACACCCAGCTTCATATAGGCGCTGACGCCGAGCACCACCAGCGCCAGGATGAGCATGGTGGCGAAGACAGGCCTCTCGATGCAGATTCGGGCAAGCTTTTGCATGGCCTACCTCCCCGCCTCGGTACGCACCGCGAGACCGTCAAAGAGCATGGGCAGCTTGCTGACGGCAA
>CAZBQQ010000064.1:24874-27545 GCA_964493965.1 uncultured Solibacteraceae bacterium
GCCTCGGTACGCACCGCGAGACCGTCAAAGAGCATGGGCAGCTTGCTGACGGCAACCTGGTCGCCGGCGTGTATGGCGCCGCCGGGGATCTCAATCCAGCCGTCGACCTCGACGCCGGTCGAAACCTTGCTTTCGGTCACCTTCCCTGCCTTCACGGTGAAGACCTTGGTGAGACCGGCGAGCTGGTAGAGCGCCTCTTTGGGAACCACCACGGCGGCGGTGTCGCCGGCCAGGGCGAGTTGCACCTGGACGAACATGCCGGCGCGGAGCTGGGGATCGCGGTCCGTCAGGCGGGCCTCGACCGAGAGCGAGCGCGAGTGAGCGTCGAGCGTTGGATTCAGCTCCGTGACGTGGGCGCGGAACTGTGCGCCGGGAGCGGCATCGGTAGTAAAGATCAGCGTGCCTCCGGTGCGCACCGCGGTGGCCGCGAATTCCGGAATGTCGGCGCGCAGGCGCAAGGGCCAGGGCTTGACCAGCGTGACGATGGGCGTGTTCTCCCGCATGTACTGGCCGGGCGAAACCAGGCGCGCGGAGATCTGGCCGTCAAACGGCGCGCGCACCGTGGCGTCACCCAGGCGCTTCTCGCAAAAACGCACGTCGGCGCGCAGAGCCTGCACGGCGGCAAGCTGCGTGCGCAGCATGTCGCGGGTAGCCTCGTAGCCGGCCTCGCGCGCATGCAGGCCTTTCTCGATCTCGGTGTAGCGCTCTTGGGAAACGTCGCCGCTCTTATAGAGCTTGGCCGCCATGTCGAACTTGAAGCGGGCATCTTCCATCTGCGCCTTGGCCTGGCGGATGGCGGGCGTCGATTCGGGCGTGACGTCCTGCTGGTTGGGGTCGAGGCCGATGGCGGCCAGCGCCTGGGCGAGGGCGGCGCGGGCGCGGTCGCACTGTATGGTCAGCTCGCGCTTGTCGAGCTCGGCGATGATGTCGCCCTGGTGCACGGTCTGGCCGAAATCGGTGCGAACCTCAGCCAAACGGCCGGCAACCTCGGAGCTGACCGACACGCTTTCATCGGGCTGGAGCGAGCCGGTGACGGAGACATTCGAGCCGAGATGGCGCGTTTCGGCCGTGGCCACGCGGACCACGACGGGATCGGCGGCCTTGGCCTTCGCGGCAGCCTCCGCGTCGGTTTGGCCGCGCTGGGCGCAGCCGGTCATAAAAAGCGTCAGAGCGAGTATGACGAGTGCAGCGAGTCTCATTTGGAGATTCCCTTCATGAATACATCGACCATTTGTTCCACGACTTCACGGACGCCGCCCAATTCGGACGCGCCGCGGTAGAGCATACGGCTCATGCCGAAGTTCACGGACATGCCCAGAAAGACTCGGGCCGCGACGATGGGATCGACTTCGCGAAAGACGCCGGCCTGGGTGCGGGCGGCGAAATACTCCGCGAGCATCTCGTAGGCCTCGCGCTGGCGGTCATAGAAGATGTCGCCCAGCTCGGGGCCTTCGAGAGCGGCCATGAGGACCAGCCGGCCGTAAGGTTCGTCTTCGGTGTGGCACTGAACCACGAATTCGGCCAGGCCGATGAGGAGATCGCGGTCCTGTCCGGCGTCGGCGAGAGGCTGTAGGAGGGCGGTGGCGCGGGCCACGCCTTCGCGCGATTTGACGTCGATGATGGCTTCGAACAGCTCGCGCTTGGACTTGAAATGCTCGTAGAGGACGGGCTCGGAGACGCCGATGGCGTCGGCCAGGGCGCGGGTGGTGGTTCCACGAAAGCCGCGTTCGGAGAAGAGCTTGATGGCGGTCTCCATGATGGCGGCGCGGCGATCGTCGGACGTCATTCGCTGCAAAGTGTCGGCCTCCTGCTAGTGCCTACTAGGTTAGCAAGTGCTATGTTAGCAAACGCTAGGAATGAGAGCAAGGGGGTCCCGTGGGTTCGATTGGATTCCGCCAGGTCTATCATTAGCAAAGGGTTGTCCTTGATGGTGGGTTCGTTCGGTGTTTTTGTCTGTAGACCCGGGTGGACTGGCCTCTAAGCGGCATGTGTCACCGGCAAGAGTGTACACCGGGATGGTGACGATGGGCAGGGCCGCAGGCAGGCAAGTTGGTGAGGACGCAGGGCGAATGTGGTTGCGGAAAGCTGTGATCGAGGGGGCGACGCTCCTGATCCGGCCTCAAAAGTCCGGGTGTAGTCTGGCGTACGATGGATCTGGAATGACGGATCAACTTCAAGGGTCTCTGGCCTTGCCAGTCACCCTCAAGGACCGGCTGTCTGCGGAAGACGACCCGGCGCTATGGGAACAAGTACTGAAGATTCTGGCCGAGGACGCATCAGCACTCAAGGCCGTTGCCGATGGTTCGAGGCTCTTCGCCGAAGTAGGAGCGTGTTCCCATTGGCTGCGCCCTCATCAGACCCGGTGGACCGCGGCCGGTGGTTTTGCGTGGCCGAGTGGGTATGGCGGCGCTGGCTTCAGCAGAACCGGTCTTCCACTTTTTGATTGGAGCGTCATACTGCAGTTCAATCCTGCCCCAATGGGCTGGGTCATTCCGGAGCAGTCGCCGACACGGCACTCTATGTCCGTCCGTGTCGCTGTTCCTTCCCGGACGACCCGACACCTCCAGGCGGCGGTGCACACCCTGTGGTCGCGCAGAACCTTTTACGCTAAGCGCGAGCGAAGAGTCCTCTACGGCCTTCGTAACTTGAATGGCGTTTGGGAACTGAAGGC